>CASDRS010000011.1 GCA_949283255.1 uncultured bacterium | reverse complement strand
TTCATTTTTTCTTCTTTTGCATCAAAGAAGAAAAAAAAGAACCAAAAAAGAAGAAAACCGCAATAAATACTTCGTCGCCTATGGCGCCGATTTGACCAAATTGATGTTCGTTCCGTTTGCTAAAAAGCAAACGAAATCTTTTAGCGCGGCTAAGGACAACGCCGCGCACATTAAATTTTTTACAGTAAAAAAACACCTTGTATTTATACAAGGTGCCTTTGTCAGTCGTATTTTTGAAATGCATTAAGCTTCGATTAATGCATTGATGTCCGCAACCATTTGATCAGGATCAAAACCATGAACTTTTGCTCCTGCTTCAAGGTTTTCAAATCTTGCTGCTGCACAACCTAAACATCCTAATCCATACTTTTGAAAAACTTCAATACTTTCAGGATATTTTTGTGCAATTTCTAAAATTCCCATATCCTTAGTAACTTTTCCTGCCATAATAATTCTCCTTATATTGACTTTTTATATCTTATCCTTAAAAAAATTATACAACAAAAAAAGAAGGATGTGTATTTTATGGAATTTTTAAAAAACTTTTTCTCTGACGACAACCAAGTAGTTGGACTATGTGCATTTAAAAACAAAAAAGAAAAAATTTATTCTTTCCACTTTGAACCGAAACCAAGCTTCAAAGCAACAAGATTTGTCTATGAAACGAATACGGCAAAAAACTTCTTCCTACTCTAAAGATTACTAATTAATTTTCATAAGCTGTTCAATAAAGGAATTAAGTTCTAACTAATTTTGTTCACAAAAAAGAGCTGACGATTCAGCTCTTTTTGCAAAATACTATCCAAAATTACAAATGCTCTATGTATCAATATTTGTAGCATATACAGCATTTGCTTCAATAAAGTTACGACGAGGATCAACCTTATCACCCATCAAAATATCAAATAATTGATCGCAAAGCATTGCATCTTCTATGCTTACTTTTAATAGAGTTCTTGTAGAAGGATCCATTGTAGTCTCCCAAAGTTGTTGAGGCATCATTTCACCTAACCCTTTGAAACGTTGGATAGTCATACCCTTTTGACCTCTATCGTCAATTAGTTTTTGTAATTTTTCAAATGAATGAATTTCGTATTGTTCTGTATCAGTCTCCAACAACAAACCGTCTGATTCTTCAATCAAAAAGTCTCTTATCAGCGGATATGAAGTCTTCAATCTCTTATACTCAGAACTCTTTACGATATTTTGATTTAAAATAACGTGTTCCTCTTCATTCGTATTCAACTGTATTGAATATTTTGAATTTTCAGGATTATATTTCAACGAAACAACATAATTAGCAGCTTCTTGAATATTGTAATTCTTTGCGTGATCCTGTAAATAATGGTTCAAATATTCAACAATTTCAGCCATTTTAGCCTGATCATCAAAATCTTCAGGTGTAATATTTGAACGAACAAGCCCTCTTAGAACAACCGCCGGATATAAATTCAAAATCGGGTTATTATAAGAATTATAGAAGATTGACATGTTCTTTATAAGCTCAAGAAGTTCCTCACCTGATTTAACATTAGTTTTCTTCTTATCAGATAAACTTAAATTCTTAATACCGCGTTCTTTCAACATCTTATCCAAAACATGTTCATTGTATAAGTATTCAATATTCTTACCAATAGTGATTTTAAACAAAGGCGGTTGAGCAATATATACATAACCGTTATCAATCAACGGTTTTGCATATCTGAAGAAGAATGTCAATAACAATGTTCTGATATGCGCACCATCAACATCGGCATCGGTCATGATAATAATTTTATGATAACGAAGCTTTTCTATATCAACTTCATCTTCATTCTTGCTTATGTTAATACCGAAAGCCTGTACCATAGACTGGATTTCGTTATTTGCATAAATCTTATCCAAACGAGCTCTTTCAACGTTTAAGATTTTACCTCTCAAAGGCAAAATTGCCTGAAACATTCTGTTTCTACCCTGCTTAGCAGAACCGCCCGCAGAATCTCCCTCAACAAGGAAAATCTCACATTTTTCAGGTTCTCTGTTTGAACAGTCAGCAAGTTTTCCAGGTAATGTAGAATTTTCAAGAACAGATTTTCTTCTTGTCAATTCTCTTGCTCTTCTTGCAGCTTCACGAGCGCGCTGAGCCTGAAGCGTTTTTTCTAAAATAGTCTTTGCAATCTTAGGGTTGAATTCTAACCACTCTTGCAACTTTTCTCTCACCGCATCCTGAACGGCACCCAAAGCCTCTTGAGAACCCAATTTTTCCTTTGTTTGGCCTTCAAACTCAGGGTTTGGAATCTTAACACTGACAATAGCAGTCAAGCCTTCTCTTACATCTTCTCCGGATAGATTTTGATCAGAATCTTTCAAGATATTATTTTTTCTTGCATAATCGTTAAATACACGAGTAATAGAGTTTCTGAAACCTGTCAGGTGAGTTCCGCCGGAATGTGTATTGATATTGTTTGCAAATGACAGAACACTTTCGTTATAAGCATCCGTATATTGCATAGCAACTTCAACCTGCATTTGGTTTACAACCTTATCAATATAAATCGGCTTGTCATGAAGAACTGTTTTATTTTTATTCAAAAATTCAACATAACTAGCAATACCACCAACATAGTGGAATACTTCTTCTTCTCCTGTAGCATCAATATGGAAAATTATCTTTAATCCCTTATTCAAAAATGCCATTTCACGAAGTCTGTTTGCGATAACATCGCAATCGATAACAGTTGTTTCCGTAAATATTTCAGGGTCAGGCCAGAAAGTAGTCTTTGTACCGGTTTTGTCTGTTGTAGCGACTTTTTCAACAGGAGTCATCGGTTCGCCTCTCATATACTCCTGTCTCCAAACATACCCTTGACGAGAAACTTCTACAATATATTTTTCGGAAAGCGCGTTTACAACAGAAGCACCAACACCGTGAAGACCGCCTGAAACTTTATACCCGCCATCACCGAACTTACCGCCTGCGTGAAGCACTGTATGAACGATTTCCAAAGCCGACTTTCCGGAATCTTGTTTTATATCAACAGGGATACCTCTACCATTATCTTCAACCGTAACACTGTTATCTTTATGAACCGTAACGTGTATATCAGTACAAAAACCTGCCAGAGATTCATCAATAGAGTTGTCTACAATCTCATATATACAGTGGTGCAAACCTCTTTGAGAAGTTGAGCCGATGTACATACCCGGTCTCATACGAACAGCTTCCAAACCTTCTAATACTCTGATATTTTCAGCACTGTATTCTTGAGAGGTTTTTGTCTCAATTGCCTCATCATTATCAGGAAGCTCGTTTACTTCTATATGTTCATTAACAGGTTTTTCAGCAATCTGTGCGTTATCCTGCATAGTTTCTTGTGTTCCGTCTGACATGTATTTCTCCCCTAATCTATTCTTTATACCCGTATGATAGCACGAACAGACTTTTTTTGCAAAACTGTTAACTTTATGCAGACACATTTTCATTAAGCAATAAGTCTCTATCGAGCTTTATGACATAAGATTTTTCGGCACAATTAGGCATAATTATATCAAACACCGTCTCATCATACAAATTGTTACGTACAACAATTCCGCCGCCGTGAGCTTTTATTATTTGTAAAGCAAGATACAACTTGATACCAAAACCTATTTTTGTATTTTTTGATGAATTGCAAGCATAATAATCAAACATACAATCCAGCATCTCCTCCGGCATTTGAGTACCCTTATGTATCACAGAAATACAAGTATTCAGTCCTGTATTTTTAAATTTTATACAAAATGTTGTATCCCTATACGCATAGCTGATGCTGTTTGCAATTATATTTTCTATTGCAAGCTTAAAAAACATTTTGTCCCCTTTTACCAAAGAAATATTCTTTGACGGATAAATCTTTACATTCAAATTTTTATCCTTAAAACTGCTTTTTAAATCTGCACAACAGCCTTCAACAAGCGCTACCACATTCAAAGGCTCATAGTTAAATCGAATTTCTTTCTGTTCAAACTTATAATTCATCAAGGTTGTATAAACCATATCCAAAATGGTCTCACAAGAATCCTTAGTCAATCGGATCATCTCAGTTTGTTCCTGATTTAAAGAACCAAATGCGCCGTCAAGAAGCATATTTAAAGATCGCACTTGCGCCAGAACCGGCGTTTTTAAATCGTGGTTCAAAATGTTCATAAAATACTTTTGTAAATCATCCATTCTTTTGCTCATACTATTTTTCCCATTAGTTACATGAGGGGTAATATCTTTTTCAATCTTAATTACCTACATGATAATACCTAACGCTACAAATACTATTAGCCGACCAGGCAATTTACATTAATCTTTTTTATTATTAAAAACAATAACTCGGTTTCTTCCGCCGCCTTTTGCTTCATACAAAGCTTTATCAGCATTATCAATCAACTCTTGAGTACTTTCTACAAGATTATCCGCAACCCCGATACTTATTGTTAACTTCAAACCTTCACCGTTAAACTTAAATGGATATTCCTCAATTCTTTTGCGTAATCTTTCCAAAGGAACAACAGAGCCGTTAATATCAGTCTCCGTTAAAAGAACAACAAATTCTTCTCCGCCATATCTGAATACCAAATCTGTTTTTCTAAAATTATCCAAAATCATATATGCGACTTCTTTTAAAACATAATCACCGCATAGATGCCCGTATTTGTCATTAATCTTTTTAAAGAAATCTATATCAACTATTGCAAGACTCAAATCCCCATCATAACGTTTTGAGCGCAAAAATTCTCTCTCAACCATGCTGTCAAAATGTCTTCTGTTATAAAGCCCTGTCAATCCGTCAGTTAAAGACATGTGCCGAGTATGAGAATACATGAAATTAATCTTTTTTATAACATCGAGTTTATTATCTTCCGGAACAGGAAAACTAGTAATAATCTCCTCAATATTCCTCTGAATTTCATCCAACAATTCAGGCGGAATATCAAAAGAATCTTTGCTTTCCGAATAACCCTGAAAGTTTTCATCCATAGATTTTTTCTCCAAATTTACCAAGATTTATGCACTTATACACTTGATATTTTACCATAAAAATTGCATTACAGAAAAATTTTTGCTAAACTTTACATCGTTATGAATTTGACACCGGAAGAATTATTAAACAAATACCTTGAAAAAAATGCTCCGCACGCAAATGAAGTAAAACGCCTTTGCACAATGCTTTTTGAAGAATTGAGCAAGAATATTTTAGAGATGCCTCAAAGAGAGCTTGAAATTTTACAAGCTGCAGCACTTCTTCACGATATCGGCTACTCGGTGGAAGCAAAATCGCATAACAAACATTCAAGAGATATTATTCTCAAAGAAGGAATAAAAGGATTTGCAGACGAAGAGATTAAAATAATTGCCTGTATCGTAAGATATCATAGAGGCAATTTGCCTGACAAAAACAGACACACTCTTTATGGAAGCTTTTCAAAAACAGAACGAAAAATTATAAAACGTCTTGCAGGCATTTTAAGGTTTGCTGACGGACTAGATATCGAACACGAACCGCTAATTGAAAAAATTATTACCGAATATGACTCCAACGACCATATTTTAAAGATTATATTAATTCCAAAACCGAACATAAAAGGATTAAACATCTCAAAATCACTCCGAAAAAGAGATTTATTGGAATTAGGATTTAAATGCCAATCTGTCGTTTTCATCAGAACAAAATAATACAAGATTTTGGTCAAAAAGCTGACATACACAAGCTTTCAATTATTAATTTTTGTAACATTTCTCATTTTTGTAACATTTCTTTAACATAAAAATACTTTATATATATAAGGGAAAAACATAAAGGAAAAATGTCATGAGTTTCGATGTTAATGTTCTAAGCGTCAAGCCAATCATCCGCGAAGCCGCAAGCATGAACAATGACGGCGGCGGTGGCAACCTTGGCTATATGCAGCAGGAGCAAAAAGAAGACAAAGAAAAACAAAACAGATTAGATGAAAGTATTTTCAGCAAAAAAGAACAAGATATCTTTGTAGGGAAAAAAGATTTAGAATTTGTAGAAGAAAATTTCTCAATAGAAACATGGTTAAAGAATTTAATTAATCAAATCAAAAAAATCTTTAAGAAATAAGATTTTATCTACCGTATGAACCCATAAATTTCATAGAGGTAGATTTTTCTTTAACTTGTCTTATTGTTTCCAAGATTTTTGGGTTTTTAATATGCCCGTCAAAATTAACGATAAAAATATAATCTCCAAAATCGTGTTTTGAAGGACGGGAAGAAATATACGAAAGATTTATATTATTCTGATAAAAAACGTTAAGAATTTCCATCAGTGCACCAGGTCTGTTTGCAGCCGTAAACATAAGAGTTGTCTTGTCATCTCCTGTAGGCTCTGTTTCATAATCCCCAATCAAAATAAATCTTGTTTGATTGGATTTATCATCGTTAATGTTTTCTCTCAAAATATTCAAGTTATAAACTTCAGCAGTCTTTTCGCTCCCGATTGCAGCATAAGTAAGATTATAATTTTCAAGACTTCTGGCCGCCTCGGCAGTACTTGAAGCCTCTATGATATTCAAATTCCTTGGCAATTCATTATGTATAAAATCCTGACATTGAGCCAAAGCCTGAGGATGAGAAATAACGCCCGTAATCGAATAAAATTCCGTATTTCTTGAAAGCAGACAATGTTTTATAGGCATAACAATTTCCGCCAGAATTTTGATATTCGGATTTTTGCATACCATAAGATTGTCCAATGTTTCTCTAACCGTTCCCTCAATTGAATTTTCAACAGGCAAAACGCCTAAAGAATCAGGAGTATTCTGAACATATTCTATTACCTGTCTTATTGTGCACTGAGGTTCAGGATAAGCTTTAATATTATATTTACTGCAGAAAATATCATGCGCCATCTCAGAAAAAGATGCACTCGGACCAAGATATGCAATTTTAGATACGTTATCGAAATTCATCATTTACTTAACACCGTCTTTCAGCTATGATTATACATAAAAAAGTACAAAGAGGGCAAATATGACAGGTATAAAGTTTGGAACCGACGGCTGGAGAGCTATTGTAGGAAAAGATTTTAATGAAGAA
Source organism: uncultured bacterium (assembly GCA_949283255.1). Lineage (GTDB taxonomy): Bacteria > Cyanobacteriota > Vampirovibrionia > Gastranaerophilales > Gastranaerophilaceae > UBA1221. Next base: position 79,914 of record CASDRS010000011.1, on the reverse strand, counting down.
AACGTATCAATCGTAACAAAAGCAATAGGAAAATACGTATTTGAAACTTTCGGAATTGGCAAAAAAATTATAATAGGCTACGACCCGAGAAATATGGCTGATGTATTTTCTATGCAGTGCGCAAAAATCCTTTGTGAAGAAGGATTTGACGTTTTATACAGCGACAAAATAATTCCGACACCTGTATTAGCATATAATGCCAAACACCTGAACGCTTGCGCCATAATGTTTACAGCTTCGCACAACCCGCCTGAATACTTAGGAATTAAATTTATCCCTGACTATGCAGGCCCGGCTACAAGCGATATCACCGACAAACTTATGCAAAATCTCGGGCAGGAAATTAAACCGCAAAAAGAAGGTACATTAAATTTATATGATTTTCAGCCTGATTATAACAAACAGCTTGAAAAGCTTATTGATTACGGCAAAATTAAGAATATAAATACAAACATTATTTATGACGGATTTTATTCTGCAAGTATCGGATATTTTGACAAGTTACTGGAAAAACACAACATAAAATTTGAAACAATGAACATGTTTCATGACAAGAACTTTGGTGGCAAAATGCCTGACCCAAAACCAAAATATCTTGATGATCTTATAGAAAAAATTAAATCAACAAAAAACACTGTAGGATTTGCAAATGACGGAGATGCCGACAGATTTGGAGTAATCAACGAAGACGGGGAATACGTTTCTCCGAATGAGATTATTGCAATCCTGCTTCTTCACCTGACAAAAAACAAAGGTTACAAAGGATGTTTGGTAAAAACAGTCGGAGCAAGCTTATTGTTGGATAAAGTCGCGCAAAAACTGGGAGTCGAGGTTATAGAGACTGCAGTCGGATTTAAGCATGTCGGCGAAGCTATGAGAAAATATAACCCGATAATAGGTGGAGAAGAAAGCGGAGGATTAAGCATTCAAGGACATATTCCGGAAAAAGACGGGCTTTTGGCAAACTCTTTGATACTGGAAGCAATGACTTATGAAAACAAACCTCTCACAGAACTTCAAAAAGACTTATACAATTTTGCAGGCTGTAAATTTTATAATGACAGAATTGACAAAAAGTTGAATAACACTGAAGAAATCAAGCCCATACTGGAAAAATTCAAGTCATTAAAAGATATCGGAGAATACAAAATAATTAAGACAGACACAAAAGACGGAGTAAAAATCTATTTAGACGACAATAACAGTTGGATTTTAGTTCGCCCGAGCGGAACAGAACCTCTTTTGAGAATTTATTTTGAAAGCGACAGCTTGGAAAAAATCGAAGAATTAAAAGAACTTATAGAAAATTAGAAGGAGTAAAAAAGATTATGAATTTTGAGAACGGAGTTCAATTTGATCCCGGGTTTGTACAACATATTTCGGCAATTATGCCAAACATTGAATATGCTTACGGCAATTTAAACAGATATAAAAACTTCGGACAGAAAAAAGCTCAATTTAAAATGTTATACCCGAAACTCATCGGATTACTAAACAATTACATAGGGTTTTATTCAGGATGTATTCTCTGGGCAGATGCAATAAAAACACTAAAAGACAAACCTATTTTGAACAATTTCTGCTGCGGCGGAGAATATAACGAAGAAGAAACTTTGCAAGAAGTAAATTTCTTAATAGAATACTTAAACTATTTGCCAAAAGACGTAAAATATTATTTAGGTCAAAATTATACGCCAGATGAATCCGATTTAAAAATTCTTGAAGCATACAAGGAATTTTTGAAAGCTAACAAGGGCTTTTGCGGAGTTAAAAAAACTGACGACTTAACTATACCTGATTGCATAAGCACAGATATAGACACCGAAAAAATCTTCAAAAAAATCGAAGAAGTTGTCGAAAACGGCAAATTATATGAGCTAAAAGAGCTTGTATTACCTATAATAAAGGCTTAATATGAATTTAAGAAACAAATTATACCAAATGTTTATACTCGGACTTGATGGAGATGGATACCATCAGGCTCTAAAAGACGGGCTTGGCGGAATTATATTCTTTTCAAAAGATATAAAATCCGCCGAACAATTTAAAACTCTGACTTCTGATATAAAAAAAGAATCACTCATCCCACCATTTCTTTCGATAGATCAAGAAGGCGGCAGAGTAGAGAGAACAGAAAACATACATAACGGCAAAAAATACCTTTCCGCAAAATATGCTTTTGAAAAAGGTGAAGATTTTCTACAAAAACAGACAAAAGAAATAGCAGAAGAACTCGTCTCGTATGGAATAAATCTGAATTTTGCACCTTGCATTGATGTGAACACAAACCCGTCAAACCCAATCATCGGAGAACGGGCATTTTCTAGCAAAACTGAGGATGTTATCAAAGCAGAAAAGATAGTATCCAAAACATACCAAGAAAACGGCATTATTCCATGCGTAAAACATTTTCCTGGTCACGGGGATGCAAACGCAGACAGCCACCTAACTTTGCCCGAAATAAATTTGGATTTTGAAACATTAAAAAAATTCCACATAAAACCGTTTAAAACGGCAATAGAGAACGGGATTGAGATGATAATGATTGCGCATCTGCATGTTCCGTATTTTGAAAAAGAAATCATTCCGACATCACTTAGCAAAAATGCAATAAAATATCTAAGAGAAACCCTGAATTACAAAGGAATAACAATCTCTGATGATATGATAATGAAGGGAGTCGCAAAATTTGGAGCAATAGAAGCCTGCGAGATGGGAATAAGAGCGGGACTAAATATGTTCATCTACAGAAATTCCTTACCTGAGACAATTAACATTATTGACACAATAGCGCAAAAAGCGGAAAATGATATTGAGCTAAGAGAAAATATTGAAAAATCTTATGAGCTTATAATAAAATTGAAACAGGAGAAAAAACTTTAATGATTACGGCAGAAAAAACTGTATTAAAAATCAAACGCTTAGCACATAACAAATTTATTCCCGAATACAAAACTGCAGGGGCAGCAGGAATGGACTTGTGCGCAGCCATAAGCGAGCCTGTAACATTAAAACCATTAGAGAGAACACTTATTCCGACAGGGATAAAAATAGAATTAGAACACGGATACGAAGCTCAAGTAAGACCACGTTCAGGTCTTTCAATCAAACACGGAATAACACTTATAAACTGTGTAGGCACAATAGATGAAGATTACAGAGGCGAATTGTGCGTCCCTGTAGTTAATTTATCAAACGAGAGTTATACAATACAACCGGATGAGCGAATAGCACAAATGGTAATAGCCAAAGTAGAACAAGCTAAAATCGAAGTAGTAACGGAATTAAGCGAAACAGCCAGAGGCGAAGGCGGTTTTGGCTCCACCGGAAAGTAAATTAAGGAGTAAAAAGATGGACGGTTTGGAAATTAAGAAAAGAACAATGCCACATTATCAAAAAGACTTTTTAAAAGCGATAGCCTTTTGCGTATTTTTCGGATTTTTTGGAATACACCGTTTTTACACAGGATATAAAAGAATAGGATTTATCCAATTATTTACTCTGGGTGGCTGTTTTGTATGGTGGTTTATAGATTTGCTTGCAATGTGTTTCAACAGATACAAAGACAAATACGGCAATCCGTTGGATGACTACAGTCCTGCAATAGCATCCGTAGTATTGACAGCTATTGCAATCGTGTTGATGGCAATTGGTATAATGAGCGCACCTTATTGGCTGGGAATAGAATAGAAAATATTTCATATTTTTCAAGTTTGTGATAAGATGAACACATGGAAAATAAGAAGTATATTAAAATTGGTTTGATTGGTCTTGGAACTGTAGGTTCAGGTGTATTTAAAACATTACAAGACTCAGATTTTGTTAAGGTAACAAAAATTGCGGTAAAAAACATTAATAAACCGCGTAATATAGAAGGTTTGGACAGAGCCTTGCTAACAGACGACCCGTATGAAGTCGTTAATTCAGATGCCGATATAGTAGTAGAGCTCATCGGAGGAATTGAGCCTGCATTTGACTTGATAAAAACGGCTATCGAAAACGGGAAACATATTGTAACAGCAAACAAAGAGCTTCTTGCAAAACGCGGAGAAGAACTTTTCAATTTTGCAGAAGCACACAATAAAGTAGTTTTATATGAAGCTGCAATAGCAGGCGGTATCCCTATTATTATGCCTATTAAGACAATTCTTGCAGGCAACAAAATTGATCATATAGAAGCAATTTTGAACGGGACAACAAATTACATTTTGACAAAAATGGATGTAGATGGCGCATCTTATGATGACGTATTAAAAGAAGCACAAGCCCTAGGTTATGCAGAAGCGGACCCAACAGGAGACGTTGAAGGATTTGATGCGGCATATAAGATTACAACACTTGCAACATTGGCATTCCGTCAAAGAATAAAGGTTGAAAATGTATATAGAGAAGGCATAACAAAAGTTCGAGCAGAAGATATGAAAGCTGCAAATGATTTAGGATATAAGATAAAACTTATCGCATCAGCCCGCCTTGATGAAAATAACAGGGCAGATGTTAGAGTTCACCCTATGCTTGTATCAAAATCGTCAACTTTATCACATATTGACTACGTAAAAAATGCAGTTAGCCTGAACGGCCATCCGGTAGGGCACATAACGCTTTCCGGCCCAGGAGCAGGAGAATTTCCGACAGCAAGTTCTGTTGTAGGAGATATTCTTGCAATCGCAGCCGAGATAGGCAAAACTGATTATTTGCTTCCGATGATGAGATGCAATCACCATAAAACCGCAGAGACAATAAATATTTTAGATACAGAAAACAAATATTATCTATCATTAAATGCTAAAAACAAACTAGGTGTAATAGGTAATATAGGAAAAATCTGCGAAGGCAACAACATAAGCGTATCCAGCATAATGCAAAGAGGCGTAAGCGAAAATAACACAGCAGACATAACTGTTATTACAGAATTATGCAAAGAAAAAGATATGCGAAGAGCAATTGCACAATTTAAAGAAAGCGAATATATAAATAACGTTAACAGTCTTATACGTGTACAAATATAAAATATAGAATATAAAAATAAGAATTAGCTCGAGAAGGAGAGAAAATGTATTATCAAGGATTAATCAACAAGTACAGGGAGTTTTTGCCCGTAACAGATTCTACTCCGATAGTAACGCTGAACGAAGGCAACACTCCTCTAATAAAAGCGGATAACCTTCGCAAAAAAATCGGAATTGATGCTGAAATATACTTAAAATTTGAAGGCTGCAACCCGACCGGAAGCTTCAAAGATAGAGGCATGACAATGGCCGTAACAAAGGCAAAAGAGTCAGGCTCCGGCGCAATAATTTGTGCTTCTACAGGCAACACCTCAGCATCAGCAGCAGCATACGGTGCAAAAGCAGGTTTAAAAACTTATGTATTAATCCCTGACGGATATATTGCATTGGGCAAACTCTCTCAAGCAATGATGTACGGAGCAGAAATCATCGCAATACAAGGAAATTTTGACCAAGCTCTTGAATTTGTGCGCAAAATTTCTGATAAGTACCCGATAACCTTAGTAAACTCTGTAAACCCATACAGAATAGAAGGACAAAAAACGGGAGCTTTTGAAATATGTGAAGCCTTAGGCGGAGCTCCAGATTATCATTTTATTCCGGTAGGAAACGCAGGTAACATAACAGCTTACTGGAAAGGTTATAAAGAGTGGCATCAAAAAGGAAAAATCCCGACACTTCCAAAGATGATGGGATTTGAAGCAGAAGGCGCAGCAGCGATAGTAAAAGGTGAGAGAATAATGAAACCTGAAACAATAGCTACTGCAATCAGAATAGGTAATCCTGCAAGCTGGAAACAAGCAGAAGCTGCCAGAGATGAAAGTAACGGAATGATTAATTACGTAACAGATGAAGAAATTTTGCAAGCATATAAGTTAATCGCATCATCAGAAGGAGTTCTTGCAGAACCTGCAAGTGCAGCTTCAGTTGCTGGATTAATCAAAGTAAAAGATAAAGTAAAATCAGGTTCAAAAGTCGTTTGTATATTGACAGGCAACGGACTAAAAGACCCTGATAATGCAATAAAACATTCAAACTGCGAAGTTAAAAAAGCTGCCGCAGATATGACAGAAATTTTGAAAGTCATGAATGTATAACAAAAAAACTTAATGGTGATGATTATTTATACATAAAAAGCTCGAAACATCGAGCTTTTTCTTTTTGGAATAAAAATAAACACAATATTTTTCAAATCGAGATTAAAATTATATTAAAATATTGAGACCCGCCCTTATTTGTACTATAATTTACCTATTGTAACATTTAAGAGGAGAAGAAAATGATAGACAAGACAGCAATAATTCATCCTTCAGCACAAATTGCCGATGATGCAATTATAGGACCATACGTAGTAATAGGTGAAAATGTAAAAATAGGAAGCAAAACAAGAGTTATTGCAAACGCATACATAGAACACGCCGAAATTGGCGAAAGATGTACAATATCACCGTTTGCCACAATAGGTTCTGAACCGCAGGATTTGGGTTATAAAAACGAACCTACAAAAGTAGTTATAGGTGATGACACAATTATAAAAGAAAATGTTACGATACATAGAGGTGCAGCTTGTGGCGATTTTACAACCAGAATCGGAAACAAGTGTCTTCTTATGGTAGGTTCACATGTAGCACACAATTGCGTGTTAGCAGATCAAGTTATTTTAGCAAACCTTGTAACTCTTGGTGGCCACGTACATGTAGGTTTTGGAGCATTTGTTGGCGGAATGAGCGTATTCCACCAAAATATTAGAATCGGTGATATGTCTATAGTAAGCGGATTTTCAGCTTCTCGTCAGGATATTTTGCCATACTCTAAAGGTGAAGGCAGACCTCCTGTTCCACGTGGCTTAAACGTTGTAGCCCTAAAACGTCGTGGAGTTTCACAAGAAATAAGAAACAATATGAACCAAGCATTCAAATTGTTAATTTCTGAAGAATACAACACAACTCAGGCGATTGAAAAAATCAAAGCCGAAATTCCGATGAATGAATATATTGAAAAAATGATTGATTTTGTAAAAACTTCAAAAAGAGGAGTACTTTTGAAGAGCCACAAAACAGGTCATGAATCATTAGAAAGTGAAGAATAAGACTGTAGACATCCTTTTATAAGTGGATGTGTAAAGAGTAATTAAAATATAACATAATAGTCGGTACAGTAAATTCAAAAAGTACCGACTATTTTTGTATGTAGAAAGGAGAAGTTGTATGGAAACCATTTGGGACAAATACGCCAAAGTGTTGGTTGACTATTCAACCGACGTCCAAAAAGGGGATTTGGTTCAAATAAGAGGGACAAGTATTTACACAAAAGACCTTGTAAAAGCAGTATATAAAAGAGTATTGGAAAGAGGAGGCCACCCTCTGTTAAGAACATCTTTTGAGGATTTTTCAGATATATTCTTAAAATACGCATCAGACGAACAGCTTGATTACGTTGATGAAATTTCAAAACTTGAATATTCTAAAGTAGACAAATTCATCTCGATTGGCGGGCCAATGAATACCAAAAATTTGGCAAAAGCTGATATTAAAAAGCTTGCCAGAAGAGGGAAAGCGACAAAGCCACTTTCAGAATTACTTATGAAACGTTCAGCAGACGGAACCGCAAGCTGGGTTATAGCAGATGTACCAACACATGCCCTTGCGCAAGAAGCAAAAATGTCATTTGATGAATATTCCGAATTTTTGTTTAATTCTTGCTACTTGAACGAAGATGATCCGATAAAGAAACTCAAAGAACTGGATGAAAAGCAAACCAAATGGGCAAACTACTTAAACGGGGTAAAACTTATCCATATCACAGGCGAAAAGACAGATATAACATTTAATGTTGAAGGCAGAAAATGGATAAGCTGTTCCGGCAAAAACAATTATCCGGATGGCGAAGTATTCACCTCCCCTGTTGAAGATGGCATAAACGGAGAAATATATTTTGATTTTCCACAAATATATAGAGGAAACGAAGCTGATGGAGTACACCTCTGGATAGAAAACGGAAAAGTAGTAAAAGCAAAAGCAGATAAGGGCGAAGAGTACTTGAATGCAATGTTTGACATGGACGAAGGTTCACGAGGCATAGGTGAAATTGCTATCGGCACAAATGATGAGATACAGGACATAACAGGCAATATATTGTTTGACGAAAAAATAGGCGGAGCAATACACATGGCAGTAGGTGCATCTTATCCTGAAACAGGAGGCAAGAATGTTTCCGGCCTGCATTGGGACCTCATAAAAAATATGAAAAACGGCGGAAAGATATATGCCGATGACAAATTAATTTACGAAAACGGGAAATTTATTATATAGACTGAAAAAAGGCCTCTGTGAAAACAGAGGTCTTTTAAATTAATGTAAAAATATGTAACAATACACACTTAAACCCTAAAGATTTTGAGAATCTGAGCCGAGAAAAATAATGTACTTAGATTCACAAAAGGAGTGTGTTATGAAAGACAAAAAAATTCTTGATACTGATGAAATGATGGTAGACTATGCAGAAATGACAAGTTTTGACTTCAATTCATTAAGTTACAAGCAAATGTGTGATTTACAAAAAATGACAGATAGTGAATATGAAGAAAGACCTATCCCGTTTAAATATGGCAAATTTGATTTAATAGATTTATTCCATTCATTTATAACCCAAAAAGACTAATAGGTGAGGGCTCGAGATTATGGATATGCAAGAAATCTTTAAAAACGGATGTTTTTCACCCGGCTGGATAGAAAAAGACGCCATAGAAGCGACTACAGAAGAGAAGGATGAAGTAGATACTCAATCAATGCAAGCAGCAGTAGAATCTGCAGCGCCGATACCAAAGCATAAAGATTTGAGCGTGCTACTAGGCGAGCTGGAAGAGATAAAGAACAACATAGAAAACATAAAAGCAAAGCAGTGGCATTTGGCAAAACTTATCAAATACCACGAAGAGGGATTTACGCAAACATAACCCTCAGTTAAGAACGCGCTAGCGAGATTTGGAGAGATAGCAAGAATAAATAGTAAAAATAGTAAGAAAAAAGTAATCGTCTGAAAAAACAGACGATTTTTTATTGAAAGTGCTTGATTTTAAAAAATGTTTATAGTACATTATTTCATGCGAGAGTTCTAGCTGAAAGAGAATACTAAAACGCAAAGAGTAGACGGGAAGCTGAGAATGAATCGAGTATGGGCTGCTAGGTGGTTAGAGCGCACCCCTGATAAGGGTGAGGTCGGTGGTTCGAGTCCACTGCGGCCCACCATAAAAGAGACTTTCAAACGAAAGTCTCTTTTATTTTGAAAATACCTAAACTTATTAACAAGAATTATTTTAATAATAAATATACTTTTGTATCAAAATAATTGGCTAGCATTTCTATTTTATCCAAAGTAATGTTTATTTTACCTTTTTCTAGCTTTGAAATATATGAATTATCAACTCCTAAAGCCAAAGACAACTCTTCTCTGCTTAACTTCTTCTGTGTTCGCAGATTTTTTATATTATTTGCTAATATTTGTCTAATATCTTGACTCATATTCCAATTATGTTATTATTGAGATATTATTAACAGGAATGACAGTCCATTTAATAAGGTGATTTTATGTCCACTAAAAAGATACTTATAGATTTAGACGGCGTATTAAATGAATATGGGAAAGAAAAATATAATGAAAATTATATTCCTGAAATTAAGGTTGGGGCTTATGAATTTTTAGAAACATTATCTCAAAGCGCTGAATTGTATCTTTTTACATCAAGAAATTTGATGCTTACAACAAAATGGTTGATAAATAATAATTTAGACAAATTTTTTAAAGATGTAACTAACATAAAATTACCTTATTATCTTTATATTGATGATAGAACGATTTGTTTCAAGGGAGATTATCATAAAACTCTTGAAGAAATTGAAAACTTCAAAGTTTACTGGAAATAATACTATCAATTATTTATATTTACCCCCACTTGACTTCTGTCTCAAAACGAGTGATGAATGTGTTGCACAAGGCATTACAAGAATTTTGAGACAATTAATATGCTGGCCTCAAATTTTGTTATCACTTTTTTACCTATGTTAATTTTTTAAGATTATTTAAAAAAACGCAAATTTCCTACTGCAAGTTGCCGTAATAAAAAATAGGTAGATAAACTGAGGATATTTTGTATGAAGAGTAGGAATTTGTCAGGAGTGCTTAACGGCAAAGGGACTAAGAAGTATTCGAAAATAACATTCAATAACAAATACAAATTATTATTAGCTGCAGTTTTTTCACTGGTATTACCGGCTAACGGTGCCCAACTTACACCAACACTAGATCCGAACTGTGCTTATGACCTTATAGAAATTCCTGCCTCTGAAGCTACAGAAGATTCTATTGTGAAGTTTGTTGCTGATGAAAATGGCAACTTTACTCCGCAATATTACAATGTTCAAATAAAAGAAGATGCCACGGGTAGTTCAACAAGATTTCAAAACTCCGGACTTTATGACACAAATGCGGATAATCAAGCAGACAATCTTACAGGCAACTATGTTAGTTCTAAATACACTTCAACTTCGACAAGTAGCCTTGCCGGAGGCGGTGCCGTATTTAATTCAGGAGAAGTTGGAGACATTAACGGACACTACATAAACAACAACACAACGTCTACAGGCAACGGGGCCGCAGGCGGTGCCATTATCAATTACAAAGATAAAACTAATGCTTCTGCTGCAAATATTATAAACAATATCACGGGTGATTTTATAGGTAACACAGCAGTTTCAACAAATGCCTCATCAGATATTAACAAAAATCTTGCAGGTGGCGGTGCTATCTTTAACGATGAATCAGGCACAATAAACTCTATTAGAGGTGATTTTATCAGCAATAATGCCACAGCATCCTACGGGTTAGTTGCAGGCGGTGCGATTAGTAACAATTCTGACAGCGTTATAAACTCAATCACAGGAAACTTTATAAAAAATACTGCTACACCAAAAAATTTATACGGAGCAGGAGGCGCAATATTTAACAGCCAAGCTACAAAAGCTAATGCCGATAACGGCTACATAGGCTCTATCAGCGGTAATTTTATTGAAAACGGGGTCTATTCAGCAGGAACCGTTTCAAACTATTCTCCGTTTGCCTACGGCGGAGCTATCTGCAACGATGGAGAAATCGGAAATGTTGACGGATATTTTAGCGGTAACTATGCAGTAAGTGAAATAAGTCAGGCAATTGGTGGCGCAATAAGTAGTATTGGCAAAATTGATAACATTTCAGGTACTTTTGTAAACAACTACACAAAAGCTGATAACTCAAATTCTATCGGTGGTGCTATAGCTATTCAAAGTCCAACCCAATCAATAAAAGCGGACTTTATAGGCAATCACACCGAATCTGCAAATTTTTCTGCACAAGGTGGAGCAATATATGTAGTAAACAGCCTTAATACTTTAGAAGGTAACTTCTATAACAACTATTCAAAATCCGAAAACTCCGCATCAACTTCAGGTGGTGCAATAAATAATATTGGTACAATTGAAAACGCTAACGCAAATTTTGTCTCTAACTATGCAGAAAGTGCTAATGGGACAACAGGAGGCGGTGCTCTCTACAACGCAGGTACAATCAAAAATATAAAAGGGGATTTTAAAAACAATTCCGTATATGGTAAAAATGCAGGCGGTGCAGGTGGTGCTGTCTGGAACACAGGTTCAGGAGACATTACATTTACAAATTCCAACTTTATAGACAACCAAGTAAAAACTGATGACAGCGAAACTACTGTCCGTGGCGGTGCAATATACAATGCAGGTGAAATAAAAATCAATGCAATTAACGGGCAGAGCCTCTTCAAGGGTAATAAGCTTATAAAAGGGTATGAAACCGAGCAAAACGCAATATATTCTAGCGAAACAGGAACAGCTACCCTAAATGCCGAAGATAACGGAGAAGTTGTATTCTATGATGAAATAGACGGCGCACAGGGACACAAGTTAAATTTTACAGGTAATGAATCAGGTAAAATCAACATAAACAACAATATTAAAAATGCTGATATTACAAATACATCCTACTCAACCAATATTGCTGAAGGATCATATTTGAGCAACAACAACTCACTTGCCCTGAACAGCGGAACAATAAACATCAACCACATGGGACTAACACCTGTATCATTCAGAAATTTTGATTTAGTCAACGGCAGCATCAATATCAATAATGTTGATGTAGACTTAAAAAACCAACAGATGGGGAGATTTACCTCCGACACATACAATAACGTTGGAGATGCAAAAATATATATCAACGGGGTTAACCTTGTATCTGATGCCCCGGAAGACAGAGATGTAACAGCTATTTACTTTGCACAACCTGAGATAAAAGAAAATGTTGCAACAAGAGAACTAAGCCTTCCTAACAAAGGTCAGAGCACAGTTTACACTCCAATATACAAATACAACATGTACTATGACACAAAAAATCAATATAACGACCAAGGAGATGGCGGATACTTTGTATTCCAAAGGGGCGGCGCCAACAGCTCGAACGAATCATCACAATTTAACCCGGCTGTTTTAGCAACCCCTACTGCAAATCTAGCTGCAGGTCAAGCCGCTATGAACGAAACATTCAGATACGTATTTGAACACGCAGACTCATTCACTCAATTGCCTGCAATTGAAAGATATTCAAGAATAAATGCCGACAAATACGCATTAAGCACAAACTTTAATGACAACTTACCAGGATACACACAATACCCTGACAAAGGAGTTTGGTTCCGTCCATATACAACATTTGAAACAATAGGACTTAAAAACGGGCCAAAAGTTGATGCAATTACATACGGATCTTTAATCGGCTATGACGGTAAATTTGAAGAGATGAAAAACGGTTGGCATAGAGTATTTACAGGTTACGCCGGCTATATGGGAGCAGACTTAAGTTATTCAAATGTTGATTCCACAATGAATGGCGGATTATTAGGATTTACGGAAACCTTCTACAAAGGTAACTTCTGGACAGCATTAACAGCCAGTGCAGGAGCTGCAGTATCTGAAACTCACACAATGTATGGAAAAGAAGATTCAACTTCACTCTTGGCAGGCGTAGGTTCCAAAACCGGATATAACTTTGAATTCAAAGACGGCAAATTTATAATTCAACCGATTATGTATTTAAGTTACACCTTCGTAAACACATTTGATTATACAAATGCTGCAGGGGTAAAAATTGACAGTGAACCTCTACATACAATTCAAATAAACCCTAGTATAAGATTTATCGGAAACTTAAAGAACGGTTGGCAGCCTTACGCAAGCGTAGGTATGGTCTGGAACTTGATGAACGAAAGCAAAGCTACTGCAAACAACGTAAAATTACCTGAAATGAGTGTTAAACCATACGTAGAATACGGAGTTGGTGTTCAACGAAATTGGTCTGATAAATTTACGGCATTCTTACAAGCTATGATAAGAAACGGCGGTAAAAACGGTATTGCATTAACTGGCGGTTTCAGAATAATGTTAGGAGAAGACAACTCTTCTGAGAGCAATCCTGAAAACAAAAAAACAATCAAGTCACTATAAAATATCTTAATTGTTTTTATATCGCTTAATGACATCAACAGTCTTATCTATAATGTCATCTGTATGAGCCATTGAAACAAACATTGATTCAAACTGTGACGGTGCAACATAAATACCATTTTTAAGCATATAATTAAAATAATCGGCAAATTTTGTTGTATCACAAGTCATTACGTCATTGTAATTAGAGATTTTTGTATCCGTAAAAAATACTGACATCAAAGAACCGACTCTTTGAGTCTGCAAGCCTATACTATTATAAGCATTTTCTATCTTAGCAGTTTGTTTATCTATTTCCGAATAAATCTGTTTATTTTCCATCAAAATTTTTAAAGTCTCTATTCCGGCACTAACCGCCACAGGATTTCCAGAAAGAGTTCCTGCCTGATAAACGCTCCCGACAGGCGCAACGCAGGACATAATATCTTTTCGACCGCCATAAACTGCTAATGGCATACCGCCTCCGACAATTTTACCAAAGGTTGATAAATCAGGTTTTATACCATAATATTCTTGAGCCCCGCCCAAGGATAGCCTGAAACCTGTAATAACTTCATCAAAAATCAGCAAAGCCCCATACTTCGTTGTTATATCCCTCAAGAATTCTAAAAAACCTTTTTTAGGAAGCACAACTCCCATATTAGCTGCTACAGGCTCAATTACGATACAAGCAACATCCTCGCCATACTGTTCCATAAGCTGTTTTACAGACTCTTCATTATTATATTCCGCTAACAGCGTATATTTTGCATAATCCTTAGGAACACCTGCACTATTCGGGATTGAACCGGTCAACAATCCTGAACCGGCCTTCATTAACAATCCGTCAGAATGCCCGTGATAACATCCGACAAATTTTATTATTTTATCTCGCCCCGTAAAACCTCTTGCAACCCTGACTGCACTCATTACAGCCTCAGTTCCGGAACTTACAAGACGCATCATCTCCATTGACGGAACACATTTTTTGATAAGTTCTGCCAACACTACTTCCTTCTCTGTCGGAGCCCCGAAGGTAAGTCCTTTTTCACAAACCTTTTTTACGGTCTCTATAACTTTAGGATGTGCATGACCCAAAATCCCAGGGCCCCAAGAACATACATAATCTATATATTTGTTACCGTCAACATCATAAATATATGCACCTTTTGCACTATCTACAAAAAACGGATTTCTTCCGACAGACTTAAACGCTCTTACAGGACTATTTACACCGCCAGGCATTAATTCTTGCGCTCTTTCAAATAATTCTTCGGATTTTGTCATATCTCACACTTACCTCTATTTTTACTCATTCAACCACTTTGCCATATCCAAAGCGTGATACGTAATTATTATATTTGCACCGGCACGCTTCATTGCAACAAGATTTTCCGTAACAATTCGTTTTTCATCTATCCAGCCCTGCATAGCTGCAGCTTTTACCATGGAATATTCTCCACTAACGTTATAAACTGCGATAGGAATATCAAATTTTTGACAAGCTTCTTTTAAAATATCCAAATAAGCCAGTGCAGGTTTTACCATTACGATATCAGCCCCTTCTTCAATATCCGATTGAATTTCTCTCAATGCCTCTTTTGCATTGGTAAAATCCATTTGATAACTTCTTCTGTCTCCAAAACAAGGAGCAGACTGAGCTGCATCTCTAAACGGGCCATAGTATGCTGATGCAAATTTTGCACTATAAGCCATAATCGGCGTATTTTTAAATCCTGCCTCATCCAAAGCCTCACGAATTGCAGATACTCTGCCATCCATCATATCTGAAGGCGCAACCATATCAGCTCCTGCCTTTGCCAAACTTACAGACATCTTACTTAAAAGAGGTAATGTTTCATCATTCAAGATTTCGCCTTCTTTTACAACTCCACAATGCCCGTGAGATGTATATTCACAAAGACAAACATCCGTTATACACAAAATCTCCGGATAATTTTTCTTGATATATCTTACGGCTCTTTGTGTTATTCCATCTTCAGCATAAGCTTGAGTTCCATATTCATCTTTATCCTCAGATTTTGGAATCCCGAACAACATAACCCCGGAAATTTTACTATCCCTTACTTCATCAAGAATTTCAGACAATCTGTCTATAGAATACTGATAAACATTCGGCATAGATGTTACGGGAACTTTTATATTTTCTCCATCCACTACAAATATCGGATAAATAAAATCTTTCACACTAAGTCTTGTTTCTCTAACCAAATCCCTGATTATCTCATTTTGTCGTAAGCGTCTAAATCTCTTCATTTTTTAATCCTTATTAAAATCTTTTTCTATACATTTAATTATGCCATCAATATTGTACCTGTCGGCAACTAAAAATTTACTTACCGAATAAGGCTCTAAAGCCTGAGCACATTTTTGGCCGATACATACTATTTTTGTATCTTTATTTAATCGAGTTATAAAACTATCAAAGAATGTAGTAACGCCTTTTGCGCTGCCAAACACTAAATAATCTACATCAAAAGAATTTTTATTTAAAGCCGATATGATACTTTTCTTTTCCGAATTTTCTCTCAATTCGTAAATAGAAAAATCCTCAAACTCGTAACCCCCTTCTCTCAAACTATTTGATAATACATCACTACCATCTTTTGCTTTTATAATTAAAACTCTTTCATTCTTTTTCAACGCTGACAACAATTCTTTCGTCAAAGTTTCCGAATCAAATTTATAAGGTATCAAGTCAGCATAAATCCCATACTCTAAGAGTTTTTCTGCAGTACCTGAACCGATTACGGCAATCTTTAGATTTGACAATAACCTTATATCTTTATGTTCTCTTTTGAGTTTTCTAAAAAATTGTTCTATCCCGTTTTGACTTGTAAAGATTATCCACTCAAAATTTTTAAGTTCAGGCAAATCATCTTTACTACACACAATATCCAAAAAACTCAAATCAACAATTTTACAATTTCTATCACTTATTTTGGAAGAAAATTTATGGACAAAATTTTCACTCCCAACAACCCCGATTTTTAAACTACCAAAATCAATTTTCTTTTTAGCGTTTTCATCAAACGCGATAGAGATTCCCTCACCCAAATTTAAACCGACACACTCACCTATAACAATAACAACAGGAGCCATAACCTTTATATTTGAAATTTCAGAAATAATATTTGAGATACATCCTCTAATAACCTTTTGTTCTTTAGTGCACCCCTTCGATATTATTGCGCAAGGCATATCACCTCTCATGCCTGCCTTTTTAAAATTCTCCACAATTTCCTCAATATGATGATATCCCATCAAAAAAACGATAGTACCGCCAAATTTTGTCAAAGCTTCATAATCAATAGGAGTAAGATTTTCTCTATTATCAGCACCAGCAGACGAACCTGTCAAAACAACAAAACTACGACTTACCTGCCTATGTGTTACAGGTATTCCTGCAAGCTCAGGAACTGCTATCGCCGAAGAAACCCCAGGGATAACTTCATACTGAATATTCTCTTTTTCCAGCATTTGAGCCTCTTCAGAGCCTCTTCCAAACACATAAGGATCCCCGCCCTTCAAACGTGCAACAACTTTATCACACTTTGCATATTGGACAATTAATTTATTTATTTCCTCCTGCGGCATTGATTTTTGGTGATATCTTTTACCGACAGAAACTTTTTCCACATTTGACGGAATACTATTTATCAACTCTTCATCAACCAAAGAATCATACAAAACCACATCTGCTTCTAAAAGTTTTTTCAAACCTTTTAGAGTAATCAAATCAGCTTCACCACAGCCTGCACCAATTAAATAAACTTTTCCCGTCATTGTCTGATCCTTATGATTTTATTTGAGTTACCATCGTTGGAATTTCTTTGAATATTTTTGAATAATCGCCCTGTGTTTTTATTGTTTTACCCTTATACATCAAAACAAGTTCTATATTATTTTCATCCAAAAATCTGCTATACACGCCATTAATTTCGTTACAGCCAACCTGCAAACATTTTAAAACCTCTCGTTCAATTTTGTATTGCCTGAATGTTTGATAATCATTAATTTGCAAAATCTCATTTTTATACTCAAAGTCTTCTCTTGCCTCAACTGCAATTATCCCCTGACAAGCAGCAGGGATTAATTTGTCCGCATCAAAAACTTCTACATCAAACTTTTCACTAACCGACTCAAATATATGTAGCCTATCCAATCCCGCTTTTGCCAAAACAATTCCGTCATATTCGTTCTTCTCTAACTTTTTTAATCTGGTATCAATATTTCCCCTAATCAACTTTGTCTCTGCTGATGGAAAATATTTATTAATATAAAATCCTCTCCTTGGACTTCCCGTTCCCACAATTGAAAGCGACCCGGATTTTTTTAATTTAATTAACACATCACGCATATCAGCTCTCTTGGGAGTACAAACAATCTCCAAACCTTGCATTAATTCTGATGGCAAATCTTTTGCACTATGAACAGCAATATCTA
Organism: uncultured bacterium; assembly: GCA_949283255.1. Taxonomy (GTDB): domain Bacteria; phylum Cyanobacteriota; class Vampirovibrionia; order Gastranaerophilales; family Gastranaerophilaceae; genus UBA1221. The sequence continues at coordinate 61,895 of CASDRS010000011.1, read as the reverse complement.
TTTCATTATTCAATAGAGCATTTTCAAATTCATTAATAAATAAACCCTTATCTCCGATATCACTAAGAGGCTTGTCTAAAATTTTATCTCCTTTTGTTTTTATAATAACAATTTCAACATCCAAATCAGGAAACTTTTCTCTTAAAGCCTCTTCTACAATTTTGGTTTGTGCAACTGCCAATTTACTGCCGCGTGTTCCTATCCTTAAATTTTTCATTAAATACCCGCTCTGTTTTTTGTTAACCCTTTACACTAATATCTTCCACTAAATTATTCATCAAACTTTCTAATTCACCATAACTCAGCTTGAAATCAGAATCCTCATAATATTGTAGAAGCGAATGAATAATTTTTGCACGAATTTTCTGTTCACCGACAATGAGCTTCAATTTTTGTCTTAACAACCCAATATTATTAGTAATTGTCTCAACATCACTCGGCAAAGCCTTCTCAATCAAACTTCTCAAATGCGCCGTAACATCAGGAGCCTTTCCGCTAGTAGACAAACCAACAACAAAGTCTGATTTTTTTATCAAAGCCGGAAATATAAACGAGCAATTCTCAATATCATCTACAGAATTTACCAAAATTCCATATCTCTTACAAATATTTGCAACTTCACAGTTTACGGAACTATCATTAGTCGCAGAAATTACAATAAAAGCCTCTTTTATATCTTCACACTCAACCCGCTTCTTTTTATATATTATGAATTTGTTACTACTCAAAATCTCACTCATCTCGTCACAAATATCAGGAGCAACGACCGTTATTTTTGACTCAAAAGGAATAATTTTTAACACTTTGCGACAAGCAACCCTTCCGCCCCCGACAATTAATACATTCTTATCTTTTAAATCAACAAATAAGGGAAAATATGCCATTATACAACACAACTCCCTTCTTGCTCCTGTTCAATAAGATTAATAACATTTGCGAACGATTCAGAATCCAGCTTGTCTTTTAAATAGTATAAAAATGTTTCCAAAGTAAAATCTTTAAACTTTCCGTTTTCAAACTGAATTTTACTTAATGCGCTATGATAAATCATGTTTTTATAAATCTTTTGCAATTCTTGATTTAAAATATCATAAGCATCATCGACAGCTTTTTCTTTTTTAATATTATTATTTTTTACAAGTGCTTTGAAATAATCAATCGTAACAAGTTTACAATTACTAATTTTTGCAATCTCTCTGTCAATATCATAAGGAGACGCCAAATCTATAAATAGCATATTTTTTGACGATATATTTGATACGGTATCATCGTAATTTATTGTATAATGAGGGCTTTTTGTTGCAGAAACAACTATATCAATATTCTTCAAATATTTATATCTTTGCATATAATCGACAACTTCCACCTGCTCGGAATAATCAACTGCACACCCGTGAGCTCTTTGAGTCGCATAAATTTTCAAATCAGGATTTTTGTTTAAAAGATTGCGAATAATCCCTGACCCGATTTTTCCGCTTCCACCGATTACCATAATAGATGGTGCTGAAATTTTGTTTTCCGATATAAAACTTTTAATTTCATTACAAGCTAATGTCGCAAACGAAAGTGCAGATTTTGAAATTTCTGTTTGAGTTTTTATTTTTTTAGCACAAGATAAAGCGCTCAAAAAAGCAGTATTCAGCTCATAACCTGTTCGTCCTGACTGCTGGGCTTCAAAGAACGTTTGCTTAACTTGAGCAAGTATTTCATTCTCTCCGACAATCATTGACTCTAATCCGCAAGTAACTCTGAACAAATGTTCTATAGCACTTTGAGCTTCATAATATCTTGCATATTTTCTTATTTCACTCACAGTTAGCCCAGTTTTTTGGGACAATAAGTTTTCAAGCACAGAAAAAACGCCCTTAGTTGACTCAACATATATCTCCATACGATTGCAAGTTGCAAGGATTATGCATTTAACATCCTCCAAAAACTCGCCCAATCCTGATATAAAATTTTCTTTTTCGGAACTTGTAAAAGCAAATTTATTTCTAATATTCTCAGGAGCAGTCTTGAAACTAACACTTATACATCTCAAATCGCATACTCCTTGATAATCTCCAAGAAACGATTTTTGTTATCAACTATCCAACTGTCAAAAGTCATACCGGCAGACTGGATTTCGCAACCTAATTTTCTGAACATCTCAGGGATACGATTAGCAGCAAAAGTTCCAAGAACTTCTCCAAAACGCTCATCCCCCTGAAATTCTGATCCACCGTAGTAAAGATCAAATGTATCAACAAGTTCGCCGTCAACTTTTTTCTTTCCGCCCTTAAAGCCGAATTTTGCAGTCTCATGCGCCGCACAAGAAGACTGACATCCTGAAATACATAATTTTGGCAACACACCATCTGCAAAATTTTCTTCTCTATCTACTTTAATAATCTTTTGCAACAATCCGCTTGAATTTGCAATACCTTGCTGACAAATAGTAGCTCCGACACAACTTACGGAATCTTGTAATCTGGTATGAGAATTATCGGCTTCAATTATATCGGCAATTTCATTAGCCTCATCGCCGTTCAAGTTGATTATAAACATTTCTTCTCTTGTTGAAAGTCTTACACCTACACTGTCTATTTTAGAAACAGCGTTGTACAATTTCTTTAAGACGTCTAAAGACGGATTACCAAGTGCAGGATGATATTTTACCGCGTAAAGTCCTTCCTGCTTTTGCTCTAAAATATTTCTCGAAACTTTTGCGACAGAGCCGTTACCTTGTTTTGAAACCACATTAGGCTGAATATTCAAAGTCAAATCTTCTAACTCTTTCAACTCACCAACAATTCGTCTAAACTCAAATAAATATTTTTCTATTCCAATTGTTCTTGGGATATATCTTGTTCTGGCTTTAGCTCTGTTCTCGTAATTACCATACTTCATAAACACTTGAACCATCGCCATTACGTAATATAAAACATCCTCAGGTTCAATATCTTCAGCAGTCTTAATCCCAAACTCAGGATTAACACCCAACCCGCCTGCCGTAAACAAGTCGAATTTTCCGTTTGCTTTTGCAACAAACCCCATATCTCGATATGTAGCGTGTACAATATTTTCAGGAGTATTTGAAAAACTAACTTTTAACTTTCTAGGCAGTTTTATTTTCCCGATTAATCCGGTCAAGAATTCAGAAACCTTGACCGCATAAGGTCCAACATCAAAGAACTCTCCCTTTTCAACACCTGACAAAGGAGAACATATAACATTTCTCGGATTATCACCGCCGCCGCCTAAGGTTAATATCCCAGCGTCAAATGTCTCCAACATTAATTTTGGAATTACATCAGGTTTCAAATGATGACACTGTATCGACTGATTGGTTGTAAAATGAATTTTTTCAATATTATATTTTTCAATACTGTCTACGATAAATTTGAATTTATCAACACCTAAAATTCCGCCAGGAACCCTCAATCTAAGCATACCTGTTTTATGACCGCGTTCTGAATATGTTCCAAAACCGCCTGATATAGATTTGTATTCAGGGATCGATAGTTCACCATTATAATATTTTTTGCAAGTTTCAGCAAAAGCCTGAATTTTTTCTCTTCGTTCTTGCGTATCAATATTTTTATCAAGCACAGTATTCATCCTTATTCTCCATTGTTAACACATAATATTATTTTAGCTCAAACTCATACGTTTTATATTAAATATTTCTAAAGATTAAAAGAATCGTATTAGCTGAATATTTAACAAACCCCTATGAGTTATGGGATATTACCGCGAACAAATTAGAGACAATATTTGCTAAATTCCATTTTAAGCAGTTTTTTCCTGTGCTGCCTGCTGTTTTTGAGTTTTGTATCTTGTCATTTTATCATTAATCATAGGCAAGATAAACCCAAGTGTAACTGCAGAATATGCAAGCCCTCCAATATGTGCTGCATTAAGTTTCCATAAGTTTTTCTTTGCAAAATTAGTACCCTTTGAAGCAATTTCAGCATGTGTTTTTAAGCTTAGGTCATTTAACCAATGTTTAAGCCCTTTTCCGTTTTTCTTTATATTAAATAAATTCTTACAATCTTTATCTAACATATTAGCAACACCTTTGGCAGCAAATCCGCCAAACACAAGCCAGTTTAAGAATCCGAAATAATCACGGGTTACAGACTCCCTCAATTCAGTATCGTTATCAGCAGCAAGGAATCGACCCACTATAGTTGAAGCATATACAGTCTTGATAGCATTTCCACTTGTAACAGGACCGGTAAATTCTAATTTTTTAACAAAATCTTTGAAGTTTTTAACTCTCATAACAGTAACTACCATTGCAATCATGCCTGCACTTGCCAATATTTTTTTCAACCACAATGATTTTTGATTAACTTTCTGCGGCTGCTCCTCGCTCGCTTTAGCTTTGTTAGCATAATCAACATCACCTACAAAACCTTTTTTGCCAGTTCTCTTTTCTGTAATTTTTCTATTTATATATTGATTAGTAAGCCCCAAAGCAGAAGCACCGGCCAATGCTCCAAATATTTTGATATTATTAACTCTTGCAATCTTTTTCAATGCAAGATTTACGTCAACACCACTATTCGCGAAAACTTTTTTACCCATATCATAAGTATCACGAAGTACATTATCAAGAGTCGCAGACAAGTCTTTTCCGCCAATTTTTACGTGAATATCTCTCTCAGCACCTAACGCGTTTACAATTCTTGCCTGCATTAGTTTCAATGCATTTTTTCTATCATTATTGGTTATATTTTTAGAATTAATTAAATTGGTCATCGCTGAAATCATACCGTCTTTGGTTTTCAATCTCTCCGCAAGACCTGCAAAGCCGGCATTATCCCAATGGATTTTTTCCCAACCTTTTGAATCTTGCCAATCCACATTAGCCCAATCAATATCTTTAAAATATCTTATATCTTTATAATCACGTCCGCCTAAATTATCAAAAACATTTCTTATATATTGTCCAACATTATTATCTGCATTATCCCAAGCAGCCTTCAAAACTCCAATAGAATCTTTTGAAAACCAAGTATTAGAATCAATCTTCACTTCAGGCATAACATAATGATTTGCAATTTTAGCAATTCCTATACTCAACAAACCTGCAGATAAACAATTAATAAATGTTCCGCTTATTTCTCTAAAAAATGTTTCTGCACCTGCATATTTGTTTCTGGCTTTAGTATCGTAATAAGTTCGGGGAGTTACCATAGCACCTACATCTATCAAAACTGCATTTGCCATTTCGTTAGTATCAAGAAACTTTAAACTGCTTGTTAAAGCACCATCCAATACACCTTTAAAACTTTGTGGTCTACGTTTGACATCATAATTCTCAATAGTTAATCTCATTTGTTCCCCTTATATTTTTACATACTAAAAAATCCCGCCTAAACTACTATAGCGGGACTTAAATATTTATCATAAATTTCACTGCTTAAAAAATCTAAACGCCAAAATTCATACAAGTCCCGGAGTACTTGGATGAGGATGACGAGTTATTAGATTTTACAGTAAATAAATTTATCATATTTTTCCTACACCCGTAGTATAAAACAAAACTTTATTTTTTGTCAATAACCAAATTTGGCAATTATGATTTTTCAAATGAAAATTACATTTTAATTATTTAAAAGTTTGCTATGATATAGAAAAATTTGATAATATAAACATATTAGACGAATATACTGATAAAATGCGAGGTTAATATGAAAGTAGTTATAATAGGCGGTGGAGCTTGCGGAGCAAGTTGTGCTGCAAGATTAAGAAGACTGGACGAAAATTGTGAAATAACGATTTTGGAGCGCACAGGAGAAGTTTCTATAGCCAATTGCGGACTCCCGTATTATTGCTCAGGCGTAATAAGCGAGAGAGAAAAAATTCTTGTATCCACTCCCGCACGTTTCCAAAATATGTTTAACATTAACGTAAAACTAAACTGCGAAGTTACCGCAATCAACAGAAAAGAAAAATTTGTTACAACAAATAACAACGAAAAATACTACTATGACAAATTAGTTTTGGCACAAGGCGCAAATCCTATAGTGCCGAAATTGGAAGGGCTTGATACAACAGACAATATCTTTACTGTTAGAACCTTATCAGATGCAGACAAAATTAAAGAATATATCTCACAAAATAATGTAAAAACAGCCGTTGTAGTTGGCGGAGGTTTTATCGGGATTGAGATGGCAGAGAACCTTGCGCACCTTAATATTGAAACAAAAGTAGTTGAAATGTCAGATCAAATTTTGACTCCAGTAGATTATGAAATAGCAAGCTTTGCGCAAAATGAAATGCGAGCAAACGGAATTGAGCTAATCTTATCAGATGGAGTTAAAAGTTTTTCTAAAAACGAAATCGAATTATCGTCAGGCAAAAAAATCTCATACGATATCGCGATTTTATCAATAGGAGTAAGACCTGAAATAACACTTGCAAAAGATTGCGGGTTGGATACAAATAGAGGAATTAAAGTTAATGATAAAATGCAAACAACTGATCCTGATATTTTTGCTGGAGGAGACAGTGTCGAAATAAAAAGCTTTATAACAGATGAAGATGTTCTAATTCCTCTTGCAGGTCCGGCAAACAGACAAGGAAGAATTATTGCAGACAACTTGTGCGGAATAAATTCGACATATAAAAAATCGCAAGGCACATCAGTCTTAAAAGTTTTTGATTATACAGTAGCCTGCACAGGATATAATGAAAAACAGCTAAAACGCTCAAACATCCCGTATTGGAAAATTCTTGCATTCGGCAACTCACACGCAGGATATTACCCTGATGCGACATCAACTTTATACAAATTGCTTTTTGACAAAAACGGCAAAATATATGGAGCACAAGCTGTGGGTCAGGAAGGAGTTGAAAAAAGAATTGATGTAATCGCATCAATTATGCGAAACAACGGAACAATACAAGAGTTATTGGATAGCGAACTATGCTATGCGCCGCCATATTCATCAGCAAAAGATCCTGTAAATATCTTAGGGATGTGTGCTGATAACGTGCTAAGAGGTTTTGTAAAACCTGCATTTTACGAGGATATAGAAGGCTCATACATTGTAGATGTAAGAATACCTGACAGCTACAGAACCAAAACTATGGAAGGCGCAATCAACATCCCATTAGCGCAATTAAGAACAAGAGTAGACGAAATTCCAAAAGATAAAAAAGTTATTTTAGTTTGTGATTCAGGATACACAAGCTATCTTGCCTCCAGAATACTAATTCAGAAAGGCTATAACAATGTATATTCATTTATGGGTGGTATGAAACTTTATAAAGAACTCCAGAAAGATAAACAAAACAAGGTTACCAAAAAGCACCAGGAAGCACCCTTGACAGCAGTAGCAACAGGCAGCCTGAAAGTTGATGCCTGCGGACTATCTTGTCCGGGGCCAATAATGAAGTTAGCAGAAAACATCTCAAACATTAATGACGGAGAAGTTCTTGAAATAACCGCAACAGATAAAGGGTTTTATTCAGATGTAGAAGCTTGGTGCAACTCTACAGGAAACACTTTGTTAAATTTGGATAGCAAAGACAAAAAAATAACCGCAACAATCCAAAAAGGGAAACTTCAACCACAAACCCAACCACAAAATGTACACAACGCAAAAACAATAGTTGTATTTTCAAACGATTTGGATAAAGCTCTGGCAGCCTTTATAATAGCAAACGGAGCAAAAGCAAGCGGATATGACGTAACGTTATTTTTCACATTTTGGGGACTAAACATTTTGAGAAAAGATAATATAAATATCAAAAAATCTTTTATCGACAAAATGTTTGGTATGATGATGCCAAAAGGGGCGGATAAACTAACCCTATCTAAATTGAATATGGGCGGATTGGGAACGTTTATGATGAAACAAGTAATGAAACACAAAAACATCTCAACTCTAAAAGAACTGATTGAACAAGCCCAAAAACAAGGAATTAAATTTATAGCATGTCAAATGAGTATGGATGTAATGGGAATAAAACAAGAAGAATTAATTGACGGCGTAGAAATTGCAGGAGTTGCGAAATATATCGCCGAAAGTAATAATTCAAATTCAAACTTATTCATCTAAAGAATACCGCTGAATTAAATCGGATAAAAAGACTTGAGTAACAGAAGCGCCGACCTTAAAAGGTCGGCGCCTTTGTATATCTTTTACTATTCTTATATTTTCTTATCGCAAAAAGTTTGTTACCAAACGCTTTATTCTGCAGAAAATACAAGCGTCTTTTTCCCTGATTTCCTTAATCTCTGCAATCTTATAAGGTTCAGGCTGAGTCGTACGCTGATATTTTACCTTTGGATAACCGAACAACATTACATAAACAGGCTTGTATCCTGCAGGAATTTCCAACATTTCACATAACTCAGGGAAAATCTTCAAACATGCCTGCGCAAACCCGCACCAACAAGTTCCAACTCCCAAATGTTGAGCATACAATTCAAAATAACTCAATGCAATAATAGGATCAACATTAGCGCAAGGTGCCGTCAGAGGGGACGAAACAACCACAATATGAGGCGCATCTCTAAAAATCACGTCCTCGCCGTTCAAAAAAGCATCCTTATATCTTGAAAACTTATTCATAATAGGAGACAAAGCTTTATAAGACATTGTTTTTAATAACAACTTTCTAACCTTTTCTCTTATAACATCCATAGCCTCTTTCTTTTCAACGATTGAAAAATGCAGAGAATGCGAATTGCAGCCTGTCGGGATATAAGGTAACATTTCCTTTAGCTTTTGCATAATATCGGAAGAAATTTCTTCTTCTTTATACTGTCTAACACTTCGCCTTGACTTGATAAGCCCCAAAATATCATCATAATTAGCTTCCTGAGAATTTTCAGGATTTTTATCGCAAAAAGATAATGCCCCGACAGGACAAACCGCCAAACAGTGCTGACAAGCTATACATCTTGCCTCATCCTTCATCACAGGAAATTTTTCCTCATCAAAATCTATACAGCCCGAAACACAATCTCCGATACAAAGCCCGCAATGAATACATTTTTCCTTATCAATACTAATAGTCTTCATAAACTTCTCCATAAATTACACTATATCAAGATCTATTTTATGATAAAAACCTTTATAATATAACCATCCTTTTGGATTATAAGTTTATATTGCGACTTAGCCTAAAGTAGGATTTTTAAGACAATAAACGCAAAAAAAGCCAAAACCTGTATTAAGGTTTTGGCTTTAATTTTAAAATATAACAGGGAACAATCTGCTTGTGACAGATTATTTAACAGTTAATTTTTTCTTAGCTTCATTTTCTGAATATTTCTTAGGTACATCAATCTTCAAAACACCATGTTCCAATTTAGCTTCTGCTTTATCGACATTAACTTCTTCAGGGAAATAAACTGTTCTTGAAAATTCACCATATCTGAATTCAGATTTCTTGTAAGATTTTTCATCAACCTTATTTTCCTCAACTTTTTTAGCATTGATTGTCATATAGTTTTTATCGATATCAATATCTAAATCTTCTTTTTTAACTCCAGGCAATTCAGCCTTAATTTCATAATCTCTGCCCTTATCAGTAATTTCTACAGGCATTGAAAATTTATCTGTATCTTCCCAATAAGCTGCTTCAGGGAAGTAACTATCAAAATGTCTATTTAATAAAGAGCTGATTTCATCATTTACAGTTCTAATAAAACTTTCCGGTGCTTTCTTAACTAAAAATTTCATAATCAACACTCCTTTCAAAATCTATTTATTTTCTCTACACCTATGTTATAACTCTGATTGTTATAAAAACTTCCTTTTTTAACCAAAACTTAACAATTTAATAAAAAAATTAAAGTTTTCAAAAATATTGCCGTAAAAATGCGTGTAGAAAGGTGATAATTATGTCAGATCAAATTCCATCAATTCAAATTCCGTTCAAAGCAACCAGCAACAATGACTTAGCGAGCGTAGATTGGACAAAATCGGAATCAGAAATGATTTTACCATTTGGTGCATTCAATTACACTAACAAATCCAGCAACTCAAATTCTGCAAGTATTGAACGTAAAGTTAAAGAAATCAAAGACAAACTAAAACCGGGAGTCCCAAAAGTATCGGATGAATTTCTAGAAAAAGTTGTTCTTTTAGCAGCCGATATCAAATGTAACCCGGAAGACCTGCTTGCAATAATGTATCAAGAATCAGCAGGCTGGAATCCGGCAATTACATCAAAAGATAAAAATGGAAGAATATTGTATGGTGGGATTATTCAAATGAATCCTACATCATTAAAAACAGTTACGGAAAAATATTCGAAAGAATTAAGGCTTAAGAAAAATATTTCAATGAAAGAATATTTAAAACTTCCGAGAGAAAAGCAGTTAGATTATGCAAAAGGCTACTTCATAATGTTAAAAGATACCTGTAATCTTGAAAACAAAGCTCACCTCTCAGCAGGCGAAACTTGGGGTATGCTAAAATCTCCAAAACAAACAAAAGCCAGAAACCAAAGGTTTTTAAAGAGCTTAAACAATTACGTAAACAAAATTAAATCCAAAATTTTCGATGACACCAAGAAAAAACATATCGATATTAAAAATTAATATCTTTAATAACTCTTTGCATAACATCATTCCAGCTCTCAAGCTTAGATGCAGGATATAATTTTACACTTTCATACCAATCACAGTATGACAAATCAGTATGCCATCTCCAGTTATAATTATATGGCAATAAAACCGCGCAAGGCTTTTTCATCGCGCCTGCAAGATGTGCAAGGGATGTATCATTACAAATAACAAGATCCAAATTTTCAACAGCGGCGGCAGTATAAGAAAAGTCCTTAAAACTTTTACTCAAATCTATAATGTCATATTTTTCAGCAAGCTTCTGAAACTCTTCCGCCCCTTCAAAAGTCTGAGCGGAATAAACTTGAACATGATCTAAATCAAACAACCCCGAAAAAGCATCCACATTGATTACACGTCCTGTTTCATAATACGTATTGCCCTGCCATTTTATACCTATTTTGAACTTGTCGTTATCAAAAAATTGCTTTTTATATTCATCAACCTTAACTTTATCAGCTTTAAGATAACCGTCCCTTCCGACAAACATCTCATCAGTCTTCAATCCCAAAACATAAGGAACACTCAAAAATGGGATATGAACATCAAACTTCAAATCTTTTTCTTCCCAAAAATAATCCATAACTTCTACTTCAGGGAAATTTTCTTTAAACAGCTGATACAACTCAACTTGAGGTTTTAAAATCAATTTTTTACAACGCTTCAGAAGCAAAGGAATATAGCGAGCAAACATAATCATATCGCCAAAACCTGCCTCATAATAAGCATAAAGCGTTTTGTCGGAAATATCTTCCCCTCTCCAGATTTTGGAATTCGGAATTAAATTAGGATAAGTAACAATTTCCGTATTAATAGCCGTCTCACGGCAAAGCCTTGTCTCAAAATAAGGCAGACCGTGCTCATAATCCTTTAACCTGAAATAATTTAAAGAAAGAAAATATTTTGACTCTCTGTCATTAGGATTTATCTCAATACATTTCAGATAATTTTCCTTAGCCTTTTCAGGTTGGTGAAACAATGTATACAAGTTAGCCAGATTAAAATAGGTATCACGAGACTTTGGATTAAATTTTAAAGCTTCAAGATAATATTTTTCGGAATTTTCAAAATCCAAAAGATTTTTGTAATTAAGCCCAATGCTGAAGGCCAGTTCAAAACTCAAACCAAAAAGCTTTTCTTCTTCCAATCTGACAGCAAGTTCTTTATCATACAACTTTTGTTGAAAATAAATCTGTGCTAATGTTTCATAAAAATATTTATTTTTTCTAACCGAAAGAGCTCTTGTCACAAACTTTTCAGCCTTATCAAAATTTTTAAGCTGCATCTGACTAATCCCGAGCAAATTCAACACCTCGGAATCCTCAGGAATTTCCTTAAGGATTTTGTTATAAAAATTTACAGCCTCCACAACCTTTCCGGCAGAATGAAGCCTGAATGCCTTATCAAAATACTCTTTTCTAAGCTCTTTCTCCACGAAAAGATTATAACATATTTTTGTGATAAAATGAAGATATGTTTACAGGGATTGTGGAAGAAATCGGTAAAATAAAGGATTTTTCTAAAAAAGCCAATGGAGCTCGAATTACTGTCGAGTGCAAAAACATACTCGAAGGCACCAAAATCGGAGACAGTATTGCGATAAACGGCTGCTGTCAGACCGTAACTGACTTAACAAATACAACATTTTCTGCCGATGTAAGTGATGAAACGCTTAGGGTTACGACATTCAAAGAAATTCACACTGGAGACGAAGTCAATTTAGAAAGAGCTCTAACCCCAAACAGTCGAATGGGCGGGCATATTGTACAAGGTCATATTGACTGTGTCGGGAAATTTTTAGGCTATGAACGTCTTACAGACTTTTATAATTTAACATTTACTGTACCTGAAACAGAAACCAAGTACATAGTCAAAAAAGGTTCTATCGCAATTAATGGGATAAGCTTAACTGTAGCCGATATTAACGGATCAGTAATAAAAGTTGCAGTAATTCCTCATACTTGGCAAAATACTACACTTAAAGACCTGAAATCGGGTTATAATGTGAATATAGAAACTGATATATTAGGTCGATACATTGAAAAATTTTTATCAGTAAATAATAATAATAGGATAGACGAAAATTTTTTACGAGAGAATGGGTTTGTGTAATGGATAATTTTAGATTTGATAATATAGAAGAAGCAATCGAAGACTTTAAAAACGGGAAAATGTTAATTGTCGCAGATGATGAAGACCGAGAAAATGAAGGCGACCTAATCTGTTCCGCACAAATGACAACTCCCGATGTAATAAATTTTATGGCAAGAGAAGCAGGCGGGCTCGTATGCTTAGCAATCTCAAATGAGATAGCCGAGAAACTTGAACTCCCGCAAATGGTAGAGCAAAACAGTGAAAGCATGAAAACAGCCTTCACCGTAAGCATAGATGCAGCCGAAAAATTTGGAGTAACTACAGGGATATCAGCATACGACAGAGCAAAAACCATAGAAGTTGCAATAGCTCCTGATGCAGTTCCGTCAGATTTAAGAAGACCCGGGCACCTGTTTCCTTGTGTAGCAAGAAAAGGCGGTGTTTTGCAAAGAACAGGTCACACAGAAGCTGTTGTCGATTTGGCAAGGTTATGCGGACATGTTCAGGCTGGTCCTATGTGCGAGATTATGACCAAAGACGGGCACATGGCAAGAAGAGATTATTTGAGACAGTTTGCAGATGAACACGGTATAAAATTTATTTCCGTAGCAGAGTTAATTGCATACAGACTTAAATCAGAAAATCTCGTATCAAGAGAAGCAGAAGCCGATTTACCTACTAAATATGGGCATTTTAAAATATACGGATACGTAAACAAATTAACCGGCGAAGAACACGTAGCATTGGTAAAAGACGATGGCAGCGATAAAATACCGCTTATCAGAGTACACAGCGAGTGCCTGACCGGAGATATATTCCACAGCCTTAAATGCGATTGCAATTCTCAATTGCACGGTGCACTAAGAATGATAGAAAAATACGGAAAAGGTGCATTAGTCTATATGAGAGGTCAAGAAGGCAGAGGTATAGGACTTGTAAATAAAATCAAAGCATATAAATTGCAAGAAGAGGGACAAGATACGATTGAAGCAAATATTTCGCTCGGATTTAAAGCAGATCTTAGAGATTACGGAATAGGCGCCCAAATCATTCGAGACATAGGGTTTACAAAATTCAACCTAATCACTAACAATCCTAAAAAAATCATAGGTTTGAAGGGTTACGGATTAACTGTAAATGATATAGTGAAAGTAGACTCTGAAGTGACAACATATAATAAATATTATTTGGACACTAAAAAAGAAAAAATGCATCATATGCTATAATATGAAAAAGAGTAAGGAATTAATGTATGAAAACTGTATTTGAAGCACGATTAATAAGAAGAGAAGATTATTCGTCTTTTGAGGCAATATATAACGATTTTAAAGACAGAGCAATCGAAGAATATAAATTTGAATTACCCCCGCTTGACTATAAGGGATTTATAAACGCAATTGAAAAAGATTTAATAAAATGTATTGTGCTGTTTGAAAACAGTTTACCTACAGCATTTTTGATTTATACAACATCAATTTCAGAAGCTGTAGAATTAAATATTATCCACTCATACAAAATGGAAAACACACAAGAACGAAGCAGATATCTTATTGACGAATTTATGGCAGAAACAAAGCAGGAACGCCAGAATATGGTTGTATGCTACCCAATGTTGGGCGCACAAAAGATATTAATAAATGAAATAGCACAATTCGGCTTTAAGTTTGTCGGAATTGTAGTATTAAGATTTATGATGAACGGAACAAACTCCAGAGAAATACTTGAGATGGCTGATTTAGGGCCATTACCTGAAGGCTATAGTATGGCTGAATGGAATGATGATTTTTACGGAGATGCCGTACATATTATACACGAAGCCTTCGAGAACAGTGCAGATGCCCTTTTCGATCCGAGATTTAAGACTGACGAAGGTGTAAGAGACATCTTAACAAAGATTACAGGAGATGTTTACGCAAAATTCTTGCCTGAAGCAACAACAGTATTGCTATATAATGATGAGCCTGTAGGATTATGTTTCATGAACTTAACTGATAACAGTATTGCGAACATTCCTATTTTTGGACTGACAAGAGAACATCAAGGCAAAGGATTGTCAAAGCATTTATTAAAAAATTCAGTTAACAAGCTTATTGAACTTTGCGACAACAGCGTTTACCCGATTACGGAAGTTAATACAACAACAGAAACAAATAATTTCCAAGCGCTGAAAATGTACAGACACATAGGCTTTAAAGAAGATTACAATTACCCGCAATCATATTTGCCAATCAAGAATTAAGCGGATTCTTCCTGCTTAACTGGCATTTTCAATTTTTCCTCACTGATTTTCTTTTTGAAATCAACATTAAGAGCAAATGCAAGAGGAATCATAAAGAACGAAACGATTGCAAAAAGTGCAAATACGTCTACGTAAGCAAAAATCTTAGACTGTACAATGAGCTGTTTATAATATAATGCATTAGCCTTTATTTGAGCGGAATACATAGGCAGGCTGGACATAAACTTATGACTCATGACCCCGAATTTATGGAAAAATACAGGATTAGTCATAGCCAAGTTTCCGACCAAATGAGTTTGATGAGCCTGAGACAACCTTGCAACCATCGTAGAAGATAAAGAAATACTTGTTACTGTCGCAACACTTTTTGCCAAACTATGCAAACCGGCACCGTTAGATAGTTCTGATTTAGGCAAAGTTCCAAGCGCAAGCGCCGACAAAGGCACCGTTGTTAAAATTACCCCGACACCCAAAATCATATTCGGCAAAACCAAATACCCAAAAGATGTCATTAAGGTTAAATTGGTATAATAATAAGTTGACAGGCCGATAAAGAAAAACCCGATAGCAACAAGAATTCTGTTATCAATCTTTGCAACAAGCCTGTCGACAAAAGTAAGCATAATAAGACAAGAAACAACCCTCGGTGCCAAAGACAGCCCGCTCAAGTATGCCGTATATCCGATAATACTTTGCAAATACTTTGGCAAAAGCACAATAGTAACATAAATAATCATATTAACAAAAGCAGCCAAATATGTACCAATTGCGAAATTTCTATCCTTTAAAATTCTCAAGTTAACCATTGGTTCCTTATTTTCGATTTCCCAAACGACAAAAAAGACAAACGAGAAGAACGAAATTCCGCTCAACCAAACAACCCAAGTCGTATCAAACCAGTTATACTGCTCACCTTTATCAAGCACAACCTGCATAGTCATAAGCCAAATTACAAGCAGTGAAAATCCGACATAATCAACTTTTTTAGGTTTATGTCTTTCCTCCGGTTCAGGGATAAAAAATTGAACAAGGAAGCAAGAAATTATACCCACAGGAATATTCATCAAATATATCCACTTCCAACTGAGATGTTCAACAATAAACCCGCCAATAGTAGGCCCCATAATAGAAGAAACCATGACAGACAGAGCAAACAGAGCCATAGCCTGACCACGTTTTTCAAACGGGAAACAGGCAAACAAAATAGCTTGTGATATAGGTTGCAGAGGTCCGCCTCCGATACCTTGAATTAAACGGCCTAAAATCATCATATTTAAACTTGGAGCAACAGCGCATAACAAAGAACCCAAAGTAAACAGTCCGATAAAAACTTTAAGAAAATTAGTACGCCCCATAAGGTTTTCAAACCAAGCCGTCATTGGGAGAGTAATAGCATTTGCAATCATATAACTTGTAATAATCCAGTTAGCCTCATCCAAAGTAGATCCGTAAAACCCTGCAATATAAGGTATCGCAACGTTAGTTTCAGATGTAGCAAACATAGCAAAAGCAGTAGGTAATAAAATAGTAAACGCTATCAACCATAACGGAATATTTTTTTTAGATTTATTCTGCTCCACAGCCACATCCAAATTCATAAATATAATTTTAGCACGTAAAAAGGATGAAAAAATCTAAAAAAAAATGATGTAAAGTTTTGTAAAAAGAATTAAAGAAAACAATATACAATGCCGACAAAGAAAAAGAACAGAAAGGAAAATTTCGTCAAAAATGGGATTATCAGCATCACAAGCTAAATTACTAAGTATAACTGCAAGACTTTCGGATAACGAATTGCGCTCACAGACAATAACGAGTGCAAAAATGGCATTAGCGAACAGAACAACGGAAGCTAGCAGAGAATATATTGATGCTCTAAACGCAACGAACCTTATATATTCAACGTATGACCTAAACGGAAACAAATCATACGTTGATTTAACAGGCACACAATTGTCGCAATATGCCCCATTGAAAAACCAATATGGTCTAATAAACAACAAAGGTCAAATTCTAGTATCAGAACTTGACGCAGACAATTATGAAAACAGTACAACAATCAACGAATTTTTGGAAAAATATGGCGTAAAAGCAATAGACACAGGTGAAGTTGAAACCATAGAAAACCCTGAATACAAAACCGAATATGAAAAGTGGCAAAAGGAATACGAAGAATGGCAAAAAGGTAAACCTGACGCAACAAACGAAAAATATTGGACAGAAGTATCAGGCACAGACAGCGAATTATATAACATATTTAAAGAAGCTTCTTCCAGTTGTTTTAATGCAGCTACAGGAGGTACAAGCAGATGTTACCTGCACGTACTTGCCCATATGATAGATCTTGAAACAACAGGAAACGGTACAGCAGACGAAAGTAAATATCCAAAATATAAAGACACAACTACAGGCAAGCAAATTGAAATAATTGCTTCAGCTAGTAGTAGTAAAGGTATAAACTATAGTGCAATAAGTGGCTCAAAATTAAGCAATGGTGAAAGAGCAACAGAAGCAATGTTAAAAGTCTCTGATGCCATAAGAGATGGCTGGAACGGAGAAACAGTATATGCTGCAGAACACCCATCAGAAAATCTTGATGCGAGCGCAAAAGAATCAGATAAATTAATCAGTGATTATTATCTTAAAGAAGCTTTAGAAAACGGTACAACACCAACAGAAGTCCAACAACTTTTGAGTAACTATTGCTATACCTACGATGCAGACGGCAATATTACAGGAATAGAACAAAAAACTCTTTATCAAAAATGTATAGATTTATATTATGCAGTAGATCATAGCGGTGACTTAGGAATTGATTATAATACAGTACTTGTTGATATGATCAAAACCTTCCAAGAAGATATGAGCCTTGCGTTTACTAAAAACGTATTTGACAGTGACCTATATGAAAAAGATTTATCAGATTGGGAAGCACAAGAACCTCAAATGAAAGATGTACCTTACACAATAGACAAACCAATCTATGAATACGATGACAAAGATAAAGCACAATGGTACGTAAATCTATGGCACAGAATGAACGGCCCTAGCGATGAAAAAGATGGTACTCAAACAAATACAACCATTGACACAACTCTTGATGAAAACGGAAACATTGTTGTCAACAAAACAGATACGACATCAATGAGATACGATATTCTTGAAGATGGACTTATGAACAGTGCAGAATGGCTTAAATATTCACTTGAGAGCGGTTCAATTACATTAGAGAGAGTAAATTATCAAAACCCTACAGAAGAAGGTACAGGCCTGCAAGACGGAGCATGGACATCTATTATCTATACAAATGCACTTGATATTTCATCAGAAACTGATGAAGCTGCTATCGCAAAAGCAGAAGCAGAATATGAAGCAAAAACAAAAGATATAGAATCCAAAGACAAGCAATATGACAGCATGCTAAAACTTCTTGATACTGAACACAGCGCACTTCAAACAGAATATGATTCAGTCAAATCTGTCATAAGCAAAAACATGGAAAGAACCTTGAAGATGTATTCTGCATAAAACAAAAACTTAACTTTTTGCAGTGGTTTTATATTAGAAATTTTGTGCTATAATCAATTTATGATTGATAGATATTCTCGTGATGAAATTAAAAATATATGGTCACTGCAATCTAAGTTTTCATATTACTTAAATGTAGAAATTGCAGTCTGTGAAGCGTACGCCGAATTGGGCATCTTCCCTAAAGAAGATATAGAAGAATTAAAAAACAACGCAAAATTTGATCTTAAGCGTATTGAAGAAATTGAACGAGAGGTCAAACACGACGTTATTGCGTTTTTAACGAGTGTTAACGAAAGTCTTGGAGATTTGGCAAAATATATGCACGTTGGAATGACAAGTTCTGATGTCATAGATACAGCATTCTCGCTTCAAATTCAAGACAGCGGCAAGATAATTCTGAACGATTTGAATACGGTTATAAATACACTAAAAATCCTCGCAGAAAAACATAGAGACACTTTATGTATCGGACGTTCTCACGGGGTACACGCAGAAATAATGACTTTTGGAGTCAAGCTTTGCTCGTGGATTGATATTTTAAACCGTCAAAGAAACAATTTTAGAAACGCACTTGAGCAAATTCGTGTAGGCCAAGTTTCAGGACCTGTCGGGACTTACAGCAATATTCCGCCGGAAGTGGAAGAACTCACTTGCGCAAATCTTGGACTTAAACCTGTCAAAATTTCAACACAAATTATCGCAAGAGATTATCACGCATACTTTATGCAATCTCTGGCACTTATTGCAAGTGTAATTGAGCAATTTGCAACAGAAATAAGACACCTGCAAAGAACCGAAGTTCTTGAAGTAGAAGAAGGATTTGATCAGAACCAAAAGGGGTCCTCTGCAATGCCGCATAAGAAAAACCCAATTTTAAGCGAAAATTTATGCGGGTTAGCAAGAGTTGTTCGTGCAAATTCTATAGTAGCACTCGAGGATATTCCGCTATGGCATGAACGAGATATTTCACACAGTTCAGCTGAGCGTATAATTTTCCCTGATAGTCTTACACTTGTGGACTTTATGCTTGCAAGATTTAACAACATTTTGGAAAATCTGGTTGTACATAAGGACAATATGCTTAAAAATACCGACAAATTCGGCGGGATAGTATTTTCACAAAAAGTACTATTAAAATTGATAGAAAAAGGCTTAACCAGAGAAGAAGCATACCGAGTTGTACAAAGAAATGCTCTTGAAGCGTTTGAAAATGACGGCAATTTCAAAGCAAATCTTCTTGATGACAACGATGTTACTTCAAGACTCAGCAAAAATGAGATTGAAGAGTTGTTTGATAAAAAAGCTTTCTTAAAAAATATAGATGTAATTTATAAAAAAGTTTTTGAATAAAATGCTTTTTATATTTTCTAAACTATTTTTTTACCGAGTTTAGTTACCATCTCATAATCTTCTTGAGGATTTTTACCGACTGTTGTCAAATAGTTTCCTATAAGAATACCCTCTACACAACTGGTAAGGGCGAGTTTTTGGTTTTCATCGGACAGCCTCATTCTTCCGCCGCAAAAACGCAAAATAGAATTAGGGTTTGCAATTTTAAAAACAGCCAAAGTCCTTAAGACATTTTCTTCATCTATTTTGTCTAAGTAGTTCTCAAAAGGAGTACTTGGAATTGGCATAAGAATATTTATAGGAATACTGTCAGGCTCTATTTCTCTAAGTTCCAAAGCCATCTCAATTCTCTGCTCAACACTCTCCCCCATACCGAGTATTACACCACAGCAAAGCTCCATGCCGTATTTTTTTACAAGCTTACAAGTATTATATCTGTCTTCCCAACTGTGAGTAGTGCAAACTTCAGGATAATAAGATCTACAAGTGTTTATATTATGATGAAATCTTTTTAGTCCGACCGAAGCCAATTTTTCAGCTTGCTCCTCTGTCAAGATTCCGATAGAAGCACAGCTTCTCAGACCGTCTATTTTGTTCACTTCTTCTATCATCTCAAGTATGGTATCAAAATCACTCTCGTCTGGAGTTTTTCCGGAAGTAACAATTGCAAACTTTGATGCGTGATTTTTCTTTGCATCAAGTGCTGAAACTCGAACTTCATCCAAACTTATGAGCGGATAACTTTCAATATCCGTACGGTAATATGAGCTTTGAGCACAATACTTACAGTTTTGCGAACATTTGCCATTTCTTGCATTTACCAGCGAACAAAAACTTACTTCATTTTTTACATACTTAGCTGATATTTCAAGCAACTCTTTTAAATCAAGATGATATAGTTTTAGTAATTCTTCTTTTGACAGGGTATTCATAAATTTTCCTTAGTTTCAATATTTATAACTTAATTCCGTTGACTTCAACAAAAGATTTCAACACACTTTTTGCTTTTTCAATTTCGACATAAACATGGTTATTTCTTGTCTGTTTAACAAGATTTGAAGCAAGTTCATACATCTTTTTAGAACCTTCAAGATAATCTTTTTGTTCATCAGATTTAACAAGTCCGATTTCATTAAAATATCTGCCATACAACAGGTATAAACGGGATAACAAATCATTCATATTATATTTTTTAGCAATCTCAATAGCAGATTCTATATGAATTTTTGCGGAATCATAATCAGATGTTACCATAAATGATTTTGCAATAATAATATCCAGAAGAACAGAGAAGAAATAGTTTTCTATCTTAGGGTTTTGCGCAACTTTGATTGCCTGAGAAGCTATTTCTCTTGCCTCATAAGGTCCATCAGTTGTAATTGTAGCTTCTGCAATTAAATACCAAGTAAGCAATGCTCCAAGAGCCATCTTTTCTTTTGAGAAATAAGTTATCTGGTCTTGATAAATCTTCATAGCCTCTTTGGTCTTATCAGTATCATTAAATAACTTACCCAGCAAAGTTTTCATCATGTTTTTTGTAAACACATCTCCGCAATTATTTGCAAAAGTTACAATCTGGAACAAATCGTCCTGCATATCCTTGTATTTTTTGCGCATAAAATTATTTATAATATTGATAGTATTCCATTTTATTATGGCTTCATCATCAAGATTTTTGTCTTGATACTGTTTCATAATATCTTCTAACAACTTTTCACTTGTTGTGTAATCGCCTTTCATAGTATTAGCTTGAGCTAATATGAGTTTGCACTTACAAATATACGAAACATCCTGAATGTTGTTACGCTCCAAAATTTCGAAAAGAATTGTCAAAACTTCGAACGACCTGTCATTTCCTTGCATAGTAAGAGCTTCCGCCAACACTAAATACGTATTAAACCAAGTTTCGAGAACGATACTTGACGGAATATCAACCCTTGTATAATTTGTCTTTAAAATCTCATCAAAAACAGGCATAATCTCGTTGTCAATCATATTAACAACCTGCCCGCAATTTCCTATTGCAAGAAGCGCTTTCAGTTTTGCACTCTTCACCAGAGCTATTTCCAACTTTTTGTCTTGCGGAATTTTACTCAACACGCTGTCAACGCATTCAACATTCCCGAAATAAGTCCCTGTCTTACTACAGCAATATGTCAAATAAGCCAAAAGCTCTATCTCTTTTGGAACATCTTCTAACGCTTCCGCATTTGCAATAGCGTCAGGCAAATAATCCATAGCCTCTTTCGGGTTGTAATCCGACAATAATTTGCCCAATCTTTCAGAAATATTATAACGTATTCTTAAAGTTTTAGTTTCATCCAATTCATTTATTAGCGCAAGACACTGCTTTTGAGATATTGAATACAAACCGATATCGCCTATATATGAAGCCAAACGAGTATTTCGAGTCCATATATCAAGCGCCAAACTCGGGTTCTTAATATTTTGGGCAATAATACCAAAAATCGCATTAGAATTTGGAGTAAAGTTCACAAGCGCATTACATATACGAGTATTTAATGCTATGTATTGCTCATCGGTTTTCGCAACATTCAGAATTGTCTCCCACAAAAGAAGATCCTTAAACTGGTAAAAAATATCATTTAAAGGAACAATAAAATTCATTTTATTCAAATAAGTGATAATATCTCCAAAAACTTTATCATCATAATCAAAAATCTGCTGTATTAAATTCAAATTAATTTTATCACCCAAAATTGCACAGCCCATAAGCAAAGTATAAGCTTCTTTATTAATTTCGCCCAAAATAAATATTCTCTTTGCAACAAGATCTGCATACTTTTCCGGCAGTTCGAATTCACAATCCGCAACCTGAGAATCCAACCTTAAGCCAAGCGCCTGCTCGATATATGCAGGAATACCACCGCACTGAGTCATAATTAATGTATTCTCGCTATCAGTTATCGCAGGGAAATCAGAATTTTTTTCTTCTTTTTTGGCTATAAACTTGACCATTTGGTCAGCATCAAAAGGCTCAAGTGTTAAATCAAAATATATATCCTCATTCTCTTCTAAAGGCAAATTAAAATACCCCTTGCAAGGACGTGGCTCAGAATATAAAAGGAGTAATTTCAAATCCTTATAAACAGAATCCTTTTTAATATAATTATGCAAAAACTCATAAGAAAAACCGTCAATAGTCTCAAAATTGTCTACAACGATGACGAATTTAGAATATTGAATAATTTTATCAAAAATCTTGTTTAATAAATTAAAAGTCTTTGTTTTATTTTTATGTAAATCCTCAAATTTGCCGAACTCAGAAGGATACAAAAAGTTTAAAAAGTCCGCAATTTCTTTATTATCAAGGTAAGGGAATTTATTTTGGAATAATTTTGTAGCATCTTTTTTAAACTTCAAGCTATTTATACAAAAATTAGGCAAATTAAAAAGATTAAACAATACGTCCTGCAAATAACCGCCGGGAGTTAACTGAGTAATAGGAGTACACTTGCCGTAAAACCAAACATAAGCTTGTTCCTGCAAACTCTGGATTACCTTTGCCAAAACATGGCTCTTGCCCACACCACGCACACCACTCAGCGAAATAATTTTCTTATCCTTAGATAAAATCGCCTTTTCTAAAAGTTGCTTAGCAATCTCCTGATTTACAATACGTTTGTTTGATTTTGCCGAGTCATTAAGTGAAGCTTTTGGCTTAATTTTATCAATTTTAACAGGCTCTTTAAGTTCATACCCGCATTTTCTGCAAACTTTAGCATTAGGGAAATTTACACAACCGCACTCAGGGCAAAGCTTCAAAATCTCTTCTCCGCAATTCCTGCAAACAATATCAAAAACCGTATTGACTGTGTGACAATTTTTACAAATTAAACCGGTTCGGGTATTACAATACGGACACCTAATGGAATCATCCGGTATTGTTTTTTTACAAATTGGACATTTCATATTAAAAATCTCGATTAGTTAAAGGCTTTTTTTACCTTTTTCATCAGTTTAAATAATCTTTTTGAGACTTCGGACTGAGACAGATTAAGCTCATTTGCAATCTCACTCTGAGTCATGCCTTCTTGAAATCTCAATTTGTACAACTCGAGATACTGTTTTTCAGGCTCTGCATTATTTATCTGATGAATTGAATCAATAACCATTTGTAAAACTTCATTTTTAACGGCTACATCCTCAGGCCCGTTATCAAAATCTATAGGTTCGTATTCAATAACTACATTTGCATATACATTTGAGTAGGAAGCGGTGTCATTTAGCGAAACTTCTTTTACCGGCTCATAACTTTCACGAGTTCTTCTCAACCTGCCGGAATCTTTAAGTACATTCAATATACTCGAAGTCGCAACCTTTCTCAAATACACTTCCAAAGTTGCATCAGAAGTAATCGTGCTTATAATCGGCAAAGAACGTTTACAAGTTTCATTAAAGAAATCATCATACAAATCTTCGTTATTAACAAACTTTCTGTTACTTCTAATTAACTTTTCAATTAGATTTATTTTATCCTGTGCTAATTCCACTTGAATTCCCCTACTTTATATCATTGTAACACAATTATAGATAAATGATAAGAGCCAAATTATAATTAGGTGTAGGAACCTCTCCCTGAGCAGGTTTCACCACATTTAGTGTATCTTTAACAGTTCGTAACACAATTTTATCAACTTGTTCAGAACCGCTTGATTTTGCTATCTTAGAACTAATTATATCTCCATTTTTGTTAAGTTTCAAATCAACCTTAACCTGATTTGAATAAATATAATCATTCGTAAGCAAAAGATCACTTGAAAGTGTAAGTTTTATACTCTTTCCTGCTGTTTGTAAATATCTCTTCATATTGTCGCTATATGAAAGATAATCAGGTACTTGCCAAGCAAGCTTTCTTAGAGTAATTGTTTTGCTGCTGTTGAGAGGTTTTGTCGGAGTTACTTGTCTTACAACAGGAGCCTTCTGCGCTGCAGGCTTAACTTCTTTTTTATCAGTAGCTTTTGCCGGAGCAGGAGTTGAAGCTGCAGGTTGGTTAGACGGTGCTTTAGTCTGAGCTTGAGGAGCAGCCGTTTCACCATCTTTTGGAATATTTGCAGTCGGAATTGGGCCATTGTTTCCTAAGATATTTGAATTATCAACTTCAGGAGATGCCAGCATTTCATTTTCTTCGGTAGTCTGAATAAGAGTATCAGCATCCACGCTGTTTTTGCTCTTAATCAAAAATCCTACAACAGAACCCGCGATAATGATAGCTGCAAGAATTGCAAATACAGGCATTAACTTTCCAAACTTGTTATCAGGTCTGAAATCATAATTTTCTTCTTCCTGATTTTCATTCGGCTCAGATTCCAAAGATTCTATATTATCAGCTGTAGATCCGTCATAAAGAACATGCAATTTTTCATCATCCTGTTCTTTTTCAGAATCTGTAATTTCAGCTGTCTCATCACTTACTTCAAGACCAGAAACGCTTTTTTCTTCATCATTTGGTGAACTTTCTCCTGATATCAAATCTGAAATTTGATCATCAGGAATCTCATCAGAAGAAGTATTTTCTTCAGGTAGCTCACCCAAACCGATAGAATCTAATTGGCTCAAAAATCCTTCATCTAAATCAGTATCTTCAGTGTGAGCTGTATTATCAGCAATATTAGCACTATCATTGAGATCAGCTGTACCAGTAACATTCTGCATTTCAGATAAATCTTCTACCAAATCATCTGTTGTTAATTCATCTGCATGGTCTAACGCATTTGACAAATCTTGTTCTTCAGGCATATTCTGTACAAAATCATCTGACGTTAATTCATCTGCATGGTCTAACGCATTTGACAAATCTTGCTCTTCAGGCATATTCTGTACAAAATCGTCTGAAGTCAATTCATCTGCATGATCTAACACATTTGACAAATCTTGCACATCAGGCATATTCTGCACAAAATCATCAGAGGTTAATTCGTCAGCATGATCCAACACATGAGACAAATCCTGCACATCAGGCATATTCTGCACAAAATCATCAGAGGTTAATTCGTCAGCATGATCCAACACATGAGACAAATCCTGTGTATCAGAAATATTCTCCGCATTTTCAACAGTTTCAGCCACTACATCAGACTCATCCGCAGGCTTGCTTATATCTGATGTATTCTGAATATCAGATAAATCCTCTACAAATGCATCTGAAGTTAACTCTTCACCTTCAGCTTTAGGCAAAACAGAACCTACGCCTTCAGCAGCACCTGCCCAACGATCGTTGATATTAGATCCATCATTGTTAGTCGTTTCTGAGGCTATATCATCCATTGTTGACAATTCTGAAGCATCTTCTGCTTGTTCCTCTTTATTCGCCGAAATCGGAATTGCTGAAGAACCCCCTACATTATCAAAAGCAACAGTTTCAGATTCATCTTTTATTTCTTGCGGAACATAATTATTTACAAGGTTATGAAACTCATCCATCTCCATTGTTTCCATAATATCTCCGGTATTAGCCGGAGCAGAAGCTTTAGGGATATTTCCTGATTGAATATCTTCTAAAGAAGTTAATTCTGTCGCTTCACTAATAGGAGTATGAAGCCCGCGTGCAATAGAATCGACCAAACTACCCCTAGATGAAGGTAAATCACTACCTGAAAAACTATTTTCTACATAATCATCTTCATAATCATCTTCATAATCATCTTCATAATCATCATTATTTTGTTCTGAAGTATTACTCTCATCAGAGCTATCATTGCCGTAATCAGCAAATAACTCGTCCAAACTTCCATTCATATTATCGCTGTCGGAAGAGTCTTGAGCTTCAGCAACAGTATCCTCAACCTGAGATTCACTCTGAACATCTTCTGAATTATCAGAAGCAACATCAGACTGGACATCTTGCCAATTTGGCTCAGCAACAGTATCAGTTACACTCTGTGCTGCATCATCACTTAAAGAGTTTTCTACATTTGAAAAATCAACTTCATTCGCAAGATTATCCAAATTCAGATTTTCCAAATCTTGAGTTGTCTCTTGAGCATTATCATCTGAGAAAACTTGCGCCGCCATGTTTTGAATGCTGTTTGCCATATCAATAGCATCTGATGTAACATTTGCTACATTTGCTGCAGCATTAACAATATTTGCTGTAGTATCAACAGCTTCTTCAGTTCCTGCTAAAGCTGCACTTGCCATTGCAGTTCCTGCAATTTCTGCACCCAATGTTACAGCACCTTCAACCAAGCCTGATACACCACCGTTATTATCACTATTAGACTCCTCGACGATTTCAGGTTCAGACGATTCCGGCATTATCTCATCTGCAATATCAGATGGCATATCTTCTGTCGGAATTTCTGCAATATTTACATCGCTAGGATTTACAGGTAATTCAAGTCCTACAATATTTGCAGCCTGATAAGAAATCATTTCAAAGTTTTCATATTCAATAAACTCATCTCTTAACACTTCACTATGAGACAAATAATTAAGTAATTTTCTTTTATCTTCATCGCTTACATCGTGATCAGTCATTGATAACATTAAAAATTCAGCATTATCTAATTCTTCTTGAGAATAATCCTTTGCCCTATCTCCTTTAAAATTTTCAACAAATGATTTTAGGTCAACCGGAGAAGATAATTTTTCTTTTTCTATGAAATAGTATTTATCGTTAGCATTATTTTTGTTAATTAATTTCGGTTCAAAAAATCCTAAAAATTCAACATTGCTGTGATCTTTTGCCAATTTAAACACAACATAAATATCAGGAAGGAGGTCGTATTCAAAATGAGACTTAGGAATAAAAATTTGATTTTCATCAAATACTACTCTGACATCTATATGGATGTTAGAAAGCTTCACATCAGAAATATCAAATTCTTCTAAAATTTTTCTAATATTATGTAAATTATAAGTGCGTTCTTTGATAATATTTTCTTTCTCAAAATACTTAAGAAGAATTTCAGCACCCAGAGCGTTTATATATGCTCTGCTCTTTACATCGCTTCTTGCAAAACTTTGCGTGAGGGCTCTTGCATCCTCTTTTTCCTTCTCTTCAATCGCTATAATATTAGAATTTTCCATGTTCCTATTTCTCCTTCCAATAATATAGAGTACACATAGTTTAAAATTATTCCAAAATTAATGTAAATTTTTGTAACAAAAATTGTATTTTAATCATTTTTTAGACAAAATTATAACATAAGTCGTTTTTCATTAGGTATAAGGTGTGTAATTAAAAGGAGGTTTTTCCTATGAGTTTAAGTCCAATTTCGTTTAGTAATCCTAGAGTATCGTTTAGAGGCGAAACTGATAATAAAGCTGATATTATCGGCGCTCCAGGTAAATATTCAGCACCGGCTGACGAACCTGATAAAGTAGATATCAGCCCTGAAAACAAAGTTGCAGATAAAGCTGAGAAAAAAGGTAGCGTTTTAAAAACTATCGGTAAGGTAGTTGGCGGTTTAGTTGTACTTGCGGGTGCATCATTCGGACTTTACAAATGGAAAGGTGATAAATGGTTGTTGCCGGAAGCTAAAGGTTTCTTAGCAGGTGTTAAAAAAGCTCTTATCAAACCTGGCGAATTTCTTGACACTCATTTGATTTCAAAATTCACAAGTAAAGGTGCAAAAGCTGCAACAGAAGCTGCTGAAGAAGTTGCTTAAGAAGTTGCAGGCTAGACAGCTGAAACCATAAAATATATTTATAAAAAAGCTCTCTTTAAAAGAGGGCTTTTTTAGTTCAAAAAATCCGCCAGAATCACATTACTTACAAGTATTCCGCTATCAGTAAGCCGATAACCTATTTTTGTTTTTTCTAAATAACCGTAATCCACATATTTTTTCAGAATATTTTTATATTCATTGTCAAAGTCTATAGAAAATTTCCTGTTAATTTGCTCAACATTAATCCCAGACATCTTACGAAAACCTAAAAATATCTCCTCTTCCAATTTTTCTGCTTGAGAAGGGACTTCTTCAGTTATATGCTCATTAGGATTATCAATATAATCATTGACACTGACTTTGTTTGAATATCTTACGGCACCTGTGTACCCGTGAGCTCCTACTCCAAATCCGTAATAAGAATTATTATCCCAGTAATTAAGATTATGTTTAGATTCAAACCCTGCTTTTGCAAAGTTGCTTATCTCATAATGATTAAAGCCGTTTTCTCTCATAACATTCAAAGCCGTCAAATACATATCTGCCTGCAAATCTTCATCAGGAAGATTATCAGGTCTATGAGAATAAAAATAACACCCGCTATCTATTTTTAGCCCATAAAGCGAGACATGCTGAATATTCAAATCAACCGCCTTTTTTAAATCAGCCTCAAAACCTTCAACTGACTGAGCAGGCAAACCGTAAATAAAATCCAAACTTACATTATTATATCCAACATTTTGAGCTTCCTTAACACATTCTACAACCTGATAAGGCTTGTGCTTACGCCCAATAATTTTCAAAATATTCTCGTCAAAAGTCTGGCACCCAAAACTTAACCTGTTAACTCCAAGCTCCTTTAACTTTCTTAAATATCCTCTTCCTACAGATTCAGGATTAAGCTCAACGGTAACCTCACTATTACCATCAAATTTTAACAAACCTAAAATATTTTCAAAATCTTTTATCTCCAACAAAGACGGAGTGCCCCCGCCAAAATAAATTGTCTTTAAATATTCACCCTCATACCTCTCACTTATTTCAAACAGCAAAGCTTTTATGTAACTGTCTTTTTTCTCCAATTCGGGATAAGAAACAAAAGAACAATAATTACACTTTTGACGACAAAAAGGTATGTGAATATAAGCATTTTGAACCATGCTTAAATTATATCATATAACTTGCCAATGACCATTTTATCTGATATTATAGTGGCAAAAGGGAAGGAATGTGTATGAAAAGATTTTTGGTTATTGCTTCATTATTATTGTTTACCTCTATACAGGTTGATGCAAAAGAAGTTTGGATTAATAATTTACGCAGCGATTTTTTGAACAACTCGTCCGTAATATATGAAATAAACATCCGCACATTTAACGCCAAAGACAAAGACGGGAACGGCATTATTGACTTTGACGCAGGAGAAGAAAGCGGGAATTTCATAAACGCTATAGACAGACTCAACGAATTGCAAGCAGAAGGAGTAACCGCAATACATGTTCTTCCGATAACCCCAGTCGGCAAGACAAAAGCCCTCGGAACAGCAGGCTCATTATATGCAGCAGCAGGGTTTGACTCTTTGAACCCTCAACTTAAAAACAACAAATCAGGGTTATCTTTAGAAGATCAAGCAAGAAAATTCATACAAGCCGCTCACGATAGAGGAATTGCAGTTATCGTAGATGTACCAGCTTGCGGATCATACGATTTATTTCTTCAAAGCCCGGAACTTTTTGTAAAAGATGAAGCAGGACAACCGATTATCCCAGCAGACTGGACCGATGTAAGGTTATTAGATGCCGGAAATGAAAATCAGGTTAATCAAGATGTATTGAGAGCTTACAAAAAATATGTTGACTTAATGATGGATTTGGGTGTTGACGGGATTAGAGCCGATGTTGCTCACTGTAAGCCAGCAAAATTCTGGAAAGAATTGATTGATTATTCAAGAACAAAAGATAAGGAATTCTTATGGCTGGCAGAATCTTCTGATTCTTGGAAAGAACCGGTAACAGCAAAAGCCGTATTTACACCGTATGACAAGCTATTGGAAGCCGGTTTTGACGGATATTACGGAAGTTTCTTCAACTTGAAGAATTGGAAAACCGCAAAAGAACTTGAAAATCAAGTTAAATTGAATCTTTCTTTAGAAAAAGAAATAGGGGAACCTAAAAGTGTTATAGGAAGCTTTACGACACACGACGAACTGAGTCCTATCCTTGAAAAAGGGAGAGATTACAGCCGTATGATTATGTGGTTAAACGCAACATTGCCTATCAACTCATATTTTGTAGATGGCTTTGAAACCGGAGACCGATACATTTATTTCTGGGCTAACAAAAAAGCACCTAAGACATACACTGATGATGAATATTATTTTGCTCACAGGGGTAAAATCGATATCTTCAATTTCTCAAGAAAACCTGGCGGAAGCGATTTGGAATTGAAAGAAGAATTTATCAGAGCAAACCAGTGTAAACTAATTGTAAAAAGTATATTAAAAGATGGTTCTTTCAGATTTTTAAAAACATCTGCACCTTCTGTATTTGCTTACGCATCATCTAATAAACTGCAAACAGTTGTCGTAATTGGTAATCTTAATTTCCGTCAGACATTACATGATGTGAAAATTTCCGTACCGAGACTAACTAGCACCACAGCAGTTATTCCTGTAGTTATGAACAATGTTCCTTTACTTGGCAAAGGGAAAATAACAACAGACTTGGCTGGAGGAGAAATTCAAGTCTTAATTTTGGACAAATTTTCTATAAATAAATAACACGCAAAAAAAAACATTCACAGGTTTTTACAATAACGTCATGGATAACACACTACAGACAACTTTTAATGTAAAAAGCAATGCCTACATGCAAATGCCGGGAGTTTCGACTGCAAAAAATTCAACCGAGCAGCAAGTACAACCTGATAACAAAGAAAAAAATAACAGAAATAAACTTTTACTTTATTCTTTAGGCGGACTTGCGGTTTTGGGAACAGCAGCATACCTGATAAAATCTCGTATGGCAAAAGCAGCCGTACAAAAATCTCAAGAACAAGATGTTAACATCATGGAAGTTATCCGTTTGAGAAACAAAATTAAAACAGAGTTTGAAGCTAAGAGAGAACCTTATGCTGAAAAATTATTTGAAAACTTAAGAAACATCGGTATTGACATTAAATGTAAAAATATTGGAGAGTTATCAAAAAAAATTAAAGAAATAGAACAGCGCAATAATACTTTAAAAGAATCCCTAATAACCCATAGAAATCAACAATCAAATTTACTAAAAGAAAAAATCCAAAAATTAAATCAAGATAGCGAATGGGTAGAACTAAGAAAATTAAGGAAGAATTTTATAAACCTTATTAATTCTAAAGCCCCTGCAGAGCAAAAGAAAATTGCAGCTAAAAAGATTGTACTTGTGAATGATTTATTAATAAACAAGGGTTATCCGGAAGAAATCGAAGCGTTTAAGAATTTATACAGATTTGACCAAAATAAAGGTATGGAGATTGTCAGAACGAAATTTGAAACCTTGGAAGATTTTAACAAAGCAATGAAAGAAGCCCAAACGTTAGATGTTGATATAAAACTTCCAATCAGAGAACGAAATTTCACGCACATGCAACCATTACATCTTACGGATATTTTCCCTGACGAGGCAAATTCTTACGTAGAATGCAACAAAAAAATCGAAGTTCTTGATTTTGAAACAAACAGTATTAATAATTTCTATAAACAATATCATGAAGAATTAAAAAATCTTGCAGCAGAAGCAAGAGAGTCTGCTGATGTAAAAGCTTTACGAGCAGAAGTTGCTAAACGACAAACATTATAATGCATTATATTTTTTGTTGTGTTAATATTTTGAAAGAGACAGGTGAGCTTTTATGAACATATCTTTATTTAAGTTGATATTAATGATTAGCGGCTTTATCGGAATATTAGCCGGAATATTATCTGTTTTCCCGTTTATTGGAGGATGGATATTTTTCATTTTAATATGCTTTTCAGCAGTAATCGAAATGGGATTTTTGATTAAGGTTGGAATTTTAAGATTGGATTCTATACAGGAAAGTATTGCTATTGGCGGGATTATCGGATTTATGTCATTTTTGGCATTTTCCATTGTATATATGCCGCTTGTAATAATTTTGTTGAAAGCATTTAAATATTATGCAAACTATGGTGTTGCAATTGCGCTCAACAATGCAAGCTTGTGGATTATCATATTTATATCAATATTTTTGGCAATCCTAAGCGCAACAGTTAACGCGTTTACTGGATTTTTAACATATTATATATCCGAACTTATAAAAGATATGCAAAACAGACAATAGTGGAGAGAAAAATGAGTGAATTTATATCAAAAATAAGAACAATACAATGGGTAGATAACTGTTCAAGAATGGTTGATCAGACAAAAGTGCCGTACGAATTTAAATATGTTGACATAAAAAGCGGTCAGGAAATGTTTGACGCAATAAAAACCATGATTGTAAGAGGAGCACCAGCTATAGGTATCGCCGGCGCACACGGAGTTGTTCTTTACGCTATGGAATTAAAAAAAGAAAATCTCTCCAGAGATACATTTATAAAGAAGCTTCTTGAAAAAGCTGATTATATGGCAACATCCCGCCCGACAGCCGTAAACTTAATGTGGGCAGTAGAAAAGCAAAAAGAAGTAATTAAAAATTCCACATCCGATATTGACGGAATTATAGAAGAGTTAAAACAAAACGGCATAAAACTTGAAAATGAAGATATAAAAATCAATAAAAAAATAGGAGACTACGGTGCTGAAGTTGTACCAAAAGGCGCAACAATCCTTACACACTGTAATGCCGGAGCTTTGGCAACAGTAGGATACGGAACTGCACTTGGGGTTGTCAGATCTGCATTTGCAAAAGATAATACAATACAAGTTTTTGCGGATGAAACACGGCCAAGACAACAGGGGGCAAGGATTACAACTCTGGAACTCACTATGGACGGTATTCCGACAACACTTATCACTGATGGTATGTGCTCATATTTTATGAAGAAAAAAATGATAGATATGGTTGTCGTAGGTGCGGACAGAATTGCTGCAAACGGTGATACAGCAAATAAAATCGGAACATATACAGTTGCAATAGCCGCAAAATATCACAATATACCTTTTTATATTGCGGCACCGCTTTCAACTATTGATACAAGCATAAAAACAGGTGATGAAATAGTTATCGAAGAACGTTCAAGAGAAGAGGTTACACATATTAATGGTAAAATTATTTGTGCCCCTGAAGTTAACGTTATTAATCCGGGATTTGATGTAACACCGCACGAATTAATCGCAGGTATCATAACAGAAGTTGGTATTCTAAGACCTAATTACAATGAATCAATTAAGAAAGCTTTTAGCTAAAAAATCAGATTTTAACTGCTAAGCTTTGCGATTTTGATATCAAAGAGTGCTTCTACATCTGTACAAGCAAGGATATATTCTATCCAATCTTCAGGTTTCAACCCTCTTAGGGTAGAAAGTCGCGGAATTATACCTAATACCGGAACACCTGTGCGAAGTTCTATAGTCTTTTGGATTTCTCTTACATCGTAATCCAAACTTCTCAGAGGGCACTCGTTTATAATAACTCCTCTCAAATGGAGCGGTGTCGTTTGAATACGGTTTAAATACTCCAAAATTTCATCCAACGTTGTATTTCGAAGAGAAGCAACTATGATAAGAGGGATATTCATAGCATTAATCAACTCTTCTTCCGTAAAATTCTTTTCGATAGGCACATCCATATTTGAGTGACCATTTACTATCAAACACTCAAACTGTTGTGCTACCGTCATATAATCCTGAAATATGACATTTCTGTCCATATACAGTTTTTCATCAGCAAATACATCAAGCCCTAAATACTTACTCTTATAAAGGTAAGAACAAAAAGTCATTATATTTTTATCCATGTGCTTTATAAACAAAAAGTCAGGAGACTGAATATAACCGTTTTTAATCCTAGTACCGGTCTGAGCAGGAAGATAAACCGCAGTAGAATAACCGAGGCTCTGCATTGTTGCGGCAAGCCCTCCTGTTATAAATGTTACGCCTGAATCAGGCTTTATTCCCGTTAAAAAAACTTCTAACATCTAAGTTTATCCGTACCTGTTTTATTTGTTTATTGCAAAATATACGTCCTTGAGCCGTTTTTTGCTTATATGAGTGTATAACTGAGTTGTAGAAACGTCGCTGTGCCCGAGGAGCTCTTGTACAACCCTCAAGTCAGCACCGTTTTCCAACAAATGTGTCGCAAAACTATGTCTTAGAGTGTGCGGTGATATAGTTTTATGAATTTTTTTACCTTGCTCGTGAACAAAATTATATATATCTTGACGATTAATTTCCCGTCCTTCTTCCGTCAAAAGCAAATGATTTTCTTTCAAATTAAACTTGTTTATAATAAACTCTCTCTTTGGTAAATACCGCTTAAGTGCAGCAATAGCCTTACTTCCCAACGGTACAATCCTTTCTTTTGATCCTTTCCCCAAACATTGAAGATATTTGCCCTTAATATTGATATTTGAAATATCTAATTCGGAAAGCTCAGAGACTCTTAAACCGCAACCATACAAAAGTTCTATAATAACTTTTTGAGTATCGTTCAAATCCTGATGCAATATCTCTTCAATTTCTTTTACTGATATTACCTTAGGAAGTCTTTTCGGCAATTTTGGCTGTTCTATTGTCAATGTAGGATCACTTTTGCAACCGCCATTTGCGCACAACCATTTGAAAAACCCTCTCATAGAAGCAATCTTGCGCATAATACTGGTGGAAGAATATTTGTCATCATGCAATTTTAAAATATATAAGCTTATATCCTGACGTGCAACATTTTCTAAATCTTCAACACCCTTCGAGGAACAAAAATCCCAAAAATCGCTCAAATCTCGGCGATATGCATCTATTGTGTTTGTTGAAAGTCCCTTCTCGACTTCCAAATATTCCAAATATTCAGCTAAAATTTGCACACTCATGCAAATATTATATAATCTTTTAATTCTGATTTAATAATATAAATGTATTATTTTTTAGTATCTCAGAGGGATTTTTGATCTATTTATAGCCTTGTTTCCATATCCGAAATTTAATAACATCCTGCTCGTACTTGTATAGAAAATATTCTCATCCAAAGTAGGGCCAATATTTATTGAATTTACTGTCCTTTTTTGGAACTTGTATTCTATATACGGAACAAACAGACCGTTTTTCTCACAGATTTTTGTCGGCTTTGACGTATCTGTCCCAAAGCTGTTAATAAAAATTATTCTATACTCTTTTTCATCTTTAAAATGCGGATTTTTGAAGAACAAACTTATTATGCCCAAAATGTCGATTAATTCAAACAAAACTTTCAAAGGCTCTTCCGCATCAGAATTTTTTTGGACTTTTTTTAATTTTAAAATCCGCTCAAACTCTTTATTCCACTTGTTAAATATAAGATTTAAAACAGTAACTTGGACTTTTCTGTCATAAATAACATTTCCGTATACGGAAGAAAACCCTTTTTTTATCATATCTTTGATAAGCTCGTTTTTGCAAAATCCAATATTATAACCTGTATAACTCTGACCTTTTGCGTAATTGTTCCACAATGTCAAATTATCACTCTCCGTAGAAAAGGATACCGTATAATATTCATACTTGTAATTAAAATTGTCATTCCCGTTAACAATATTCGTGTACTTATTAAAAAAGTGTTCTCTTATTTTTGAAAACAATTTTTCATTCAAATCAGATCGACCGTCAATCAAATCTACAATAAGCTTATATGAATAAGTTACCTCTTCCTTATCATTCAAATATAGCGCATTGGAAAATCTGAGAGTTTCAGATTCCAAAAGACCCAATAATTTTTCAGGTTTTGTATAATGATAAATTATCTCGTCGGAACCGTCGTCAAGAATTTTCTTGACTCTGGGAATTTTCTTCAATAAATTGTCATAATCAATCATATTTTAAACTCCCAAAAACATATAAACTCTACTCATATTATAACATATTTAATAGAAAAAATATCTAAATTTCCCTAAAAAATTCCATCACATTTTGTACCGCAATGCAAACATTTCCCCTCAGAATCTATCTGATATCCGACAAGCTCATAACCGTTTCTTACAATCAAAGGGGAATGACAATTTTTACAATAAGTAGTAGAGGTTTGAATATTTGCTAAATTCCCCGTATAAACATATTTCAATCCCATCTCTTGCGCTATTTTATATGCATTTAAAAGAGTAGTAAAATCCGTCGACTTTCTATCGGCAAAATTATACCGAGGGAAAAATGCACTAAAATGCAAAGGCACACTATCTCCCAAATTTTCTAAAATCCAGCCGCACTCAGCCTTAATCTCATCTTCTGCATCATTTTCACCTTCAATCAACATCGTCGTCAACTCAACCCAGCAATCTGTTTCGTTCACAACATACTTAATCGTATCCAGCACAGGAGAAAGATGAGCCAGACAATTTTTCTTGTAAAATCTCTCACTAAACCCTTTCAAATCAATGTTTGCGCCATCCATATATTCAAAAAATTCTCTTGCGGGCTCAGGATTTATAAACCCAGACGTTACGGCTATTGTCTTGATACCTTCTTCCCGACATAATTTTGCAGTATCTATAGCATATTCAAAAAATATTATCGGATCATTATAAGTAAAAGCAACACTTTTGCAGTTATATTTTTTTGCAACACTCACAATCTCTTCGGGAGAAGTTTTGTTTAACTCCCTAACATCCTCACGACTCTTTGTAGTTTGCCAATTTTGGCAAAACTGACATCCCATATTACAACCCAAAGTCCCAAAAGACAGAACCGGAGTTGACGGGTAAAAATGATACAAAGGTTTTTTCTCAACAGGATCAATAGCAAGCCCCGTATTATAACCATAAGTCATAAGCTCAATTTGACCATTAACATTTTTTCTTACATGGCAAAAGCCTTCCTGACCATTACTCAAAATGCAGTTTCTCGGACAAATCACACATTGAACTTTATCATCCGTTAGAATGTTTTGATATTTCATAAACTGCATTATAATACTTTTATGAAAAAAATAAAACAACCATCTGTAGCAGGCACATTTTACACAAACGATCCTGCAGAATTAAAAAATCAAATTGATATGTTTGCTTTAAACAGCAAAAATACTTATGAAGCCAAAACCCGCGCCGTCATCGTACCACATGCCGGTCTTGTATATTCGGGGCAACTCGCCTATGAAGGGATAAGCCAATTAGATAAAAATATAAAAAACTTATTCATCTTTGCGCCTGCTCATAGAGTAGGATTTTTAGGATTGGCTTTATCAAGCTTTGATATATGGCAAACACCTTTTGGTGAAATAGAAATTAATCAGGAAATAAATCAGGAATTAATAAATAAATTCAATGCCCAGTATAATGATGAAGCAATCCAGCCTGAACACGCACTTGAAATTCAAGTTCCAATAATCCAAAAAACATTTCAGGATGTAAAAATAATCCCGATACTAATAGGACAAGAAACCCCTGAAATTGTAGAAAAAATTATTACCGAATACTATCCTAATCCTGATTACGGATTTATCATTTCATCAGACTTGAGCCACTTCCACAGAAATGAAGATGCAGTAAAAATCGACAATATAACGGCACAAATGATAGAAAACGGACTTACAAACAGATTTAGCCACGAACAAGCCTGCGGTGCCACAGGAATTATCGGGCTCGTCAACTTTGCGAATAAAAATCATTTTTCCTTAATCCGCATTAATATGACAAACTCCTCAAAAACAACAGGAGATAAATCAAGCGTCGTAGGTTACGGCTGCTGGTTCTTGTATGAAGGAAGCAAAAACGAATTTATAAAAAAATACTACTCAAAGTTTATTATTAACTTGTGCAAGCTGAGCATAAAATCAAAATTTGAGACAAAAGAAATAGAGCTAAAATTTCCGCAAGTCTTTAACGAACCTGGAGCAAGTTTTGTAACTTTAGAAAAAAATAATATACTAAGAGGCTGTATCGGCTCAATTATTGCGCATAGAACCCTAATTGAAGATATAGCAATAAATGCACAAAATGCTGCCTTCAATGACCCGAGGTTTAACCCCGTACAAAAAGAAGAAATTGAACAACTTCACATAGACGTATCAATTTTATCTGAGCCGACACCAATAGAGTTTGACGGAGAAGAAGACTTGTTGAATAAAATCAAGCCTTTCGAAGACGGAATTATCATAAAAGACGGTAATTACCAAGCTGTCTATCTTCCGACGGTATGGGAACAACTACCTGACAAAAAAGAGTTTTTAAACTCTCTAAAAAGAAAAGCAGGCCTAAGTCCTGATTACTTCTCGAAAACTTTTGAAGCATACAGATTTCATTCTACATTAATCGAGCAATAAAATATTATTACAGCTTACTTTTTCATCTCGAGTTCTGCAAACTTTGCAGCCATAGTCGGGTTGTTTTTCGTAAGCCTCTTGATACTCAAATCTTCAGCCTTTTTGTTTGCAAGACGCAAATTGTCTTCTGAAGATATTAAAGCTGCCTTTGTCTTTTGAAGATGGTCAATCGTTTTGTCGATTTCATCTATTGCAGTCTTAAATTTTCTGCTAGCTAATTCATAATTTCTTGCGAATTTTTCCTTAAACTCATTCATATTCTCCTCAAAATGAGAAATATCAATATTCTGATTTCTAATCACCACAAGCTCCTGCTTATACTGTAAAGAATTTAAAGCAGCATTTCTCAAAAGCGTAATCATAGGAATAAAGAATTGCGGACGAATTACATACATCTTCGGATACTTGTGAGACATATCTACAATCCCTGAATTATACAACTCATTTTCAGGCTCCAACATAGAAACTAATACTGCATACTCACAATTTTTCTCACACCTGTCCTTGTCTAATTCTTTTAAGAAATCCTCATTCTTTTTCTTTGTAGATGTAGAATCCATCTCATTTTTCATCTCAAACATAATTGAGACAATTTCAATCCCGTCATCCGTTGACTCTCTAAAAATGTAATCACCTTTACTGCCTGTTTTTACATCATTATCCTTCTCAAAATAAGCATTCTGAAACCCTGTCGCACGAAGCTTGTTAAACTCAACTTCACAATGCTTTTCAAGACTCTCGCCAATCATTTTTGTAGAAAGCTTTGCATTAAAATCTTTATAACGAGCAATTTCTTCATCTTTAAATCTAATCATAGACTCATATTTTTCTTTCATAGACTGCTCTTTTAATAAACTCTCTTTTTCACCTAATTCTATTTTTTGAGTAAGCTCAGAAATCAGCTGATCTTTCACAGCTAAACCCCTCTCTTTTTCCATTTCAAACTTGTTCAATTCAAGAGCCTTGTCCTTTTCATAAGTTTCAATTTTGCTCTTCAACTCAAGAATTTCTCTATCTTTCTGATTGGTCAAATCATTTAACTCTTTATCTTTTTGCACAATAATATTTTTCAACTCATTTTCAGTTTCAGCTTTTGCAAGCTTTATTGCAGTTTCCTTCTCACTGGCAAACTGAATTTCTCTGGACGAAATTTCCTTCTCAAACTCTTTATCCCTCACCTGCTTTACGATAGCGGCATACCCTGATTCATCTACCTGAAAAACTTCTCCGCACTTTGGGCATTTTATTTCCTGCATAGTCTTACTCCTGAATTGAAAGTCTAATCTAAAAAACGTCAACTTAGAAAAATAAAGTTACATATAATTATCATATCAGATAATTAAACTGTCAAGGATATAAGATGATAAAAATACTTGACATTAGTTAGATATCTAACTATAATAAACGAGGGACACTGATGTTATGAAAAATACTCTATCATTGATATCAAAAATAAAAGAAAAAGGGAACCGTTTTATCATTGAAGAACTTAATAAAAACGGCATAAAAGGTCTTGTACCAAGTCACGGAGATATTTTAGCAGTCCTATACAAATACGACAAATCTACAATGAAAGATATTGCAGATGAAATTCATAGAACTAAACCTACAGTTACCGTACTTGTAGACAAATTAGAAAAACTTGGTTTTGTCAAAAGAGAAAAATCTTCTGAGGACAATAGAATTACATATATAACACTCACTTCCAAAGGAGAATCTTTCAAGAAAATTTTTGAAAAAATATCTTGTGAACTTAATCAAATGCTACACAAAAATTTAACACAAGAAGAAAATACTTTATTAGAAAAACTTCTTGAAAAAATGATATAAAAAATTTTTAAATAATAGTTAGATATCTAATTAAAGAAAGGAGAAATTATGCAAAATTACACAACAAAAGAAATCAGAAAATTAGATGAACTTATTAATCTTGAAAATGGAAAAATATTTTTACACGATTTATTAGGGCTAACAAGCTGTGAAATTTCAATTAATACAGTACCAAAAGGATTTAAAGTTCCATTCAATCACAAGCACAAACAAAATGAAGAAATCTATATTGTACTCAAAGGTAGAGGAGAAATGACAATAGACAATGAACCTGTCGAAGTAAAAGAAGGTTCAATCGTAAAAATCGACCCGCAAGCAAGCCGCACAATAGCAAACACAGGGGACAATGAATTTGAATTTATATGTATTCAGGGAAAGAAAGACTCCCTTTCACAATACGGGCTTTCAGATGCAGAAATAGTATAAGCAACCGAGGCAAATGCCTCGATTGCTTTTGTAGAGAAAAGATTAAAATATAGTTGTTTTATTTTAATCTGTTATATTCCTCGTCACTTACAGGCTCTAACCATTCATTAGAAGCCCCTTCTGCAGGAACAGCTATTGCAACATGGCTAAACCAGCTGTCTTTTGCCGCACCATGCCAGTGCTTAACTTCAGGCGGAATATTTACAACATCACCGGCTTTAAGTTCCTGAGCAGGCTTGCCCCATTCCTGATAATATCCGCGTCCGCTTGTAACAAGAAGGATTTGTCCGCCTTTATGATGGATATGCCAATTATTTCTGCACCCAGGTTCAAATGTAACATTTGCAATACCAACTCCTTCATTAGTTAAAGGGTTCAAATAGCTTTTACCGATGAAATACTTTTCATACTGCTTATTCTCTTCCCCCAACCCAAATTCTCCGGCTTTATTTTCTGCAGATGTAAGTTTTAAAATCTCTTCAACTTGAGCATCAGTAAGTCCAATATGTTTGCCGATTTGAAT
This sequence comes from uncultured bacterium, assembly GCA_949283255.1. GTDB lineage: Bacteria > Cyanobacteriota > Vampirovibrionia > Gastranaerophilales > Gastranaerophilaceae > UBA1221. The sequence goes on along the minus strand of CASDRS010000011.1, from coordinate 20,250 downwards.
ATGAGCATTCAACTGCGGTTCAACACCCTTAATTGATGAAAGCGCTGCAATTGTTGCAATTTCTCTTTCTTGATAAGTTAAAACTCCTCTTCCAAAGATATCCGCAAACAAATGTTCTTTCAAAAATGTATCAATCGCAGGTGTAAATTCGATGTATCTTCCAGTAGTAGGAGCTCCGGTAAGCTCTATCTGAACCTGATTTCCATAAGCTTTTTTATCCGTGCCGTCAGGCAAAGGCTTGCCAACATCTCCCTGTGTTAAGCCTTTTCTTGCATCAACAACTTTGATAAACGTATTTATCCCGTTCAAACTTCTTGGAAATCCGCAATATGCATACATCTGAACAAGAAGTTCTTTAATTTGGTTTACTGTAAGCCCATTATCAAGCCCTTTATTCAAAGCAGCTTCCAACGCTGTCAAATCCCCGCTTGCAGTATAGGATGCAATCTTTGCAATATCTTGTTCTTTCACTGTTAAATTACTTTGTGCCATAACTTTGCCTCCAACAACAAAAATTACCAAAACAAATACTAATAATAACTTTTTAAACAAATTTATACTCCTTTTCCCAGTTCATAAGCCTTGGCTAAAGCAGGGTTATGCTGAATATCCCCGACTGCTTCTGCTCCTGCACCAAGAACAGTACCTTTAAGCTGAACATTTGCAAAACATGCAACCCAACCTCTTATACCGTTAATTGCAATATCAGCAGCATTAGGGCTAGTATCTGCAGCAGTTGCAAGAAAATAAATATCTCTGAATTTGTAATCTGAAGTATATAAAGGGTTACCTCTATCCAATAATGTCTTTAACTGACCTGACATTTCATAATAATAAATAGGACTTGCAAAAGCTATTACATCAGCCTTTTTCATTTTCTCAACTATCTCATTAGAATCATCTTTAATTACACAAGTCTGAAGTTTCTGACAAGCCATACAACCGTTACAGAACTTGATTTCTTTATCTTGAAGTGTCACAAATTCAACATTATTTCCGCTATCTTGTGCACCACGCAAAAATTCTTTCGCTAATACTTCGGAATTTCCGTTTTTTCTTAACGTTGACGATATTACCAATACATTTTTTGCCATATTTTCTCTCCTTTATACTACTGCGAGTTCTCGACTCTTAACAAATTCCAAAACCGTGTTTGCATATTCATTATGCTTGTTATAAAAAATATGCCCCGCACCATCCAAAATAACTATCTTATTGCTATCGGATTTAGGCATACAATTACTAATCTTAGTTGCAAACTCATAAGGATTTTCCCCAGCACAACTATCTTTTTCGCCGATTAAGATTAAACCATCTATATTAATACTTGAAAGCGAGTTAGTCTCACCATCGTTGCTTATAAACGGACAATTCTTATAAATTTTATTATCCGCCCAATTATTAATCATAGTCTCTGCACTCATAGGTGAAAAACCTCCAAACAAAAACGGAAGAATATTATCTCCACGACCTTCATCAATAAACTTTTGAGCTGTCTCAAATTGTTCCTTTGTCGTCATAACATTAAGCATATCAGAAAAATCCACAGGCCCTGAAATAATAAAGTGTTTTATTGCAGGATCATCGTTTTGAGCGAGATAGTGAATAACCCTGTTTGAACCTAATGAATGTCCACCAAGAATAATATTTTTATAACCCAAGGATTTTGCATAATCAATATAAGCCTGAATGTCTTCATCAATTACACTAAAATCATCCAGAGCAACCCCTTTTAATTCTTGAGTTTTTGTAACAACATTTGAGTAATGCAGAACAGAAAATGCATCCATAGCTTGTCCTACAATATAAGAAATCCCGTTTTGAGAAAGGACTTCTCCAGTTGTCTGTAATAGCATATTGTTAAATATATTTGAGCAAATACCTGTCATTAAAATAACAATTGTATCAGCCTGTTCAGCCTCATACATTATCGTCCGAAGAACAATTCCTCTTTTTGTTTGTACATTAATTATTTCCATTTTTAATTTTCCTTTACGCTAACATTTTTTCTTTTCGGATTAAAACTTTTCCACAGCATCTGATTACAGCATCCTCATTAACTACTTCCCCTACGGAATCTGCAACAATAGTTCCGGATTTTGGATTTTTGACCGACATAATATCGCCCTCAATCTCTGCATCAACATCTGAATATTCAAACGCCAAATCAGTGTCTTCCATAATACAATTTATCAACTTCAAATTTTTACAATAACAAAGCGGCTGAGTCCCAATTATTTTGCAGTTAATCAATGTAAGATTTTCCGAAAACCAGCCCAAATACTCACCTTTTACTACTGAATTCTCTACCGTAACATTTTTGCTGTGCCAAAAAGCATCTTTTGTATCAAGATTGGAATCTATTATATGCAAATTTTTCACGTATTGAAAAGAATACTTGCCACTCATATTCAAATTTTCAATCTCAATATTTTTTGACTCAAAAAGAAAATACATAGAATCGATATTTGAATTTGCAATATGCAAACCATTACATCTCCAACCAAATTCAGGAGATACAATGTCGCAATTATTTACCGTAATATTCTTGCATTCTCGAAGGCATTTTACACCGTTAATTTTGCAATCCTCAATTGTCCCATTATTTGAATACCATATCGGAGCCCTTGTTAAATCATCCAATGAAGAGCTTTTTAATTCAAAACGTTTTGCATGCCATAGAGGATACCTCAAAGAAAACTTGCAATTTTTGACCGATATATTTCTGCATTCTTTCAATACTGATTCTCCATCAGCAGGACCTGCAAAAACACAGTTAATAACATCAGTGTTTTTAATGTTATATAGAGATCTTTCTTTATCAAAATTTTGGTCTAAAATCTGTTTCATTTATACCTCCTCAAAATTTCTCTTGAGATTGCGAAACTATTAAAAAATCCAGATAACTAATTTTCTTTTGAACATCATACAAGTTAGTAAACAATTCTTTTTATACTTAGAGAATATTGCTATAAGTTTTTTTGCTTACTCAACCTTGCAGAAAGCATAAGCATTGATTACTCATACTTACATAAGAAAAGAAATCTTTTAAATTTCGTAAAATAACTTTTTGTTTCATAGTCTCATTATTTACGAAGTTTCATAAAATAGCAAATACTTATATTACATAGGTTATAATGCTTTATAGGCATATAAATCCAATACTTAAAAATTCTGTACCATCCTCTTGAGCTTTTGGATACAAATAGTTCATTGCACTAATGCCACCTTTGCCAAGTCCAATTACAATTGTATTGTTTGTCATATCTTTTTTCATCTACGTTGCCTCATCAAGTATTGTTCCTACCTACAGTAATCGCTCTTATTAACCTCAATTGGAACTGTTTAATTTAAATTTGTATCAATTGGACACAAAAGTGATAAAATAAACTAAAAGGTAATTAAGCGAGGGGTAAATTATGACAGAAATAGAAATTTTAAAAGGGGATATAACAAGATTGAACGTTGATGCAATCGTAAATGCTGCGAATAGAACCTTACTTGGTGGCGGCGGTGTTGATGGAGCTATTCATCGTGCTGCAGGGAAAGAATTGCTTGCTGAATGCAGAACCCTAAACGGTTGCGAAACAGGACAATCTAAAATTACAAAAGGATATAATCTGCCTGCCAAATATGTAATCCATACGGTAGGCCCTGTTTGGTACGGTGGCAATAAAAATGAACCTGAATTTTTGAAATCCTGCTATACAACAGCACTAAATCTTGCAAAAGAAAATAACATCAAAACAATAGCATTTCCTGCAATATCCTGCGGAGTTTATCATTTTCCGATAGATAAAGCATGCAAAATCGCCTATGATACAGTGACCGAATTTATAAACAAATATGATTGCCTTGAAAAGGTCATTTTCATCGACATCAATGACAGAATAATCGAAACATACAAAAGTCTTTCCTAAAACCCTTTTTGTGATACGCTAAAGAAAAAGGAGTTAAGTATGGGTGAGAGTCAAATACAAAAGAATCTATTTAAAAAATGGTTAAAAGAAAATAGAAATATTAGTGAATCAACTTTTATTTCTTACACAGAAGGAGTATTGGATAAAATTCACGAAGTTATCAGACTTTCAAATAACGCCCTATTAAAAAATTTAAATCCAGATTTATATAGCTATGATACTTTAGATAAATATGACAAGTTTTTCAACATTTTAAAAAATGATCCTAACTTCGATATTGTAAATAAAACAGGACAAGCTCAAAGCGGTTGGCTATCCACACCATTAAATAATTATAGAAGATTTTTAGAAGCCCAACCACAGGAAAACAATTCTACCGAAAAATTAATTGAATATATTAAACAATATAAAGTATTTAAATCATCTGATGAATATGATGAAGAGTATAAGTGGGATTATGCTAAAAAACATCAAGGAAATTTCAACACTTTAGATAATTTTGAAAATAAAATAAAGAGTTTAGAAAATTATAATATTAGGCCATATTTTTTACAAAGAACTGGGCTAAATAATTTAATGCAACCTTATAATATTGAAGTATTTAAAAATAGTTTAAAGATTTTATTTGATGAAAATAAAGACCTTGAAATCAGAATTAAAGAATTTCTAGATAATCTACATAACCTTTTGAAAAATGATGTTCATTGGAATAATAAAAATATGTTACCTGATGAAGTTGATGCATCCTATTTTTTATTCACTAACAATTATGAAAAATATTTACTATTTAACCCAAAAACTTCTTTTAATTGTTTTGCAAAACATTTTGACTTATCTGATTTGCTAGATAAATCAGATAAAGTAAAAAGATATATAAGATTTCAAGAATACTGCCAAAATAAATTAATTCCAATTATGAATGATACTTTAGGTTATCAAAATACATTATTAGATACTCAAGATTTTATTAGATTTGTAGATAAGTACTGTATTCAAAAAAACAATAATGATAGCCAATGGGAGCCTATAGATTATTCTCCTAATTTATCCATTGAAAATTGGATAGAACTATTAAAAAATAAAACAATATTTGATAGTAATTCTACTAAAATAATTAAATTATTTAAAAAAGAAGCTAATGGAGCGACTTGTAAACAAATGGCAGAAAAATATGGAAATACTCCAAGTTTTTATATTGGTGCTTCTTTTGGTCTTGCAAAGAGAATATATAACTACACTAATTGTGAATTGTATAAAGATGCACAAGAAGAAAATATGAAATGGTGGCCTATCATATATTTGGGAAAACCTTCTACAAATAAAAAAGATGGCACATATTTGTGGAAATTGCGAGAAGAAATCTCTCAAGCTATAGATATAATTCAAAATAAGGATATAAATATGAAAAATAATATAAATCAACCACTTAACCAAATTTTATATGGACCTCCAGGAACTGGAAAAACTTATAATACAGTTATTAAAGCTATAGAAATAATAAATCCTGAATTGATACAAAGAGATGAAAGTGGAAATGTCGAAAACTATGAAGTCGTAAAAGAGGAATTTGACAAATTAAAGCAACAAGGTCAAATCGAATTTGTTACCTTCCATCAATCTTATTCATATGAAGAGTTTGTTGAAGGTATTAAGCCTGATTTAGAAAATGGAAAAGAATTAAGATATAAATTACAAAATGGTATTTTTAAGACTATATGTAATAATGCAAAGGAATTACTTGAAACAAAAGTAACATATAATTTTAATAAAGACAACATTAGTGTGTATAAAATATTAATACCTGATGAATCATTATTTGCATATTGTATAGAAAATGGCTGTGTTGCAATAAATTGGGGAAATGATATTGATATTTCTGATTGTGACAGTCAAGAAGAAATAGTAGCTAAAATTCCAGAAGATTTTGAAAGTCGAAAACAGTGTATATCTCAATTAAATTTATTTAAATTATGGATAGACAATGATTTGAAAAGTGGTAAAGATGTTATTGTTGTAATTCCAGGATCTATGAATACAATAAAAGGTATTGCCAAAATAACTGGTGATTATTTCTATAATTCTGACATTGAAAATGGACATCAACAAAGAAAAGTAGATTGGATTAGAAAAAATATAAATATTTCATCAGACAGTATTTACAATTCAAAATTTGTGTCTCCAACTATTACAGGGATGTTTAATGATAAAATAAATTGGGATACATTTTTAAATTTAATAAATAATAAAAATAATTCAAAATCATCTAATGCAGTTCTTGTTATTGATGAAATTAATCGAGGGAATATTTCAAAAATCTTTGGTGAATTGATAACCCTAATTGAAGAAGATAAAAGAGAAACTCTATCCGTAAAATTGCCATATTCTCAGGATGATTTTACAGTCCCTACAAATCTCTATATCATTGGCACAATGAACACTTCTGACCGTTCTATTGCAAGTATTGATATTGCGCTTCGTCGTCGTTTCAAATTCGTTGAAATGATGCCAAAACCTGAAAAACTTGTTGATGAAAATGATCAGCCACAAATGGTTAATGATATTAATTTGCAAAGCTTATTAAAAACTATTAATGAAAGAATATCTTATCTTTTAGATAGAGATCATCAAATTGGTCATAGCTATTTTATGCACTGGGACAAATATGACATGGCAACATTAAAAGATGTTTGGTTTGATGAAATTATACCTTTGCTAAATGAATATTTCTATTCAGATTGGGATAAATTACAAGCCATTTTAGGTGGAAAAAACGATAACGATAAAGATGACAAAAAATTCTTTATTACCAAACTTAAAAAACCTGACTTGGCATACAATGTAGATTGTAGTGATGAAGAATTTTATTATAACTTTGTTAAAAAAGAAGATGTTAATGAAACTGATTTTAGAACAATGTTAGAAAATGCAAAACTAATAGAGCCAAAATCTAATGAAACAAGCAACGCAAATTAAGGAATATTCTGAAATTAAAGAAAATGAGCTTGAAAGTTGCAATCTAGATAAACTGCAAGCTTATTTGAAATGCCAGAAATTAGATTCAGCTCTAAAAGTTACAAGACACGGCATAAAAACCAAATCTTGGGTAGGCGTTATCAAATATAAAAACTTACATTTAGAAATTCTGCCAAAACTGATTTCTGCAAATGTTAATAATGATGGCGAAATTTCAGAAGCTGAGCGAAGCATAATCCTAAAAAATCTTATTTTTATGCTTTCGTACACAAAAAATCTTGATATAAAGACAAATGATAACGCGAAATTAGCAACTGAAAAAAATCCATTCATTGAAATTTTGATTAGAGAATTTGCAAACTCTTTATTTGAATCTTTGAAACGCTTAACACCTAAAAGATATGTTAGAGAAGAAGAAAATTTGAATTACTTAAAAGGTAAGATAAAATTTAGCGAAAACATACGTTATAATTGTGCCAATAAAGCAAAATTTTATTGTGAATATGATGAGTTTTCTGAAAACAATCTTCTAAACCAACTGTTTTTATTTGTTTCAACTTGCTTGTATAATATTTCTAACAACAGCTACAATAAAAAAACTCTAAAATTTATTATTAATTATTATTCTGACATTTCCTTTGTCAGATTTGATAAATTCAAAGTCAGAAAAATTAAACTTACAAGAAATCAAGAACTTTTCAAAAAACCATTCAGTCTTGCAAAAATGTTTGTAGAACAGACAAGTGTTGATTTATCTAAAAATAAATTTGAAAATATTACACTTGTTTGGGACATGAACAAGTTATTTGAAGAATTTGTTTATGAAATACTAAAAAGACAAACTTCATTAAGTGTATCTGCACAAAAAGGTAAACGTTTATTAAAAAATGTTGATAGTAAAATAAGAAATACTTATGTTGATATATTAATAACAAAACCTCAAAAAATTGTTGTTGATACAAAATATAAAGAATTACAAAGCATAAAAGATTTTGACAATAAAGATGCTTTCCAAGTTATTACATATTGTTTATTGCATAACACCAATAAAGCTGTACTTATTTATCCAAAATTTAATAATAATATAAATAAGAATTATGAGCTAAATATAGATAAGAAAGTATGTCCTTTCTTTATAGAGAATAATCCTTGTAATAAAGAAAAAATAGATTATAAATATACAATTAAATTTCTTACTATTAATCTAAAACATAAATTACATAATAGAAATGTAAAAAGAATTGCTAAGATCATTGAGGGTAGAATTTTACAATCTTAAGTCTGAATAAACCTCATCCGGCTTATCTGGGTCTATTAAAAACTCTTTCATAAATACAAATCTCTCGTCATATGCATTTTCACAAATCACAATATCAGAGTTATAAAATTTGATTATTTTGTAATAATTAATATCTGAATTTTTGAAGTCTTTAATTTTTTTAAGTTTATATTTTTTGCCTAATTCAATCATTGTCACCTCATATTTTTGTAATAATATTCATCACTCTAAACGTCTTATATATCAAGCAAAATCATCAAAAATGTATCATTCAGACACAGTTGGTAAAATTTATATTATTTATCTAACGTATCAGAATAATTTATAAAAAACACACATAACATATCCGCCTCTCGTCGTAAATTTTTGAGAATTGGCGTAATATTTCTGAGTTCCTCAATCTCATCTTGATTTTTACAAAAATAATCAACTACAACAAGCATGTTATAAATGTTTTCCGTTAACTTTTCTAATTTTTCAAAATCTTCTTGCTTAATCTGGTAAAATATCACTTTATCCATACGACCTCCTTTGTAGGTGTCGTATTCATCACTTAAAGTTAAAATTAAATCAAGTTAATTTTCTAATTCATTATCTGTCCAAAGTTCACATTGTGTCATAACTGTTTGGACTGCATCATCCATACCTTCAGGTGGATATTTATGGGCTTTCAAAAGCTTTTTAATCATCATTCGCATTTTAGCTCTTGCAGATTCCTTTTTCTGCCAATCAATTGTTTTATTTTTTCTAAGAGTTTCTGTTAATTCTTTTGTGATAGCAACTAATTCTTCGTTTTCATAAAAATCCTTAATAGCAGCAGGTTTAGTTAAAGCATCATAGAATGCTAATTCATCAGTAGTTAGGCCTAATTCGTTTCCTTCTTCTTTTGCTTTTGCTATTTGTTTTGCAATACTTAATAACTCTTCAATAACTTCTTCATTAGTTATCATCCCGTTTATGTATCTATTCATTGCAGCTTTAATAATTTCACTAAATTTTTCTGATTTTACAAAATTAGTTCTTTTATAAATTGATACTTGCTCTGCAAGTAATTTTTTTAATATTTCTACTGCAACATTTTTTTCTTTCATTTTAGAAATTTCATCTAAAAATTTGGGATCAAAAAGAGAAAACTCTTCTTTCACGTCTTGGAAAAGATTAATAACTCCATCACTTTTAATACTTTGCTTAAGTAATTCATTAATTTTTTGATTCATTTCTTTTAATGAAATTTTCTTTTCAGAACCTGCATTCATATAACGAACAACAAGTACTCTTACAGCTTCAAAAAATGCTGCTTCTATTCTATAATCTCTCGCAACTAATGATGAACACAAAGAAAGTGCTTGATGAAGAAGTAGAGCTTCTTTTATAAATCGTTCTTTGAGTTTTTCATTTTCTATTCCGATTAAGAAGTTCATACCCCCACTAATTAGTCTTCCTCTTTCTAAATCAGTTCCGCTATTGAATTTTGAATAATCAAATCCATGCATAATATCGCGGCAAACTTCTAATTTTTCAAGGAATTTAGGGTAAGCAGAAGTTTCAATATTCGGATCACCATAATTTTTTCTATCTCTTACAGTATAATCATTCATTGCTTGTTTTAAAGCAGAAGCTATCCCGACATAATCAACAACAAGCCCGCCTTCTTTATCCTCAAAAACTCTATTAACTCTTGCGATTGCCTGCATCAAATTATAACCTGACATTGGCTTATAAACGTACATTGTAGCTAAAGATGGAACATCAAATCCTGTGAGCCACATATCGACAACAATTACAATTTTAAATTCTGAATCATTCTTTTTAAAATCTTTTGCCAGTTCATCTCGATGATGTTTATTTCCGATAATTTTTCGCCACTCTTCAGGATCATTATTACTTTCTGTCATTACAACTTTAACTTTTTCTGTCCAATCAGGTCTTAACTCAAGAATTTTATGATAAATATCTAAAGCAATAGGTCTTGAATAAGCGACAATCATAGCTTTTCCTGTCAACTTATCGGCTCTATTTGTTTCGTAATGTTCAATAATATCCGTAACTAGAGAATTTATAGTACTTGGATTGCCTAAAATAGCTTCCATTTGTCCAAGTTCTCGTTTGCTTTTTTCGATTACTTCAGGATCAGCATTGTGCGCCATAAGCTCATATTCTTTGTCGATAAGTCTTAATGTTGGCTCATTAAGCTGAAGTTTAACAACCCTGCTTTCATAATATACGGGACGAGTTGCACCATCTTCAACAGCTTGTGTCATATCATATACATCAATATAATCACCAAAAACTTCTCTTGTGTTTCTATCTTTTATAGAAACAGGAGTTCCCGTAAATCCAATAAACGTCGCATTAGGAAGGCAATCTCTTATAATTCTTGCAGTTCCGACCTTGATTTCACCAGTTTTAGAATCTACTTTTTCAGCTAATCCATACTGTCCTCGATGAGCTTCATCAGCCATAACAATAATATTTCTTCTAGTAGATAATGGTTCTGCTGATTCTTCAAACTTCTGCATTGTAGTAAAAATTATTCCGTTAGCTTCTCTGCCGTTCAAAAGTTCTTTTAAGTTTTCTCTGCTTGATGCTTGAACAGGCTCTTGTCTTAAAAAATCCTTGCATTTGGCAAACTGTCCGTATAATTGATTATCTAAATCATTTCTATCCGTAATCACGACAATAGTCGGGCTATTCAATGCTTTCTGTAAAAGATGGGCATAAAACACCATTGATAAAGATTTGCCGCTACCTTGTGTATGCCAGAAAACCCCACCTTTTCCATCGGTTTCAACTGCTCTTTTTGTTGATTGAATAGCTTTTTTTACAGCGAAATATTGATGATATCCTGCAAGGATTTTGAAAATATCTAATCCGTCTTTTGAAAAACAAATAAAGTTTTTAATAATGTCTAAAAATCTTTCTTTTTGGAAAATTCCTTCAAAGAATGTATCAAACTGTGCATATTGTGTGTTCTCATAATCTCCATCTTTTGTTTTCCACGCCATAAAACGAGTTTCATCTGATGTAATAGTTCCGGCTTTTGAGGTTAATTGATCAGACATTACACAGATTGCGTTATAAATAAACATAGAAGGGATTTCGTGCATATAATTCTTTAATTGACGGTAAGCCTCTGATGCGTCAGTTTCTTCTCTTGAAGGTGATTTCAATTCCATTATTACAACAGGTAATCCGTTTAAAAACAGAATTACATCAGGTCTTTTTTCAGAATTTTCGATAAAAGTCCACTGGTTAGCAATAATGAATGAATTATTTTCTATATTCTCATAATCAACAAGATAAGCAATATCAGAATGTTCTTCTCCATCTTTTAGATACCTAACCTCAATCCCGTTTTGCAGATAATCCATAAAAACATCATTCTTTTGTACAAGCTCACCTATTTCAAAGTTTTTGAGCTTGTAAATAGCATCTTTTATAGCATCATCGCATAATTTGGGGTTAATACGATATAGAGAATCGATAAGAACCTCCTCATACAAAGGGCTTGTATAATCTCTTTCAACATCAGGACCATAGATGTGGTTGTACCCCATACCTTGAAAAAGTTCAATTATAGAATTTTCATAACTTGCTTCCGTGAATGTGATTGTCATCTATGCTTCCTCATCATAACTTGGATTAGTAAATAATTTAATAAAAAATTTTACTAAAATATATGTAATATAAATATTTACAAATAATAAAGGAATATTTATACAAGAAAGAAAAGTTAAAAAATTATTAGATTGTATAATCAAATCTTCTAGCATATAGAATACTACTAATAGTACTGAAAAATAAATATGCATCTTATAATAATGTCCAAGATCACATAAAATATTTGTCCCTTTTTTATTAGGCATTTTTGAAAAGTTTTTTCTAAAATTCGTATTATATAGTACTGAAATACTAGTTAACGTAAATCCAATCATTATTGATAAAAAAGTTATAACATTAGAATAAAAATCTGTCTTATAATCAAAATTACAAAAATAAAATAAAGGTGTTAATATTAATAATATTATTAAAATAATCAATTTATCTTTTCTATCCATTGTTTTTATATTTTCCTTATTAACTCGTTAAATACATCTTCAACATTAAATAAATGTTCTGAATTTTCTGCAACCATAATATCGAAACTTTTACTAAAAGCATTTTCTGAAAAAATTTGTTCTATTCCATTATCATCTCTTCCAACACAAGTTAAACATGAGTTTGGAGCTTGTAGCTGTTCATTTCTGAATTTTTCAATAACACGTCTAATATGTTCATCAACAGAAATTTTGTAATTTGCTTCTAATGTAAAACTTTCAGGTTCATCAATGCCAAAAATATTTTTAATTTCTTTAAAAGATTGAATATTTGAGGTAAAAATATCACGGTGAGCAATAAATTTTATTTTTTCAATGCTAGATAATGTCTTGACAAATTCGTCAATATTTTTAAAAATTCTTTTTATAATAACTTCACAAGAAGTTATTTTACTTAGGTATTTTTGAATAAAACCAATACTTTTACTATTATTTAAATATAAGATTTTTGTTTCTATGTTATACAAACAAAAAAGTTGTCGTTTTAATTCCACTTGAGTTTCACTTCTTGGGTTTGATACTTTAGACTTTGAATTTATCTCATAAACTTTATTAGGTCTAGGATTTGGTGAACCAAAATTATCATATAATAAAAAGTACTTTTCATCTTTTAATTTACATATCACATTATGTATTATATGAGTTTTGTTATCTTCAAAATCTTGGTTCCAAGCTTCATTTATATTTTCAAAATGTTTTAAATTTGCATATTCTTCATTTATTATAAGTTGATATGCTGAAAATTTTATAGATTTATATTCTGACATCTTCTACCTCCACCTTATCGACATCAATTTCACCGGACATGAGTTTTGGTAAAAGTGTGTCTCGTAGTTGTTTTAGTTTTTCATTTTCATATTTATTTGTAATAATTTTTTCAAATATTGGTTCACATGTAAGATTAAATTTTTCAAGTTCTGTATTTTCTAAAATATAACAAGAAGTATTAAGAATATCTGTACTACTTATATTTGGCTGTGCACTCCCTTGACCTTTATTTATGATGTCATTTATTATATCTTGTTGTTTTAGAGTACAATATAAAAATGGAGTTTTTTTTATAGGATGAATACCTAGAAAAAATTTACCAACTCGTTGGTTTACTAATAAAACTTCATCTATTTTGGGTACTATTGCAAATTTCCCGATTGTTGCCCCTGTCATTGCAATTAATAAATCCCCACCTTTTACAATAAAATCTTCTGCTATACTAATTTTTTCCTTGTCAACAAATGAACATTCTGAAAAATTAATACTTTCATTATCAATAGTTTTAATTTTTATAACTTTAACACCACTATCTTTCCACCAGCTACTTTTAAATGCAAATCCAGATTTAACATTACAATAATCTCCAATTGTTCCAGTTTTTAAATAATTGCAAGGTATTTTGATATATTTATCAAAAATTGCTTGGGCTTGCTGTTCTAAATTTTGATTAATCTTATTATTCAGCTCAATCTTATCATCCAAACTCGACAACACACGAGCTATCTTCTCTTGGATTTCGAGTGGTGGAATAGGAATTTCAATTTCACAAATTCTACTAGGAGATGTATGTTTAATTACTGACCCAGAACAACTGCTAACAACTGTCCTTTGATAGTGCTTAGTGCGCATATACCAATACAAAAAATCCTTAATAATTTTATCACTTTTAAACTCAAGTAATCCTATTCGTTGGTTATGAAGATAAATTTTATTTTTATTATCAGGTATTTTAGCACAATAACCAAGCGTATCTCCATCTTTACTTAAATCCGTCATTGTAACTATTAAATCATTATGCCTTAAAATATACTCTTGTGGATATTCTCCATTATAATATTTGCATTTTAATTCTTGGAAACCTCCACCTATTGCAAAATTTCCTGGGGTAACAAGGACAATCCCATTATCTTCAGAAATAATATGTTCACCCTTGAAGGCATATCCATGTTTTATAGCAACAAAATCCCCTATTTTACCAATTTTCCACTCTTTAGAGGTCATCTCTGCCCTCCTTGACTAGCTTTGCTACTGTTTTTGCTTTTGATTTTTGTATTGACAAAATCAATTATATATGTTATAATGGAAATGTACAGTCTAGAGTTTCTTCCTATGCATTTTGCATATAGTGCTCTAGATTTTTTGCTTTTAAAACGCTTGTTTAGTTTATTATATACCTTTTTAAATTCTGAAGTCTTATTTACTACTTCCAAATTATCTATTGGCAGATAATTTAAAACTTCTTCAATTAAAAGATACATACATCTTATATCGTAATCATCTCTTATTATTGGTTCGTAATGAAATATTCTATTTCTGAAATTTCTAATTTTATTAAGTTTGTCTGAGACATCGTGTATTTGCTGTTGTTTAGATTTTGGATAATTTTCAAAAACTCCTTTAAAAAATCCTTTTTTTGTCCAAATTCTGTCATTATATCGTTTTGAACATAGCGTTGTCCAAAAGCCAAAATGTAATTCTGCTATTACTTTGCCGGGTGTAAATTTATCCTTATATTTCTTCTGAATTTTTTCATAAGATGTTTTAAATTTCTCGTAATCTTTTGGATGCAAAATAGTATTATGTTGATATTCTTGCTCTAACCAATCATCCCCAAGTAAATTCTTGAAAGTTGTATCAATTGCATTTCTTAAAGTAATTTCGATAGTTGATAAAATCGGATAAAAAGCCTGAGATATCATAATATTTGCAATATAATATTCTTTTAAATCTTTAAATGTAATAACGTTTTTATTATGAACACTAAATGACTTTAGTCGTTCTACACTGATAGTTTTACGATATATTTCTAATTCTTTTTCTGTTATTGACATTTACTTCACCTCAAAGCCTATGCTTGCAAGGTTCTTTTTGATTTCATCCTGCAATGTATTTGATTGTGCAAACATTTCAGATAATTCTGAGGTCAAACGTTTCATTTTATCTTCAAACGGTTCACCATCATCTTCTTGTTCTTCTATCCCAACATAACGGCCAGGGGTTAGGATATAATCTTGTTTTTTGATATCTTCTGTTGTTACTACTGCACAAAAACCTTTTTTATCTTCCAATATTCCTTCTTGGAAAGCTGTAAAAGTATCTGCAAGTTTTTTGATATCTTCATCAGACAAGTTTCTGTGTTTTCTATCTTCCATATAACCCATTTTTCGAGCATCTATGAAAAGAGTTTTGCCTTTTTGTTTTTTGTTTCTTGATATAAACCACAAAGTTACAGGGATAGTTACGCTGTAGAAAAGCTGTGTTGGCATCGCAACAATGCCTTCAATCAAATCATCTTCAACAATTCGTTTCCTGATTTCACCTTCACCACTTGTTTGAGTAGATAAAGCACCATTAGCTAAGACCAAACCTATTTTTCCATTTGGCGCTAAGTGATAGATCATGTGTTGAATCCAAGCATAGTTAGCATTTCCGCTAGGTGGTAGACCATATTTCCATCTAACATCATCTTGAAGTTTGTCTTGCCCCCAGTTAGAAAGGTTAAATGGTGGATTTGCCATAATAAAATCTGCTTTTAGGCTTGGGTGCAAATCATTAAAAAATGTATCAGCTTGATATGGTCCAAAATCAGCATCAATACCACGAATTGCCATATTCATTTTTGCCATCTTCCAAGTATCCGCATTAGATTCTTGACCATACACAGAAATTTTATTTCTATTTCCGCTATGTGCTTGCAAGAATTTTACAGACTGTACAAACATACCTCCTGAACCACAGCAAGGGTCATAAACTCTACAGTTTTCGTAAGGTTTTAGAATTTCAACAATCGTTCTTACAACGCTAGATGGGGTATAGAATTCACCACCTTTTGTACCTTCATAGGCTGCAAATTGTGCTATACAGTATTCATAAGTTCGACCTAACAAATCATTGTCAGTCCCTATATCTTCCATTTTTATATTGTTTGTGAATAAGTCAACAACTTCACCTAAAACTCTTTTATCCAAATCCGGACTTGCATAGTTTTTAGGTAAAACATTTTTGAGAGCTTTGTTTTCAGCTTCAAGAGCTCGCATTGCATCATCAATTACTTTGCCAATTTCAGGAGTATGGGCGGCAGCTGCAATAGTTGACCATCGAGCAGACTCTGGAACATAGAAAATATTTTCCATTGTATAAGCATCTTTGTCATTTTCAAACCCATCACCTTCGGCTAAAAGTTCATTATATCTTTTCTCAAATGCTGCAGAAATATACCTTAAAAAGATTAAACCAATAATGACTTTTCTATATTCAGCAGCAGGTATATGTCCCCAAAGTACACACGCTGCATCCCATATTTGTTTTTCAAATCCAAGTTTTACACTACCTTTACCAGCCATAAAAACTCCTAGATTAATTTATTTAACGTTACATTAAGCATATCATGAAACAACTATATTTGTTAAGTATTAAAATAATTAAATACTTTTGATACGAACTGTGTCTTTTGGGGTGATATTATAGGCAAGTAGAGTGATAGATGTTTATACAAGTATTAATGAGGTATTTGTATGGCATTGAATATTTTCGAAAAACGTATCAAGGCATGGAATGAAAAATATCCGCCCCTTGCCCCTGAAATTCTTCGTAAAATTAACAAGCTTGTTGAACAATATGACAAAACTCAACAAGTAGAAAAAGCTTCTAAAGTTCTATCAATCACTGACGGGACAAAATTAGTCAGAGAATTTAAAGGCCGAAGATATACCGTACTTGTTTTACAAGACGGTTATGAGTTCAACGGTTCCAAGTATAAAAGTCTTTCTGCTGTTGCTAATAAAATTACAGGAACTCGTTGGAATGGTAAGAAATTCTTTGGACTTATCGATCCAAAGTGCAACAAAAATAAAACTGCTTTAAACAGGCAAAACTGCGCAAGCCCAAACAATAGCGAGGTGGCATAATGGCAAAGAAAATCAGATGTGCAATTTATACTAGAAAATCAACGGAAGAAGGGCTTGAACAAGATTTCAACTCCCTCGATGCACAAAGAGAAGCCTGTGAATCTTATATAAAATCTCAAAAGCACGAAGGCTGGAGTCTTTTAACTAAAAAATACGATGATGGTGGATATTCAGGCGGAACAATGGATCGCCCGCCGGGATTCAAACAACTTCTAAAAGACATTGAAAATGATGAAATTGATATTGTTGTAGTCTACAAAGTTGATAGGTTAACGCGTTCTTTGATGGATTTTTCAAAGATAATCGAGATATTTGACAAGCACAATACCTCATTTGTATCAATAACTCAACATTTTAATACAACAACGTCAATGGGACGATTAACGCTCAACATTTTGCTATCCTTTGCGCAATTTGAAAGGGAAGTTACAGGAGAGAGAATTCGAGATAAATTTGAAGCTTCAAGAAAAAAAGGACTTTGGGTTAATGGTGCTACACCTTATGGCTATACAAAAGATGAACACCACATTCTACAACCTCAGCAACCATTTGCAGATAACGTTAAATTTATTTTTGAAGAATATCTCAAGGTTAAAAATGTTATTAAGCTAAAAGAGAGCCTTAATTAAAAAGGGATACTTTCAAGAACAGGAAAACCATTCCCAAAATCAAATTTGTATCGGATGCTCGCTAACAAAGTTTATTTAGGTAAAATCCCTCACAAAAACAAGGTCTATGATGCTCAACATTCTCCGATTGTTTCAGAAGAACTGTTTAATGCAGTTCAAAATCTGCTACTTTTAAATGCAACAGAGCGTAAACATACTACAAATGCAAAGATTGGCACTCTGTTATCAGGATTGCTTTATGATGATAAGGGGAACCTTATGTCTCCGACTTACAGCAAAAGCGGTAACAAGCGCGGTAATATTACCAAAATTTCAGCAGGTGAAATTGAAAAGTATGTAAAAGATGATTTGACAAAACTTTTGCAAGATACATTATTTATCCAAAAATATTTAGAGAATTATTCAATCGAACAACAAACTAGCATTTTAAATACAATGCACGAATTTTGTCCTGATAAAATATTTATCAGAACCGTTATGAAACGCGTTGATTTGAACTTAAATTTAATCAAAATCAGCTACGATATACATTACATAATCCAATATTTTGCAACGCTGGCATTTAATGCAAAATTTACATATACCACAGAAGATGAGGAGATTTACACAAGAGAACAAAATGTCAGAATATCATTAACTCCACAAAAGCAGAATAAAATTATTATCCCAGGGAAAGCTAATTATGATATGAAACTTATTCAGGCAATAGTAAAAAGCTTTTGGTATAACAAACTTGGAGCCGAAAGACGACTCCCGCCAGAAGCTAGAAATGGAAACAATAAAAGATTGCGCAAACTAAGATTTCTGCCTCCTGAAGTTATAGAAAGCATAATGAACGGAACCCAAGATCCGGAGTTGAATGTAAAAAAGCTTATTGCAATGGCGGATAAGTGTTGCAAGTAAAAAATTTCTCGTATTCTATTTTTTTATATCAGGTTTTCTTTAAAATTTAAATATAATATAATAAAGATATGAAAAATAAATTATTAAATGACGTATTAGAGTATTATTTAAATAGTAAAGATTATAATTTATATCCAATTACAAAATTGTATGAGCAAAATTTAGAAATAGAAAATACCAAAAATATAATTATTGAATTAATAAAAGATAATATATTGGATTTATATTATTGTGAAACAAATGATTATATAAAAAATTTTGATTTACAGATCCCCCTAGAAAAGAAATTTGACTACATAAATAATTTACCCAAGAATTATACCCCACAAATTATAGAAAATATAAAAATAGATGAAGGAAATTGTATTCAAATAACTTGTAATGATGAAATACCTCCAATATCATTATTTCCAACACCTGCTACAATAAAAAAATATATAAAAAATAAAGCCCAATATAATAATATAGCACCATTTAATAAAATGTTATTAGAAGGCGCACCACATTTAAAGTTTTTATATTTTAGAATTGATGTATTAAATAGATTTATTTATGATCCAAGATATATCGTTTATAATATAGACTATTCTGGAACGATATATTATAGTGTAGATAATATGAAAAAAGAACATGATGAAAATAATATCTATTTAAGTCATTTTGGATTAGCCTATAATAAAAAAACAAATGAAAATGTAATAACAATATTCCCTCATGATCTAGCAAAGTTATCTCTTAAGCATCAATATTATTTTTACTCTTATTTATTTGATAACCAAGAAGATTTTATCCCAGATATATCATACTATCAAAATATTATGGGAGAGTTTTCAGAAGGACTATCTATTTTTTCTGCATTTTTTGAAGAAATGAAATTAATCAATAAAATGTTTAATACAATATGTGCAAAAAATTTGATAAAAAATATATTTGAATTTACTCAACAAAATCGTCCTGAATATTTTCATCCTTTTTTAATGCCAACTAAAACAATGTATCATAATTTCTGTAGAACTTTATATAGGCTATTTATTGATCAACTTGATAAAAATGCAATAAGTGAATTTGCAAAAGAAATAGGCATTGAATTAGATACAGACAAAAAAGGTTCAATGTCATTATTACAAGAATTATTTAATAAAGGATTTAAATCATTCAATGGTAATAACTTAGGTGATGAAATTATTAATATTTGGAAAACAACAATACATGACTATCGTAATAAAATATCTCATTCATTTGTAGACGATATTTACGATGTCAATATTTTTAAGGAATACAGACATACAATTAATGAAGCATATAAATCAATTCGTTTAATCAGACTTGTACTATCAACTATACCTGTAATTAAAAATTCTATAGAAAATAACACAATTGAGATTTCTGAAGATCTTTATCGTGGCAATATAAAAATGCACTTTGCACCCTTTAAATAACATTAAATCAATAAAAAGGACCTTTTATATTTGCAGAAAGAGAATTTGAGTCTAAAAAATTAAAATTCTCTTAAAATCTAATATCGAAAATTCTCTAAAAATCCCGAAAGCC
>CASDRS010000010.1 GCA_949283255.1 uncultured bacterium | reverse complement strand
AGAAGGTAATCGAAAAGAACACAGAAAGTACTTTCAAGACATTCGGTTAGAGCGCAAGGAAAAGAGAATAAGACTCAAGATGAGCAAACCATTTTGAGGATGATATCTTATTGCAAAAATCCGATAAACGAGTGAACAAAAGATAAATTAATAAATAAACAGCAAATAGACTAAAAAAATAAAAATAAAAACTAATTTCCCTTTTAATTTCCCTTAACGACTCAAAAAGTCGTTTTTTTTTTGCGAAAATTGCATAAAAAAAGTCGGATAAGAATCCGACTTTTAAAATATATTATTCAAACCTATTTTAGAGCAAAAGTCATATCTGCTTCTACGCAAACTTTGCCATCTACTCTACCTGTACCGTGAGCTTTGCAGATAGGTCCTTTTACCTTTTGCAATTCGATTTCCATTTCAAATCTGTCACCAGGTCTTACAATATTTTTAAATCTTACGTTATCAATTCCTGCGTATAATGTTAATTTACCTTTAAATTCAGGCATTGTCATCAATACAGGAGCTGAACATTGAGCCAAAGCTTCTAATTGCAAAACACCAGGCATAATTGGGTTGTTAGGGAAGTGACCTTGGAAGAATTCTTCGTTCATAGTCATGTTCTTGTAACCCTTTGCGTATTTACCTGGAACACATTCTGTAATCCTATCAACAAGCAAGAAAGGATATCTGTGCGGAATCATTTGCATAATCTGCATGATGTCAAAGTTTAAAACTTCTTGTTCTTCTGTCATTTTTTTCTCCTTCTTATTTACATTCTATAAGTTTATTTTTCAATATGTTAGCGACCTTGATATGAACGGCGTGTCCTGCTTCTTTCGCAAGAATTTGGCATTTCATATCAAGCGGATTTACTCCGGTCAGATATAAGTCTCCGACCAAGTCAAGCATTTTATGTTTTACAGGTTCTTTTTCCGAACGAAGTTCTGTTGTATATCCGTCATCCGTTAAACCTACAGTGTTTTCAATATTTACACCCTGAGCAAATCCGAGCATTTGAAATTTCTTTAAATCTTTATAAAATCCAAAGGTTCTTGCTTCAATAATTTCTGTCGGATTTTTAGGGTTATAGTTTATGAAACATCTTCTTAAATCAGGATGATTGTAATTTACGGCATAAGACATAAATAATTCGTCTGCAGGTAATATTACAAGACTTGTTTTCCCATTTAAGTAATAAACAGGTTCAGAAACTGTATATTTTTTAGGTTTGTAAAGCAAAGGTTTGTCAATTCCAGCTTCTTTAAACAGCTCAACCCACTGTTTTGAGCTTCCGTCAAGAGCTGGAACTTCTCCGTTATCCATACATATATCAATGGAATTAATTCCGCAAAAAGCTAATGCCGCTGTAAGATGTTCCGTCAACATAGCTTTTGCTCTGCCTTTGCCTATAACTACACAATGCTCGGTTGATAATACGTTTTCTGCCTTTGCTTCAAATTCTTCTCCATCTAAAAAATATCGAATTTTACCGCTTTTTGACGGGAAAAACTTAACTGTGCAAGGCTTGTTTTTCATCAATCCGTTACCTGTTACGGATGTTTCTTTCTTTATTGTTATCATTTTAGTGGTGTTCCTCTACAAATGCATCCAGCATTGGTTCAAATTTTCTGAACTTTGCAAAGATTTCTTGAGCATCTTTCATTGTTTTAAGCTGCTTAATGAATTCTTTTCTAGGAACAGCAGGAATACCTACGATAATTGATTTTTCAGGGAATGATTTTGTAACTCCTGCTTTTGCAGTAATGATTGTATCTGATCCGATTTCAATGTGATCAGCCAAACCTGCTTGTCCTGCTATTACAACTCTGTCTCCGATAACGCAGCTTCCTGCAATACCTACTTGTGATACAATCAAACAGCCTTTACCGATTTTGCAGTTGTGACCTATCATTACAAGGTCATCAATTTTTGTGTTGTCGCCGACTGTAGTATTTTCAATAGTTCCTCTATCAATAGCTGTATTGGCTCCGATTTCAACATTGTTTCCGATAACAACTGAACCGATTGAAGGAATTTTGAAGATAACGTGTTTTGAAGTTTCATCTTTTATAGAGCCTTCTTTTCTTGCTTGTTCAATGTTATCAGGATTTTCGGTAACAAAGCTGAAGCCGTCTGCTCCAAGTGATACTCCGTGATGTAATATTACATCATTTCCTACCTGAACTCTGTCTCCAATGTTTACACCAGGGTGGAAGAAACAATTTTTACCTATTTGAGCTCCTCCGCCAATGTAGGTGTTAGCCATAATCTTTGTATTATCCCCAATAACTGCGTCGTGTGAAATTACTACGTTAGGCCCGATTTGAACGTTTTCGCCCAGTTTTGCCGTCGGGTCAACTACAGCTGTCGGATGTACACCTTCATTTACTCTAGGTGCTACGTAAAATAAATTCAATAATTTCATCATAGCAAGTCTTGGTCTTTCAACTTCAATTGTTGTAAATCCGTCAAGTTGAACTCCCAATGGTACCAAGGCTGCTTTTGCTTTTGAGTTAGCCAAATTAGCGATCTCTTCTTCTCCAAAAGCAAGTGCGAGTGTATTTTCATCCGCTAGTACAGGTGGTGCTATTCTTTCAATCTTTGCATCCTGTGCTTTAGTAAGCATTCCACCTACGATTTGTGTAATTTCTTCTACAGTAAAAGATCTCATACTATACTCCTTATTTTCCATCCTCTTCTCTTGACTCTATTTTACCAGAAACAAGTGTTTTTGTCGTCAGGTTTTAACAAAAAGTAATATATTAGAGTATAGTTGTTATAAATATTTTAGTTAAATTTAATTTGATTTCATTTTATTTATAATGTTTGTAGTGGATTTGCCGTCTACAAATGTGATAAATTCTACTCTGGTATTGTTTTTTCTGACTATATCGGCTTCTGGTAAAGTTTCCATTGTATAATCAGCTCCTTTTGTGTAAACATCAGGCTTTATTTCATCAAGCAGATTTCTCGGACTGTCTTCATCAAACATCACAACATAATCTACGCATGATAGTGCGCAAAGTATCTCAGCGCGGTCGTTTTCGTTGTTTATAGGACGTCCTTCCCCTTTTATGGATTTTACGGATTTGTCCGAATTCATCAGTACTATTAGTACGTCTGCAAAGCTTTTGGTTTTTTGCAGATATCTTACGTGTCCGACATGCAAAATATCAAAGCAGCCGTTTGTGACTACAATAGTTTTGCCCTCTTTTCTTAGTTGTTCCGTAAGTTTGGTTAAGTTCTCTCTTTTTATAATTTGTCCCATTTTAGTTTTCCTTAAGTTTTCCAGTGATTATTTTACCAGAAAAACTAATTTGTTATCAACATATAAAATCGAACCCCGCCATTATTAGTGGCGGGGTATATATCTTTTTTAAGCTGCTTGGATTGTATCATTTAAAAAATCAAGTGACATTCTTGGTACTTCCAATGAAATGCATTTCGGATTTTTTGAAAATAGCCAGTCCAAGATGCTAATACTTTTTTCGGAATGTTTGATAACAACTTCTAATTTTTTTTCTTCCATAATTAATCCCCCCAATTATTCTCTTATATTTATAAAAAAATTTTTGGGGTAATAATTGCTATTTCGGAAGCAAAATTAAGAAATATGACATAAAATTTTAAGCTGCTCAAAATCTTTGGCCAATTTCTGTCCAAGATTGTAGGTTTTAATTTCCTTGGTATTATTTAAGGTTTCTTGTTTGAAGTAGTCTGCTTCTTTTGCAAGCCTAATATCCGATTCGATATCATCATATCTTGTCGGAATCTTTCCTTTTATGTCTTTCGCTTTAATGTATCTTATATTTATAGGTGATCCAAAGTATCCAATTTTTTTCATAGTACATTCATAAAGTTAATGAATGTCGAAAATTGCTTGGATCTTTAAAGTTGTAAAGTTTTGTAATGGGCAATATTTTACTCTGTTAGTACAAGCCCATTTCAATAACTTTTTGACAAATTCTTACTGTATTAAGAGCTGCTCCGATTCTTAAGTTATCGGCTACGCACCATAGAGAAATCCCGTTCTCAAACGCAAGATCTTTTCGAATACGTCCGACAAATACAGGGTTAACGCCTGATGCATCTCTAGTCGTAGGGTATTCAAAATTGCTCGGGTCATCTATTACTGTTACTCCAAAAGCTTTCTTTAAAATTTCTCTTACTTCTTCCGGTGAGATTTTATTTTCAAATTCAATATCTACAGCTTCAGAATGCCCATTGTATACAGGGACTCTTGCTGCCGTACATGAAATTGGCAAATCTTGCGGAAGATGGAGTATTTTTTTTGTTTCGTTTACAACTTTCATTTCTTCTTTTGTATAGCCGTTTTCTGTAAAAACATCTATTTGCGGAATTACGTTAAATGAAATAGGTTTTTTAAACGCTTTATTGTCAAAATCTTTTCCTTCAAGTCGAGCTTTTGTATCTTCGGTAAGCTCTGTAATTGCAGCAAGCCCTGCTCCTGATACCGCTTGGTAAGTTGATACAATAAGCCTTTTTATCGGGTTGATATCTTTTAATGGTTTCAAAACAAGCATAAGCTGTGATGTTGAGCAGTTAGGATTAGCGATTATGCCTTTGTGTTTTCTCAAATCTTCATCGTTTACGTAAGCTATAACCAGAGGAACATCTTTGTCCATTCTGAAAGCACTTGAATTGTCGATTAAAACTCCGCCTCTTTTAACAATTTCCGGTGCAAACATTTTTGATGTAGAGGCTCCTGCTGAAGCAAGGACAATGTTTACGCCATCAAAACTTTCAGGTTTGGCTTCTTCAACCGTGTAGCTTTTGCCTCGAAAATCAATTTTCGTTCCGGCACTTTTGGCACTGGATAAAAATTTAATATCGTTAAATTCTACATTTAATTCATCAATAATCTTGATGATTTCTCTTCCTACAACTCCTGTTGCGCCAAGTATTGCTAAATTCGGTTTTCTTGTCATTTTTTCCTCTCTTATGGTTTTCTCTTCTGTAGACTTAGATTATTGTATATTACCAATTGTTTCTGGTCAAAATTTGTTTTGCATTTCTGTCAAACATCTTGTCTTTGTACCAAACCCCTTTAAATTTGCCGTCAGGTTCATATACATATTGCAAGTCTTTTGACACAAAATATATCGCTCCGGATAATTTCCCGTTTGCTCTGTATTGTCTTGAGTAATAAGGAAAATTAGGGTATTGGTCGGATGATATATCTACATAAATTAATTTGCCAAATGCCGAGTAGTAATAAACAAATTTAGGGTTATTTTTGTACTGAATGGCATAACTGTATAAAATATCATCGTTAATAAAAAATCCGCATAAATTTGCTTCTTTTGTTTCTGTTGCACCATAGGAAATTATTCTGTAGTGCTTCTTTTGTTCGGTATCTTTTAAGAAATCTTTGTATGTATTTCTGAATTCTTTTTTCTTAATTGATTTGACATCATCATTTGCAAAAATTTCTTGTTTGTAATGCTCGATAGCTTCATCTCTTTGGAATTGAAGCATGTTTACCCAATTGAATTCAACACCTGCTTTGAGCGGTTCAGTTTCATTCGCAATGGCAAGACCTGAGAAATTAAGCAAAACTATTGCTATTATTAAAAAAAGCTTTTTCATACTACTCCTTTTCTAAGATTGTAGCACAAATATTCGGAACTTTATAATCTTGTTATGTTACAACCTGTAAAACCTTGTGTTGCAAAAGTTTTCATTAATTGTAAAAATTTATAAAGTTAGATTGTAAAGAAAAATTAATATTTCATATTATTATATGAGAAAATTTCTTGACTACGATTTTTGTTGAGAATATGATTTAAGAACATGCAAAATTAAAGTAGGAGTAAGTGTGCCCATATTTGGAAGCTCCGAAATAAGTAAAAAAGTTTATCACCCTGAAACCGTTTAATACCAAAAGTTTTCATTGGAATTCAGTTTTAAGAGATAAAAGGTTAACAGCCTTAAGTTAGAATTTAGAAAACCATTTTTATTATAGTACGTACACCATTTATTTAACGAGGTGATTTAATGTCTAAGACAAAAATAGCTAACAGAGTAACTCCTATGGGTATACCACATACTCGTTTGGATGATTTACCGGACCTTATTGAGGTGCAAAAAAAATCTTTTGAGTGGTTCTTGAAAGAAGGTTTGAAAGAAGAATTACTTTCATTTTCACCAATCAAGGATTATACAGGAAGGTTGGAATTACACTTCTTGCCGAATTACACTTTCGACAATGCAAAATACACTGTTGAAGAAGCAAGAATTCATGACGCAACTTATGCAAAACAATTGCGTGTAATGATTAGATTAGTAAACCGTGACAGCGGTGAAATTAAAGAACAGGAAGTATACATTGGTGATATTCCTACAATGACAGATAAAGGTACTTTCATTGTAAACGGTGCTGAGCGTGTAATCGTATCTCAGATTGTACGTTCTCCTGGTGTATATTTTAAACGTGAAATTTCACCTGCAGGAAAACGTTTATACAATGCAACCATGATTCCTAACCGTGGAGCTTGGTTGAAAATTGAAACAGACTCTAACGATTTAATATACGTTAAGATCGATAAGAACAGAAAAATCTTAGCAACAACTTTGTTGAAAGCTATGGGTATCACAGTTTCTGAAATGGAATCAATATTTACGCACTTTGATTTCTTGAAGAAAACATTGGACAAAGATACAGCTGAAACAACAGATGATGCTTTGGTTGAAGTATATAAGAAATTGAGACCTGGAGATCCTGCATCTCCACAAGGCGGCCGCCAAATTTTGGAAGCACGTTTCTTTGATGAAAAGAAATATGATATCGGTCGTGTAGGTCGTTATAAATTAAATAAAAAATTGAATTTGAATATTCCGAAGAATCAAAGAACTTTGACAGTTCAAGATATCGTTGCATCAATAGAATACTTAATCAATTTGACTTATGATGAAGGAACTGTTGATGATATTGACCACTTAGGAAACAGAAGAATTCGTTCAGTAGGTGAATTGCTACAGAACCAATTCAGAGTAGGTTTGTCAAGAATTGAAAGAATTGTTAAAGAAAGAATGACACTTCAAGATTCTGAAACATTGACACCATTGAATTTGTTAAATACAAAACCATTGGTTGCATCATTAAAAGAATTCTTTGGAAGTTCTCAGTTGTCACAATTTATGGACCAAATTAACCCTCTTGCAGAGTTGACACACAAAAGACGTATATCAGCTCTTGGACCTGGAGGTTTGATGAGAGAAAGAGCAGGATTTGCTGTTCGTGATATTCACCCTTCACACTACGGACGTATTTGTCCGATAGAAACTCCGGAAGGTCCTAACGCAGGTTTGATCGGTTCATTGGCAACACACGCGAAAGTTAATGATTACGGATTTATTGAATCTCCGTTCTTTGTTGTAAAAGACAGAAAAGTTACGGATGAAGTTGTTTATATGACAGCAGACGAGGATGAAAATTATCGTTGTGCTCCTGCAGATATTCAATTAAATCCTGATAATACAATCAAAGCTGATTATGTTCCGGTTCGTTACAGATCAGAATTTACAATGGGCGATGCAGATAAGGTTGACTTTGTCGGTGTATCTCCTATTCAAATCATTTCTGTTGCGACATCATTGATACCGTTCATCGAACACGATGATGCTAACCGTGCATTGATGGGATCAAACATGCAACGTCAATCAGTACCTCTTCTAATTACAGACAGACCTGTAGTTGGTACCGGTATGGAAGCACGTGCAGCAAAAGATTCCGGCATGGTAGTAGTATCAGATGTTGACGGTGTTGTTGAACGTGTAGTTGGTGAAGAAATCGTAATCAGAGACAAACAAAACAAACCGCATATATATCCGTTAGTAAAATATTTAAGAAGTAACCAAGATACTTGTATCAACCAAAAGCCTATCGTAAGGCAGGGTGATGAAGTTAAGGTTGGTGATGTAATCGCCGATGGTGCTTCAACTAACTGTGGTGAACTTTCATTAGGTAAAAACGTTTTAGTAGCGTATATGCCTTGGGAAGGTTACAACTTCGAAGATGCGATTTTGATTTCAGAAAGATGTGTACATGATGATATCTTTACATCAATCCACATCGAAAAATTAGAAATAGACGCACGTCAAACAAAACTCGGACCTGAAGAAATTACTCGTGAAATTCCAAACGTATCCGAAGACGCATTGAGACATTTGGATGAACGCGGTATTGTTCGTATAGGTGCTAGAGTATACGCAGACGATATATTGGTAGGTAAAGTTACACCTAAGGGTGAATCAGAACATCCACCTGAAGAAAAATTATTGAGAGCAATCTTTGCTGAAAAAGCAAGAGATGTTAAAGATAACTCATTGAGAGTACCTCACGGAGAAGGCGGTAGAGTTCTCGATGTTAAGGTATTCGACAGAGAAAAAGGTGATGAATTACCACCTGGTGCAAACACAGTAATCAGAGTTTACATTGCACAGAAACGTAAGGTTTCAGTCGGTGATAAACTTTCAGGACGTCACGGTAACAAAGGTATCGTATCAAGAATACTTCCAAGAGAAGATATGCCATTCTTGCCAAACGGTACTCCTATAGATATCGTATTGAACCCTCTGGGTGTTCCTTCACGTATGAACGTAGGTCAAACTTATGAATTATTGTTAGGTTTGGCAGCATACTTGACAGGTAACCATTATGAGGCACCATCTTTTGATGAAAGATACGGTGACAATACTTCTGAAAAAGCTACAAAAGCTGAGCTTTTAAAAGGTATTAAAGAATCCGGATGTGACTGGGTAAATGAAGACGGTAAGGTAACATTGATTGACGGTAGAACAGGTGAACCATTTGACAGACCTGTAGCCGTAGGTCTTTCATACATCTTGAAACTTGTTCACCTTGTAGATGATAAGATTCACGCAAGATCAACAGGACCTTACTCATTAGTAACTCAACAACCTTTAGGCGGTAAAGCTCAATTCGGCGGACAGAGATTCGGTGAAATGGAAGTTTGGGCTTTGGAAGCTTACGGTGCTGCTTATACATTGCAAGAAATGCTGACAATCAAGTCAGATGATGTAAACGGTAGAAACAGAGCTTACGAAGCAATCGTTAAAGGTGATAATATTCCAAGACCTGGTATTCCTGAGTCATTCAAGGTATTAGTCCGTGAATTACAAAGTATAGGTTTGGATATTACGGTAGCGAAGAAAGACGGTGCAGAAGTAGATTTAATGACAGATATGGATGATTTGAGAAAGTCAGCTCCAAAGAGAACACTTTCAGATATTGATTCAGAGTTGTTAAATATCAACTTCTTTGAAACACCGACTACATTCGGAGACCTATAATAAGCTATTAATTAAGCAGGGGATTAACTTCCCCTGCAAATAAAAGGAGAAATTATAAATGTCAACAAGTATTGATTATTTTGACTATATACGAATTAGTATAGCGTCACCGGAAAGGATTTTGAAATGGTCCTACGGTGAGGTTACTAAACCGGAAACAATCAACTACCGTACATTAAAACCTGAAAGAGATGGTTTGTTCTGCGAAAGAATTTTCGGACCATCGAAGGACTGGGAATGTTATTGCGGTAAATATAAAAGAGTACGTCACAAAGGTATTATTTGTGAACGATGCGGTGTAGAAGTAACAGATTCTAAAGTAAGAAGACAGAGAATGGGCCACATTAAATTGGCGGCTCCTGTATCTCACATTTGGTTCTTGAAGGGTATTCCTTCATACTTGGGATTGTTGCTTGATATGACATTAAAAGATTTGGAACAAGTAATTTACTTTAACAATTACGTAGTTTTGGATCCTGCAGATAGCGAATTTAAAAAGCTTCAATTATTAAGTGAAGAAGAATATGAAGATTATATGGCAGAGCACGAAGACAGCGAATTAAAAGTTGGTATTGGTGCAGAAGCTATTAAAGAATTGCTATCTGAATTAGATATAAAGAAAATGGCAGAAGAAATGAGAGCAGAGTTGAACGGAAACGTTACATCTGTTCAAAGAAAATCTAAATTAATCAAGAGATTAAGATTGTTAGATTCTTTAATTTCTTCAGAAACAGATCCTACATGGATGATAATGGATGTACTTCCTGTAACACCTCCGGATTTGAGACCAATGGTACAGTTGGATGGCGGCAGGTTTGCTACATCAGATTTGAATGATTTGTACAGACGTGTTATTAACAGAAACAACCGTTTGCAAAGATTGTTAGAAATGGGAGCACCTGAAATTATTGTAAGAAACGAAAAACGTATGTTACAAGAAGCAGTAGATGCCTTAATTGATAACGGTCGTCGTGGCAGAACAGTTGTTGGTCCGAATAACAGAGCGTTAAAATCATTATCAAATATTATTGAAGGTAAACAAGGTCGTTTCAGACAGAACTTACTTGGTAAACGTGTTGACTACTCAGGTCGTTCAGTTATCGTAGTAGGTCCGCAATTGAGTTTGAACCAATGCGGTTTGCCGAAAGAAATGGCAATTGAATTGTTTAAACCATTTGTTGTAAACAAATTAATTGAAAGAGGATACGTTCAAAACATCAAATCTGCAAAGAAGAAGATAGAGCGTTCTGAAGCGATAGTTTGGGATATCTTGGAAGAGGTAATTGACGGACACCCTGTATTATTGAACCGTGCTCCAACTCTTCACAGATTAGGTATTCAGGCATTTGAACCTAAATTGGTAGAAGGTCGTGCAATACAGCTTCACCCATTGGTATGTACAGCGTTCAACGCCGACTTCGATGGTGACCAGATGGCTGTTCACGTACCGTTATCAATCGAGGCTCAAACGGAAGCAAGAATGTTGATGTTGGCAACAAACAACATTTTGGCTCCTGCAACCGGTAAACCTATTATTACGCCATCACAGGATATGGTCTTGGGTATGTATTACCTGACAATTATGAAAAATCCTGAAATGGAAGTTAAAGGATATTTCTACAACTTCCAGGATGCAATTTCAGCTCTTGAAGTTGGCGTAATTGAGTTACACGATAAGATCGTGGTAAGAGACGAAAAAGGTGACAGAATAGAAACTACTGTTGGTAGAATTATATTCAACGAAACAGTAAGAAAAGCGATTACCTTATAAAATAGATACTCAACAAAAAGTAAATTAATTAAATTGAGGAAATATAGAATGGAAACAACTTATACTAATTCAAAGAAGCACTTAGACTTCATAAATAAACAGATGGATAAAAAGGCTTTAAACCAATTTTTATCACAGATGTATTTGGAGTTTGGCGGTGCAACAACTGCAGAGTTAGCTAACAGCTTGAAAAACCTCGGTTACAAATATGCAACAAAGTCAGGTACAACGATTTCAATTGCAGATTTGCAGGTTCCGGCTGTTAAGAAAGAACTTTTGCAGGAAGCAGAAAAGGAAATTGAAAAATCTACCAACAGATACTTAAAAGGTGAGATTACAGAAGTTGAAAGATACACAAAGGTTATTGATACTTGGTCTGAGACTACTGCAAAATTGACTTCAAGTGTTGTTGATAACTTTGATAGATTAAATCCTGTATATATGATGGCGTTCTCCGGAGCGAGAGGTAACTTATCACAGGTATCTCAGTTGGTTGGTATGCGTGGTTTGATGGCAGATGCGCAAGGTCAGATCATCGACTTACCGATTAAGGCAAACTTTAAAGAAGGCTTATCCGTTACAGAATACATCATTTCATCATATGGTGCAAGAAAAGGGCTTGTAGATACTGCGTTAAAAACAGCTGACTCAGGTTATTTGACCAGACGTTTGGTTGACGTTGCGCAAGACGTTATCATCAGAGCTGATGATTGTCACACAACTAAATCTATCAATATGAAACCAATTTGTGATGGAGATACTGTTATTGTTCCTTTAATCGACAGATTGTTAGGAAGAACAATTGCTCAAGATATTGTTGATAATGACGGTAAAGTTCTTGTTGAAAGTGGCAAGACACTTGATAGAAACGATATCAAGAAGATTTCACACTTGAACTTACAAGAATTGAAAGTTCGTTCAGGTTTAACTTGCGGTCTTGAGTATGGTATTTGTCAAAAATGTTATGGTTGGGCAATGACAACTCAAAAGCTTGTTGATATCGGTGAAGCAATCGGTATTATCGCAGCTCAGTCAATCGGTGAACCTGGTACGCAGTTGACAATGAGAACATTCCACACAGGTGGTGTATTCAAAGGTTCAGGTGCTACGAAGTCTATTGAAGCCAATATTGCCGGTGAAGTTATCTCTAACGTTAAAACCAGAGAATTGAGAACTCGTCACGGTGATGTTGTAAAAGTTTCAAATTACGAAACAGACATCGAAGTTAAGGGTGCTAAGAGAACTGAAAAATATCACATTCCTGCAGGTTCTACAATCTTCTTCACAAACGGAATGAAAGTAGAAAAAGGTTTCAAACTCGCAACTTATGAACCTGTATCACAAGGTGATGGTTCTCGTTTGACAGAAAAAGCAACAAAAGATATTACAACTGATTTGTCAGGTGAAGTATTATTTGAAGACTTTGTTGCAGACGAAAAGAAAGACAGACAAGGTAACATCTCAAGAACAACAAATAAACAAGGTGTTATTTGGGTTCTTGGTGGTGATGTATACAACTTGCCTGGTGGTTCAAAAGTTCTTGTTAAAGACGAACAGAAGGTTAAGGCTGGTGAAAAATTAGCTGAAACATTGACTATTTGTGAACACGGTGGTGAAGTTCGTTTTGGTGAAGATCTTGTTGTTGAAGATGTTAAGTTTGAAGGCAAGACAATTAAGAAGATTGTACAAGGTAAAGAAATTACTATTGTAATTGCTTCATTGTCTCCTGAAAATGCAACATTTGAACAGACAAAGAAAGAACAATTATGGACAGTTAAGAAGACAGGTGAAAAATATATCGTAAAAGCTCCTGTAGATACTCCTGTAGAAAACGGTATGATTATTGCCGAATTAATCGATGATGATTGTGCAGTTTCATCTTCAGGTGAAATCAGATATATTGATGTAGAAGTTGATGAAAATCAAATTATTACAAAACCTGGTTCAGTAGTATTTATTCCTGAAGAAATACATCAGATTTCAAAAGACAGTTCATTAAAGATGGTTGATAACGGAACATTTGTTACAGCCGGAACTGAAGTTGTAAAAGATGTATATTGCCACTTGGATGGTATCGTAGAATTCAAAGAATATAACGATATTATTCACGAAATTACAGTAAGACCTGGTGAAGTTCATACACTTCCAAATGTTGGCGCATTGAAGGTTGACGAAGGTGAAGTTGTAAAAGCAGGTACTGTAATTGCAGACGGAATAAAAGTTAAGGAAACATCTATTGTAACAATAATGGATTCATCAATGGATGATTTGGATATAGATGATTTGGATGAAGAACTTGATACAAACTTGTCATTAGATGAGGATAATATTTCAAATCAACCTATTCAAATCTTGGTAAGACCTGTTCAGGTATTGAATGTGGATCAGAAAGATGTATCAATCAAATTTAATACAACAGATGGATTGATTGACATTGTTCCTGTAACACAACTTCAATACAAGGATGGAGCAAGAGTTAGAAATCTTGACGGTTCTACTATCACAAGAACAAGCTTAGTTCTTCAAATGCAAGGATACTTGTCACATCTAAAAGGTATGGTTGAGTTGGATAGTAACAATAACTTAAGAATTGTTGTATTAGAAAACTTGATTGTACGTCGTGAACAAGAAGGAAATTCTAAACTTCTTTCATCTTTGCAAACAGAATTACTTGTAAAAGACGGTCAGGTAATAGACCCTAAGACTCCTGTTGCTAAGACTCAAGTTTTGGCGATAAATGATGGAGTTGCTTCTGTTAAGAATACTGAAGAAGAAACAAGAAGATTGTTGTTAACCAGTGACTTGTATGAAACAACAGTAAAATGTACAGGCAAGGCTTTGGTTAAGAAGGGTAGTTTTGTTAAAGTTGATCAGTTGTTGACAGAAGGCGGGGATAAGGCTCCTGTTTCAGGTCAAGTAATATCAGTAAATAAAGGTGATCTTACTATCAGACACGGCAGACCATATTTGATAAGCCCAGGTACAATGTTAATTGTTGATGCCGGAGCACTTGTTCTACGTGGTGATATGATTGCGACATTGGTATTCGAAAGACAAAAAACCGGTGATATCGTACAAGGTTTGCCAAGGGTTGAAGAACTTCTTGAAGGACGTAAACCTAAGGATTGTGCAATCCTTGCTGAAGAAGACGGTGTTGCTGAAATTGAAACCGATGAAGATTTGCCAAGATTGTATTTAGTAACAGAAAATGGCAGAACTGAAATCAAGTATGCAATTGATGCAAATATCGTTGTTCATGACAAACAGAAAATCAAAAAAGGTCAACCTTTGACATCAGGACCTTTAAATCCTCATGATGTTATCAGACTTTGTGGTCCTGAAGCAGCTCAGCAATACTTGGTAGACGAAGTTCAAAGAGTTTATCGTTCACAAGGTGTTGAAATTGCTGATAAACACGTTGAAATTATTGTTCGTCAGATGACTAAGAAAGTCAAAGTTGTTGATGCCGGTGATACTAAGTTACTTCCTGGTGAACTTATCGAAATTCAAACATTCGAGAAAGAAAATGCGGAAGTAGAAAGTAATGGCGGCAAACCTGCAACTTGCGAATATATGTTGTTAGGTATTACAAAAGCTTCATTAAATACTGAAAGCTTCATTTCAGCTGCATCATTCCAAGAAACAACAAGAATCTTGACTGAAGCTGCTGTTGAAGGTAAGAAGGATATGTTGAGAGGCTTGAAGGAAAACGTTATTATCGGTCGTTTGATTCCTGCCGGTACAGGTTTCCATCACCTTTCAAATGCTAATGAAGAAAAGGAACGTGAAGCTAGAAAACGTGCTGTCGCACAAAGAAATCAAGCTAGAAAACCTTCCGCAATTTTGGAAGAAATTGAAGGAATGTTCGGCGCTCCTGATTTGACTATTGATGACAATGGTATTAGTCATAAAGACGAATAGTTTGTTCATTATATATTTAATTAAAAAGGCGACTCCTTTGTGGGTCGTCTTTTTTTATAAAATTT
Organism: uncultured bacterium; assembly: GCA_949283255.1. GTDB lineage: Bacteria > Cyanobacteriota > Vampirovibrionia > Gastranaerophilales > Gastranaerophilaceae > UBA1221. The sequence continues at coordinate 53,815 of CASDRS010000010.1, read as the reverse complement.
ACTTTAAATGTATTATCAAAAATTTTTAAATTATGATAGACTTAGTATTTGAAAGGTTGGGTTAAATGGATTTACAAGTTGCTAAGTCAAATAAAAATATGTCAGAATATAGGAGCAAATTCTATTCAATATATCATAATAGTATTGTTCCAACATTCGAACGTTTTGAAAAAGAGCGCAGAGTTAAATTGATGGAGTTATGCTTTTTTGAGCTTATATGTCTTTCATTTTTTATATTTTCGGTAAAGTCGATTTGCTCAAGTACGACTTCAGATATATTTATAGTCGAATTTTTTAAGGTACTGGGCCCATTTTTTGCAGTATTAGTTTTTGTTGCTCTGATTTGGCTGCCGATACATTATAGTGGTGAATTTGCCTCAAAGTTGAAGCACGCTTGTATGCGTAAGGTTTTGTCAGCGTTTGGTGATTTGTCTTGGTATGAGGATACTGCATTAAATTCTGATTCCCAACTAAGACAAAGTCAACTGTTTTCTATTTATAACAGGCGTTGTAATTACGATTCATTTAGTGGTGTTTATAATGGAGTAAAATTTAAAATTGATGAAACATATATGTACTATGAGTCCGGGTCAGGAAAAAATAAACGGACGGTTTCTGTGTTTAAGGGCGTTGTAATAAAATTTTTATCAAATAAGGATATCAGAAATACCACGATTATTGCGACAAAGGGCGATAATAATGTGAGAAACAAACATACGCTGGGTATTCTTAGTTTAATATCTTGTGGTGTTTGTTTGATTCCGTCCGGTGGGGTTATTACTATTTCTAATATAATTTATGCTGTTGTTATAACCCTTTTGGTAGTTGGGATTGTTTATTTTATATCATCTCTTATATCAGGTGATAACCAAGAGGTTTTGGAAGAGATAAAGCTTGAGGATCCGGAATTTTCAAAAAAATATAGAGCGTATTCTTCAAATCAGGTTGAAGGCAGGTATTTAATTACTCCTGCGTTTATGCAGAGATTTAAAAATCTGCAAACAGCATTTGGATCTAAAAAAGCTAAGTGTTCTTTTTATGGAGAAAATTTGATGTTTGCAATCTCTACAAACCGTAATTTGTTTGAGATAGGCAGTCTGTTCCGAAATTTGAATAATCCGAAGCAGATGACAAGATTTTTCAATGAGTTGTCATCTATTCTTGCATTAGTTGATTACTTTAAGCTTGATGAAAAAACAGGAATTTAGGCATTTCTTTGGAACCAGCTTGCCAGTTCTTTATGCGGAATAACTTTACTTATTGGTCGTCCGTGAGGGCAGGTGTATGGGAGTTTTGTTGTTCTCCATTTTTTTATAATCTCTTGCATTTGCCACATAGAGAGTTTCTGACCAGCTTTGACAGAGGCTTTGCAAGCTGTTGTCTTAAGAATATGTTCTTCTATATCTATGCTGTTGCCTTCAATATTTTCAAGGATGTCCGTTAGAATTTCTTTGGGTGGGACTTTTGTAAGCAACATTGGAACCCTTCTGAATGTAAGTTCCGTATCCGATATAAATTCAATTCCAAAACCGAACTTTTCAAATTTGTCGATGTTGTCTTTGATGAGTTGGCATTCGGTTGCTGATACTGTTAGGACATCTGATATAAAGAGTAATTGTGATGCTATCTGTTTTTCATTTTGAAGTTTTTCGTATATATAGCGTTCTTCAGCGATATGCTGGTCTACAATTTCAAGTCCGTCTTCTAATTCTATCAGAATGTAAGTATTTTTGTATTGCCCGATAATTATATCTTCAGGCTCAGGGGAAGTTTCTTCAGGTACAAGAAATTTCTGTTGTTCTGTTTCTTTAGGTTTATTATAAGTGTTTGTCGGGGTATAGATTGGAAGATCTTCTCTTATTGCAATTTCATCATTTGCCTTGTTGTAAAACACATCAAGCGTTTTTTCTTTTGGATGAAATTCTACAACATTAGGATTATCCTGAGGTGTAGAATTGTTTTCAGAAGAATAATTCGTGGTTGGTTTTTGAGTTTCTTTATAGTTAGAAAGTCCGCCTAAAATACCTGCAATAACAAAGTTAAATATTTGGTTTGTATTTTTATATCTGACTTCTTTTTTAGTCGGGTGAACGTTTACATCGACATCTGTCGGCGGAATTTCAAGATTAAGTACTACAAACGGATACTTACCGTTTGCTATAAGATTTTTATATGCTGTATCAATGGCTTTCATAAAGATCGGGCATTTTACTGTTCTTGAATTTATGTAGATGTGATAATCCTTTTTGCTGGATCTTGTAAAGCTAGGGATGCTTACGTAGCCTGAAATTTTCAGTCCGGCAAGCTCATCTGTTTTTAGAACTTCTTTTAAATTGTCTGTTACAGATGCGGAAAAAATCTCTTTAAGATTTCTTTTCAAATCTTGTTGAGCTGTTGTTTTAAGAACGGTTTTCCCATTTTTTTTCAGCTCAAAAGCTATCGTCGGGTGAATAATGGCTATCGATTGAACTATTTCCTGAATATAAGAAAATTCAGTATTAGGATTGCGGAGGAATTTTAGTCTTGCAGGGATATTATAAAATAAATCTTTTACATCCATTATGGTTCCAACTGCACAGCCTGTTTGAACTTTATTAACTTCGGAATTTTCACAGGTAACTTTTGTTCCGTTTTCAAATTCCTTTGTTCTTGTTGTGCAACTCAATTTCGATATTGAAATAATTGAGGATAAGGCTTCTCCTCTAAATCCTAAGGTATCAATTGCATATAAATCTTCATCTGTAGAAATTTTGCTGGTTGCGTGTTTTGAAAATGCCAGTAAAATATCATCAGGATGGATTCCTGAGCCGTTATCGGCAACTCTTATGTTTCTGCATTCGTTTGTAATTTCGATACTGATTTTAGTTGCTCTTGCGTCTACGGAATTTTCCACAAGTTCCTTGACTACGGAAGCCGGTCTTTCAATTACTTCCCCTGCTGCAATTTGGTTTATTAACTGCTTTGATAGTTGTTTTATCCTCGCCATTTTACTCCCCTGTCTTTTCTTTAATTTACATCAAATACAAATTCATCTAAATGTTTGATTACAATTTTGCAACATTTCTATAAAATGATATCGTGAAAGACTATTAACAGGGGAAAGAGGGATAACGTGGCAAGATTAAAAGCTAACACCAAGCTAAAACCTATTAAAAAGGCAGATTTGCAGGTCGTAAAACCTGTGAAAACTACAAAATACAGTGATATAAATCTTAATGAGTGGAAAAAGTACGATCATATTAAAACTGATACGCTTTGGGAATTTCCTACTCGTCTTAAGGAGGGTGGGCATTCTAACGAATATCACGGAAATTATATTCCTCAAATTGCCCAGCAGTTATATGAAAGATTTACCAAAAAAAATGATATCGTTCTAGATTTGTTCTTTGGTTCAGGTACTTCTGGTATTGAAGCAATCAATATGAACAGACGCTGTATTGGGGTTGAGCTTAAAGAGGATCTTGCAGAAAGCGTTTCCGAAAAGTTTACGCCGAAACAGCTTGTTACTGATGTGAATATAATTTGTGCGGATAGTACGACAGAGCTTGCAAAAGAAAAAATTAAAGCAAGACTTGATATTATGGGTGAAGAAAAGGCTCAATTACTAATCTTACATCCGCCTTATGATGATATAATTAAGTTTTCCGACAAAAAAGAGGATTTATCGAATTGTGCAACTACTGAGGAATTTTATGATTTGTTTGAACGTGTTGCACAAAACGGATATGATTTATTGGAAAAAGGACGCTTTGCGGCACTTATCATTGGCGATAAATATGCAAATTCTCAGCTGATTCCTTTGGGTTTTGAATGTATGAGAAGAATGAATAATGTAGGTTTTATTACCAAATCTATAATTGTAAAAGATATGCAAGGTAATGAGCGTGCCAAGGGTAAAACTGCAAACCTATGGAGATACAGGGCTCTTGCCGGTGGATTTTATATCTTTAAGCACGAGTATGTTATGCTTTTCCAAAAGGTTAAATAAATTTGTGATAATAAAAAATCCGGTTTTGATTAAAACCGGATTTTTTATAAAATGTGATTTAGTTTAAAACTTGACTGTCAATCTTGCTCCTACAAAACCATCAGACTTGTTGTTTAGAGGAATGCTTCCAACGATGCCTGCTTGTAGGTTTTTGTTGATATCATAAGATGCGCCGAGTCTTACATTACCGACAAATGCAGGTTGAGATACTTGAGTTGTTTCAATAACAGTTTTTTCTGTTATTGCTGTTTGAGCCGGTTGTTGTACTGTAACTCCAATGTCATCATAATGAACTTCCTGTCCTTCTTTTACAACATAAGTGTATTTACCGTTTTCTACATTTGTGATCTGTTCTCCTTCATAGCGTTTTTGACCAAGAGCAACTCCGCCTGATAATGTAAATTTATCCGATACTTTATAATCAGCTCCTGCTGTACCGTATACGGTTCTTTCAACATCTCTTGATTTGTGAGTTTTTACTCCTTGACCACTGAAGGTGTATTCATTCTTATGGTATAATTTGCCATCATCTGATGATGCATTACCATAGCTGAAATCGTATTGTTCCAGGCCAACTACTTTTTGGTCAAAATTGTTATAATGAATGCCTGCACCGGCTTTTAATGATAATCTTGGGTTTGCGTCAAAAACAAATCTTGCTTCACCGCCGCCACCTTTAACTTCTTTTCCGATTTGTGCGTTTGCATCTGCTTCTAATGCTGCTCTTTCGCCTAAAGGAATTGTTAGTCCTGTATTAAAATCTGCTACTGGGTGATTTTGTTTTGAATTATGAAGCATTGCTGCTCCTATTGAAACTTTTGCTCCGAATTTTCTGCCTTCGTATTCTGAACCATAATCGTAATAACTTTGTCCGTATCCCTTAACTCCTTCAAGTCCTGCCATAAATTCCCCTTTCTGTATAATTAATATCCCTGTTTACAAATTTGTTATGTTTATATAAAGTTTTTTTTTATTGAAAAAATGCTCTTTTTATAACTTTTGTTTGTATTTTTTTTGAAAATTCTTTCAAATAGTGAATTTATAGCTTAATTTTTCTTAATGAAAGATGACAAAAACACTCCGAAATTGGAATCGGAGTGTTTGTTAAATTGTTTATAATTCGTATGTTTTAGAACGGATTGTTGGCTTTGTAGTAAGCTTCAAGTTCTTGATATATTCCATCTGCTTGAGCTATAAGAGCTTCAACTGCTTTTAAATCCTCTTCTACGACTGGTTTACTGTTGGCGATGCGTTCTCCAAGGCGAATTTTTTCTAATTTAAGATTGTGAAGTTCTTGATTTACTTTTTTGATTTGTTCTTTGATTTCTTCTTTTTGGGTTCTAAATTCATATCCACCCAAGTTTGCAGTTCTATCCCAAACTCTGTAGCTGGCTTCGTTGCCTGCACATTTTTGTTTGCTGATTTTGTTTTTTTGTTGTTCTAATAAATTTAATTGTTCAATATAATATCTTTTTTCAGCTTGTTTTACTTTTATTGAATGTACCGTATCAATATGATTTAAAATAGTTACCTCTAAATTATTTTTGTCTTCTAACAATTTTTTTGAGGCAATATCTCTTTGAATTAGGATTCCACCGGCTTTATCAAGTATGTGTTCAAGTTCTGTTGTATATTTTATCTTTTCTCTGGAAGATTTTATTCTGGCATCGTAATAATCCATCTTGGCTTTGTTATCATTAATGTTCTGTTCATTTTGATAAACATAATAAGATTCTGTGTTTAGTTTATTCGTTATCTCTTCTGAATATGGTTGTCTAAGATGATCAAAATAATATTTGTTTCTGTTTGACTTTGATTGTTGGAGATTTTCTTCATCCTCGATATTCTTTAATTCAAGATTGTTTCTTGTTATTAAATCTGCTTTTAGCAACCTTGTGTGATAAGCTGTTATATTTTTGATCTCAGAGTTATAATCTGTATCATCTCCGTATATTGCGTGAAATTTATGGTTAAGTTGTTCTAAAGTTGGAATAGGCGGTCTTTTTTCTGTAGCTATATAGTCATATTTTTCTCTCATTTCCTGAGTGATGCCTTCTTCCGGATCTGCAAGGTAGACACTCCCCTTTTCTCCATTATAATAACATTTATTCGGATTGATAGGTATTATCTCTGTATTATTATGTCCGGGATGTAAGTTTTTTAGGGCTTTTACAACAGCTTCATCTGAGTCGCTATACATGCTGCTGGTGCCTTTTGCAATGATGTCTCCATTGTTGTTGTAGATGTAACAATAGGAACCAAGCCCTCTGTCGGAATCTCCACAGTGTGCATCATATTTGTATGCTGTTCCGCCGAAATTTGGTTGTGTCATTTTGTTGTTTGTTTGTTGAAACCTAAACTTGTTCCTTGCAAATTGATTAGATGCATTAATACCGTAAATCTTCATATTACTCCTTTCACTCGCATTAATTTTAAAAATTTTTTATTCAAAACCCCGTGAATATTTTAATTTGCTATTTTGACTGTTTTTTATTTCTTACAAAAAACGGAACCATTAATGGTTCCGTTTTATATTGGAATTATTCTTCTGACGGAGTTTCGTCTGTTGGTATTACTCCCGTATCGCTTTCGCTCATTGGGATAACCAATTTTTGACCAATAGATAATTTATTCGGATCGGTCATATTGTTAGCTTTCATAACTTTGTTAACTTTTTCTGTTGAATATGTGCCGTAAAATCTTCTAACAATAGCTTCCATTGTGTCTCCGCTTTGAACTGTATATTCTTCATCAGGCTTTTGCTCAGCGGAAGCTGCGTCTTCATCAGTTGAATTCGAATTGCTTGATGGTAAGAAGTTTAATTTTGAACTGCTTGAAGCAGCCGGCATTGATATTGAAGGCATTTTTAAATTAAACTTGAAGTTTGGATGAAAATCACTTGCGCTCAATCCGATAAGTGCTGATACAATCAATGTAATCACAACACCTGCTCCAAAACCGATACCCAAATATACAATTGGAGATCTTTCTCCCTTAGGCATTCTGAAGTTTTGCCACAAAATATCAAGTTCTTTTTCTTTATTAGGTCTTACGTAAACTTCAGGAGTTCCGTCTTCTTGAGGTTCTACATTAACGCTATTGCTATTAAGACTGTTGTTTGATGATGAAATACTGTTTTTGTTTTTAAATTTTGAAAGAGCTTCTAACACCGCTATTTTCTCCTTTGATAAGTTAGATCTTCTGATAGTTGAACTTTTCATTTTAACTTTACCCCAATCTAGTTAATTGTTCCTTGCCTGTAGTCTATCATGAGTTTTGGTGTCGTGCAAGCAAATGTTAAGTTATGTTCATTTCTCTTGAAAAAATCTATTTTCGTGGGATAATTTTGGTATAGCTAATGATAAATAGCAGAAGTACACAATTATATAAAAGGGAAAACAACAATGGCTAGAAAAACTCCATTAGAAAAAATCAGAAACATTGGTATTGCCGCTCACATCGATGCCGGTAAAACCACTACTACTGAAAGAATTCTATTTTACACAGGTAAAACTCATAAAATCGGTGAAGTTCACGATGGTGCTGCTGTAACTGACTTTATGGAACAAGAAAGAGAAAGAGGTATCACAATTCAATCAGCTGCTGTTACTGCTGAATGGAAAGGACACCAAATAAATATTATCGACACCCCAGGACACGTTGACTTTACAATCGAAGTTGAAAGATCTCTTCGTGTATTGGATGGTGTTGTTGCTGTTTTCTGTGCGGTTGGCGGTGTTCAATCTCAATCTGAAACAGTTTGGAGACAGGCTAACAGATACGAAGTTCCTAGAATGGTATTTGTTAACAAAATGGATAGAACAGGTGCTGATTTCTACAGAGTTGTAGATCAGATTAAAACAAGATTGGGTGCAAATGCTGTACCTATCCAACTTCCTATCGGTGCTGAAGATAAATTCAATGGTCTTATTGATTTGATGACAATGAAGGCTGAAATTTATACTAACGATTTGGGTACTGATATTAAAGAAGAAGATATTCCTGCTGAGTTGGCAGACAAAGCTAAAGAATACAGAGAAGCTATGGTTGAAGCTATTGCTTCTGAAGATGATGCTTTGATGGAAAAATATTTTGAGGATCCTGAATCTATTACAGTTCCAGAATTAAAGGCTGCTTTGAGAAAAGCTGTATGTAACAACAAGATTGTTCCTGTATGCTGTGGTACTGCATTCAAGAACAAGGGTGTTCAATTGCTTCTTAACGCAGTTGTAGATTATATGCCATCTCCTGTAGATGTAAAAGCTATCGAAGGTGAATTAGAAGACGGTACTAAAACTGAAAGACATTCTTCTGACAGTGAACCTTTCTCAGCTCTCGCATTTAAGGTTATGACTGACCCTTATGTAGGTCGTTTAACATTCTTAAGAGTATATTCAGGTGTTATTTCTGCCGGCTCTTATGTGTTGAATGCTACTAACGGAAAGAAAGAACGTATCGCAAGATTGGTTCGTATGTATGCTGACCAAAGACTTGAAGAACAAGATGTATACGCAGGTGATATCTGTGCAGCTGTTGGTTTGAAAGACACTACAACTGGTGATACTCTTTGTGATGAGAAAGCTCCTATTATCTTAGAAAGAATGTCTTTCCCTGAACCGGTTATTTCCGTTGCTATCGAGCCTAAGACTAAAGCTGACCAAGATAAGATGGGTATTGCTCTTCAAAAACTTGCTGAAGAAGATCCTTCATTCCGTGTTAAATCTGATACTGAAACAGGTCAGACTATTATTTCAGGTATGGGTGAACTTCACCTTGATATCATCGTAGACAGAATGCTTAGAGAATTCAAAGTAGAAGCTAACATCGGTAAACCTCAAGTTGCTTATCGTGAAACAATCAGAGGTACAGCTGATCAGGATTCTAAATTCATTCGTCAGTCAGGTGGTAAAGGTCAATACGGTCACGTTAAGGTTAAAATCTCTCCGGCAGAAGAAAATGCAGGATTTGTATTTGAAAACAAGATTGTCGGTGGTGCTATTCCTCGTGAATATATTGAACCTGCCAGAAAAGGTATGGAAGAAGCTCTTGAAGGTGGTATCCTTGCAGGGTTCCCTATGATAGACGTTAAAGTCGAACTTTATGATGGATCTTACCACGAAGTCGACTCTTCAGAAATGGCATTTAAGATTGCCGGTTCTATGGCTATTAAAGAAGGTTGCCGCAAGGCTCAACCTTGTATCCTTGAACCTATGATGAAGGTTGAAATTGAAATTCCTGATGAATTTACAGGTACTATTATCGGTGATATTTCAAGAAGAAGAGGCCGTGTTGAAGGTCAAGAACCTCAGGGTAATACAGGTAACGTAATTATCAGAGCGCTTGTTCCGCTTGCTAATATGTTCGGTTATGCTACTGATTTGAGATCTAATACTCAAGGTCGTGGTACATTCTCTATGGAATTTAATCATTACGAACAAGTTCCTGCAAATATTGAAAAAGAAATTATCGAAAAGTCAGGAGCTGCTGCTAAGTAGTTAATTTCTTGATAAATATTATAAAGAGCTGTCTTTTAAAGACAGCTCTTTTGTTATAAAAACTTATATTATCATTAGAATTTATTTTGTGTAATTTTTAACGAAATCAGCTATAGCATAGGCATCAACAGTACCTACAACAATTTCAAAATCTTTTATTTCGTCTTCCAATTCTTTTTTCATATGAGCAAGCAGGCCTGGGATGATGATTTTTCTGTTTTTAACTTTGCTTGCAAAATCCCATTTTTTTAGCGTTTTGGCGACCATTTTCGCCGTAAATTTTTCAGCAGACCAAGCTGTTAAAACACTCATTCCATCGGCAGGTGTTACTATCAGATATGATGGAACGGGAAGGCTCTCAAGTTCGTTTGCTACCGCAAAGAATGTTAGTGCAAAATTTGTAGTCATAAATATCAAGGAGTTTTCGTCTGGGTTGTTAAACTCATATATTTTGGATTCTACTTGCAGTGGTTTTTGCGGGTCTGTATAAATATTTTGCCTCAGGGTCATTAATGTTGAGATTAATGCTTCGTCAAACTTTTCAAATACAAGCATATTAGCATATTTACAGATATAAAAGCTTGCTTCGGCACATACAACTTTTAAATCTTTTTCTGCTGAGAATTGTATATATATTGGCGAAGAATATTTTTCGTCTTTTTCTTTTATTGCACGCTCTCTTATTTTAATGAGTTCTTGAGCCGTTTCAGAAAATGTGTTTTTCTCTATTTTTAATAATGGTAATTTTTCAAACTCTTCATATCTGATTGTATTTGTGTCGCCAATCAGCTCTTTCTCAATTTCGCATTTTAAGATGACAAGATCTATTTTCATATGCTCATTGACCCTTGTTATCTCAAATTCTTTTGCGCGTTTAAATTCTTCTTTTGATTTTACAATAACTGCTATTGCTGTTTTGTTAATGAATGTTTTTTCATGTCTGTATAAAACATTTTCCCCGCCAATTTTAAGCCCGTTAATTTCAACGGTTTTTTGAGGCTGCTTGGAAGAAATATCATACAAATTTCTAAGTTCTTCTGATATATACGGACAAGATGAGATATCAATTTGGTGTTTTGCAAGCTTTATTGCAAACGCCATACAAGTAGGACATCCGCATTCTTTGCAATTGGAATGTTCTGCTTTTTTTGCTCCCGGTAAATATTTGAAAATTTGCAATCCTGATAATTCCATTAACAAAGCCCTTTCATTATTTTGATATTATCAGAGTTTTTCATTACGATAACATTTGCTCCTGCAGCTAAAACTGCTGATGCAGATGCTATTTCAAAAAAGTTTTCACGTTCTTTTCTGTTGCCCCAGCTTGGCGGATAATTATCGGACTTTGTTTCTTTAGTTTTTAGCGACTCTTCACAAGCAAAGCTGATAATTGGCATATTCAAGTATTTATCGCCATTTAATCCTTCTAATTTTATTTTCTCCATAATGCTGTATCCGTATTCAAAACCATAGCCGAGTCCGCCAATATCTGTATCGATTAAGATTTTGTTTAAGTCTAATCCGGCATCTTGAGATAAAATATTCAATTCTTTTGTTATATTAATATCTATCGGGCTTCGAAGTACGATAACGTGATTTCCCTTAATTACTTCTGGAAGAATATCTTTATAGGTATTGTCATTTGCCCAAGCTATGATTGCGGGTTGTGTAAGTTGTTTCATTAACTCAGGCAATAATCTTCTGTCAATATCATTGTTACCGGTTCCTTTTAGCATAATCGGTTTGTCTATAATTTGTAGAGCCTTTTTAAGATTTGCTGTAGCTTTTGAAATTTCGTCTTCTGTTTCTATATCGAATGTTAACCCAATGATATCAGCCTCAGAATGATTTGCTTGTTCTATCTCTTGTGGGTTAGCTACATTTGTATCTATAATAAATACAGGTTTGAAAATCGGGAAAGATGATTCTCCCCCGATTTTAATGTTATTAAATTCAATTGTTCTTATTTTATTAAGCGTTTCGTTCACTTCTTACTCTATTCATTATTTCTTCAAATTCTTTTTCGTCGAGAGTTTCTTTTTCAAGAAGTTCACGAGAGATAGCTTCCAACATGTCACGATTTTCAGTTAACAGTTCTTTTGCAAGTGCATATCTTTTATCTACAATTTGTTTGATTTCAGTGTCTATTTCGTAAGCAACTTGCTCTGAATAATCTCTTTGATGTCCGAAGTCTCTGCCCATAAAGACATTTTCTTCATTTTTACCGTAAGACATATTACCTAATTTTTCAGACATACCCCAAGCCGTAACCATTTTTCTTGCAATGTTGGTTACGTTGATTAGGTCTTGAGAAGCTCCGGTGCTAACGTTGTCTGCACCGTAAACAATTTCTTCTGCAGCTCTTCCGCCAAGGGATACTGTGATTTTGGCAAGTAATTTAGCTTTGCTTACGTGAACTTTCTCATCTTTAGGTCTTGTCCAAGTAACACCAAGAGCCATCCCTCTCGGAATGATTGATACTTTATGTAATTCATTTGCATCTTTAAGCAACTTGTCGATGAGTGCGTGTCCAACTTCGTGGTATGAAGTAAGTTCCTTATCTTCATCTGTAAGTACTCGACTCTTTTTCTCAACGCCTGCGATAACTCTGTCTATTGAATTATCAATGTCTTCCATTGATATTTTTGTTTTATTGTTTCTTGCTGCAAGAAGTGCAGATTCGTTAAGCAAGTTTTGTAAATCAGCACCTGTAAATCCAGGAGTACGTTTAGCAAGAACTTTTAAATCTACATCATCTTCAAGTTGTTTGTTCTTTGCGTGAACTTTTAAGATTTCTTCACGACCCTTAACATCAGGAGCATTAATATATATTTGTCTGTCAAATCTACCAGGTCTTAAAAGCGCATTATCAAGGATGTCAGGTCTGTTTGTTGCTGCGATAACGATAATATTCGTATTCTCATCAAATCCGTCCATTTCAACAAGCAACTGGTTAAGAGTTTGTTCTCTTTCATCGTGTCCACCACCAAGCCCTGCGCCACGTTGACGACCTACAGCATCAATTTCATCTATGAATATAATACATGGTTGATGTTTTTTTGCCTGTTCAAACAAATCTCTTACACGGCTTGCACCAACACCGACAAACATTTCAACGAAATCAGAACCGCTGATAGAGAAGAACGGAACCCCTGCTTCTCCGGCTACTGCTTTTGCCATTAAGGTTTTACCTGTTCCCGGAGGGCCTACAAGAAGTACACCTTTTGGAATACGGGCACCTAGTTTGAGATATTTTTCTCCGTTTTTCAAAAAGTCTACAATTTCTTCTAATTCTTTCTTTTCTTCATCGATACCTGCAACGTCTTTGAATGTGGTTTTTACTTTGCTGTCAAGAAGCATTTTTGCTTTACTTTTACCAAAGCTCATTGCCTGCGAACCGCCAGCTTGAAGGCTTTTTGCAATGATTATGATGAAGATGAAAAACATCAACGGTAAGATAAGACTTCCTAAAAGTCCAAGCATTTGTGAAGATTCAGATGGTTTTTTGACTGAAATATCTACATTTGCTTTCTCAAGTTTGCTCATTAAGTTCGGATCATTTGGAGTCAAAACTTTATACTGAACTTGTGGAGCTTTTTTCTCTACAGCAAAAGGACTTGCAGGAGTTTGAGTTGGTTCTGTCTTTTCAGTTTGCGGCTGTGTTTTTGGAATTGCAATTAAGTATTCGTCAGCTTTTTCTACATTTTTAAATTCGCCTTGATCAAGTTTTTCTAAAAATTCAGAGTATGAAATTTCAGAAGTACTTGTTGCAGGTCCTGACATAAATACTGATGATATAAACACCATAGCCACTATTGCCAAAACTATATACATACCCGCTGATTGATTTTTATTCATTTTTTCCCTCTCTATTAACTCTTATTAGTAAACTTATTATAACATAAAATATCGTTCTTCGCCAAATATAATAAATTAATCTGATAATTCTTCAAAGAGTCTGATTGTGGCTAATTTCAATTTTGTGTTATAATTCGGGTATGAGTAATTATTCTATTGGAATTGATTTAGGCGGGACAAAGATACTTATAGGGCTTGTCGATAGACAGAGCGGGCAAGTTTTGCATTCTGTAAAAAAGAAAAATAAAAAAGAAAAAGGTATCGAAAACATTTCGAGAAAAATGCTTAGCGGCATAAATGAACTTTTGGAAGAGAGTGATGTGAATTTGTCTGATATTCAATCAATCGGAGTTGCTGCAGCTGGGCAGATAGATAGAGAAAACGGAATAATTTTAGGTGCCCCGAATTTGGACTGTTTTGATTTTAATATCAAGGAGTTGTTGGAGGGTGAATATAAACTTCCTGTTTATTTAGCAAATGATGTAGAGGCTGCAACTCTGGGCGAGCTCAAGTTTGGTGCGGGACGAGGCTGTGATGACCTTGTTTGTGTTTTCGTCGGTACAGGGGTCGGCTCTTGTATTGTGAAAGACGGCAGGATAATTCGTGGGGCAACTGGTACGGCAGGCGAGTTAGGTCATATTATTGTGGATTTAAACGGAAGACCTTGCGGGTGTGGTGCTCACGGATGCTTGGAGGCTTATGCTTCCCGTTCTGCAATTGAAAAAAGAATTGAAGGCGCTTTGAAAAAAGGTCGTCATTCATTGATTTTGGATTATTTGGAAGAAGGAAAATCTATTACATCAAGTATGATCAGAAAATCAATAGAAAGAGGCGATGAGCTTGTTACAAGTTGTGTTGATGAAGCTTCAGAGTATTTATCAGGCGGGCTTGCAAGTGTTATTAATCTTATAAATCCAAAGCTGATAATTCTTGGCGGCGGGCTGATAGAAGCTGTAGATTATTTTTACCAAAAAACTATAAAGGAAGCTAAGCTGAAATGTCTTCCTGTTCCGGCAACAAAGATAGAATTTAGAAAAACGGCTCTTGGAGATTTCTCCGGAGTGATAGGTGCAGCGTATCTAGGATAGTATCGTTACAAAACTTTAAATATGTCAAATACTATCGAAAATTTGAAAAATAGTGTATAATATATACGGATACACGTCTGCATATTAAATTACAAGGACCAGTATGAGTTTTTTCGATAAGTTTAATGAGTTCAGAAGAAAGATTTCCGAGGTTGAAAGTAATATATACCACGGGAAACAAGACTTTTTGGAAATTTATGAAAGAAACTTGCAGCTGGAAAAAGAAATTGAAGAACGTACGCATGAATTGAATGTTGCGAATAAAAGAATTCTTACACTCCAACATATTTGGGATATGATGAATTCTTCAAAACCTTTGAATAATGTTCTTGAGACAATTGTGAGCAGTATTCAGGGTGGTTTGGGGTATGTACATTGTTCTATTATGCGCAAGTGCAAGGATGATGACGGCGTTTATTTGTCTGTTGTAGCTGAGGCTGTTAATAAAACAATAAAGAGGGCAGATGAGATATTGAAAACACCAATTCAGGCAAGGCGTTTGGCTTATTTAAAAGATGCTATGTTTTATAATGCGCTTGAGAACAGACAAATTATCCAGTCAAAAGATATCGCAGGATCTCTCAAAGCTATAATGCCCGATGTTAAGCAGAGTCTGGTAGATGAAATTCTTGTAGATAAATCTATACGTTCAATAATCATTATTCCGCTTTATTCGCGCGAAAATCCTTTTGGCGTTTTCTGTGTATTTTCTTCAAGGGAAGAGCTCGCTGAGTCCGAAACTGATTTTTTGTCAATGTTTGCACAGCAAATTGAGCTTGCCATTACTATTGCTGACTTGTTTGAAAAGGTTAAGGAGCAGGCCATAACAGATGGTTTGACCGGTTTGTATAACCGAAGATATTTTGAAGAATATCTTAAAAAAGAAGTGACAAGAGCAAAGCGTATAAATCAGCCTTTTAGCATAATCGGAATTGATTTGGATTTTCTGAAAAGTATTAACGATAAGTATGGTCACGCATACGGCGATTTGGCGATAAAGTCTATAGCTCAGGTATTGATGGCAAATGCAAGGTCTATTGATACTGCGGCAAGGATGGGCGGAGAAGAATTTAATATTATATTGCCTGGTGTAACATCTGAGGGTGCTATGATTGCCGCGGAAAGAATTCGTAAAGCTATTGAAAATACAGAGTTGGATACAATTGGACATATTACGGCAAGTATCGGTGTTGCAACATTCTTGGAGCATTCAGATAATATTGAGGATATTTTGGACCTTACAGATCAAGCTATGTATATGTCGAAGAAAAACGGTCGAAATCGTGTAACTTTGGCCAAACCTATTGATGAAACTTCTTGGCAGGAGCTTGCAGTTAGTGCCTTTTTGGATATTTTGAATAAGCGTAGAATCCCGTTATCCGAGGATTTTAAAAATGATTTGACAAGCAAGCTAGTTGGTGGAGGAGTTCAGAGTGAAGTTTTGTATTCTGTTGCAGATTTGTTAACTCAAGCTTACAATCCTTTGCATACTCAAGGTGTTGTAAAATCTAAGGTTCTTACTGCCGTTAGTCTTGCAAAGCGTTTTGATTTGCCTAAAGAGGATGTTGATAATTTAAAAATTGCAATGTTATTATATGATATCGGTAATTTGCTTGTCCCTCAGGATATTTTTAGAAAAGTGTCCCCGCTGACTGAAGCTGAAAAAGATATGATTAAAGAGCATCCTGTAATTGCGGCAAAGAAGATTTTAACACCTATCTCTTATATTCAGGATGTAATTCCTATTGTAGAATCGCATCATGAAAATTGGGATGGAAGTGGTTATCCGGCAAAGCTTGCAAAAAATGATATTCCGATAACTTCGCAAATAGTTTTGATTGTGGATGCTTATTTTGCATTGACGGAGCAGCGCCCTTATCGTGATAAATTGTCTCCTCAAGAGGCATTGGAAGAGATTAGAAAAGAGTCAGGAAAGAAATGGAATGCAGCTTTAGTAAATGAATTTACTGCGCTGATTGAAAACGATTTAAAATAACAATGAAAGAAAAAATATTCATAAATTTAATAAAATCCGTTCTGAATTCAAAATATATTGGGGATGATTGCGCATATTTAAAAGATCTTGGGATTGTTGTCAGTCAGGATAGTCTTGTAGAAGATGTACATTTTTCAAGGAGTTTTGCTAATGCCTATCAAATCGGTTATAAATCAGTGATGGTGAATATTTCTGATATTTGCGCAAGCGGTGCTGAGCCTAAATATTTGACAATAGCGCTTTCTCTGCCTGATAGTGTTGATGAACATTTTGTTAAGGACTTTTATATGGGCGCAAAGGATGCTGCCGGAAAAGTTGAGATTGTAGGCGGTGATATAACCGGTGCTGATAAAATTTATATTTCCGTAACTGCTATTGGGGCTGTTGGGGAAAGAAAGATTTCTTCACGCAGCAGTGCAAAAATTGGGCAAAAAATAGTTGTATCTGGGCCGCACGGCTCTTCGGGAGCTGGTTTGAGAGAACTTATGAGCGGGAAAAGAGAAGAGGATGAGTTTATATCTGCTCATTTGATGCCTAAGGCTCGGTTGGATTTTTCAGAAAAAATTTCATCGAATATAAAACAAGATTATGCTATGATGGATACATCAGATGGTTTGATGGATGCTCTTGTTGCAATTGCAGAGTCAAGCGGTGTGTGTTTGGAAATTGACTTTAATAAAATTCCATACTGCAATGGTTTGAAAAATTTTGAAAACTGGCAGGATTTAATCTTTTTCGGGGGAGAAGATTATGAGCTTGTTGCAACTGTTCCTGATAATATGGACTTGAAGGATGGTTTTGTTATCGGAAAGGTTGTTGAAGGACGTGGAGTTAGAGTTGATTACGGTAACAGTTCAAAATTTTATACCGGAGAGGATATAGAGAAAAATTTATTTAATCATTTTAAGGAGTAATAATGAAAACTAATGCAATAATTACGGCAGGCGGAAATTCTTCAAGATTTGGGAATAAAAATAAGCTGCTAGAAAAGATTAACGGTATCGAGGTGATAAAGTATACTGTTGATGCTTTCAGATATTCAAAGGTTGATAAAATAATTATTTGTGCGAACAAGTCCATAATGGAAGAGTTAAACCGAATATTTTCAGATTATACAAACGTTGTCATTATAGAAGGTGGAAATACTCGTCAGCAATCTGTATATAACGGTTTGAAGTATGAAGAGTGTGATTATGTTCTTATTCATGATGGTGCAAGACCTATTATCACGACTGAGCTTATTAATATTTGCGAAGAAATGGTTAAAGAGGTTAAAGCCTTATCTGTTATGACTAAAACTATTGATACTATTAAAGAAGTTGAACACGGGAAAATTGTTCGCACGATTGACAGATCTAAATTGTATAATACGCAAACCCCTCAAGCGTTTGAGTACAGCAAAATATTAGCGGCACATAAAAAGTTTGAAGGTAAAAATTTCACGGATGATGCCGGCATGTTAGAAGAGATGGGCGAAACTGTATATGTCATTGACGGAAGCTATCGCAATATAAAAATTACGACTCAAAGTGATATCGAGCTTGCAAAGGTATATCTGGCGCAGATTTAAGGACCTTAATTTTATTAAATTATGTAAAATATTTTAAATTGTATTAGCAAATTTTTTTTTGAAGCGTTTTAATATGGAATGAATTAAGGTTTTAAAGGAGAAAATATGAACGTGGATTCTTCAAGATTTAATAGTGTTGCGGTACCAACAGTACTTGCAGGAGTTACAACAGGAGCAGCTGGTTTTTTAACTGCTAGAACTGTTAAATATAATAAAATGACAGATAAATTTGCAAATTATATGGCTGATGGATTTGAAAAAAGAGATAGAAAGATGTATAATGCGGCACTTTCATTAGATAAGATTAATCCATTTATTACTGATGAGGATGTAGCTAAAATCGTAGCTAAAAAAGGCGGAAGAGAAGAACTTATAGCTTTTGCTCAGAAAAAAATGAAGAATGCAAGAAAAGCTATGGAAAAGTTTGCTTCAAAACACGCTGAAGCTTTAGGAATTCAACCTGCTAAAGGTCAATCAAAGAAAGAAGCAGTTAGAGCATTTTTAGCAGACAAAGATGCACAAGCTCTTAAGGAAACTTTCTTGCCTAGTGCTATGCGTAGAGCTATGATGTATAATGACAATTATAAGGCTATGCTAGAAGATGAATTTGCTGAAGTTTTTGATAAATCAAAGCGTACATTCAAAGATGGCGAACAGTTCAAAGAAAGTGTAGCGTTCTTTAAACGTGCAGCTTTGAATTTCAAAGTAAAGCAGGCAGGCCTGTTTGCCGGTATTGGCGCAGGTATAGCTTTGGCTTCATCAGCAATTGCTACAAAAATTGCAAATAAATAGTAATTATAAATCCTAAGATAAAAAGAAATGACCTCTTATTTAGGAGGTCATTTTTTGTACAATTATAAAAGGAGAAAAATTAATCTTTTTTAAAAATAGAAGGATTGTAGGTAGTTATATTTTTGAAATCTTCAGGTGAGAAAATCGTTTTGCAATTAAGTTCAACGATATTATTCACTGAATTGTTTTCTTTACTTTCAGCTTTGATATCTTGCCAATAATTTTTCCCTAAATCGGGAAGCCCTTGTTGATATTCGTTGAAATTTCCCATGCCTTTTATCCTTATTACATGTGTTGTATCGTCAAAAAGTTGAAAAACTTTAGGAAATTTCAGTCTAAATTTACAAAACTTAAACAAGTCCTTCTTTTAAAGCTTTAACTGCAGCTTGAGTTCTGTCATCAACTACAAGCTTTTGAATAATATTGCATACATGGGCTTTTGCGGTGTGCTCTGATATTGTTAATTCTTTGGCTATTTCGTTATTAGATTTTCCGTCTACAACAAGTTTTAAGACTTCATATTCTCTTTGAGTCAGGTTTGCGTGTTGTTCCTTAAACATTGCTCTGGACATTTGGCGTGGCGGAATGATACCGCAGTTTTTATCTCTAAGTATCGGTACAACTTGCGGATCAAGCCACATTGCTCCATCCTTGACCGTTTTTATAATCATTTTTAGGATTTCTATGTTTATGTCTTTCATTACATAAGCTCTAGCACCTGCTTGAAGAGAGTCCATTACCTCCTGTTCTGACAGGTGTGATGTTAAAATGATTATTTTTGCTTGCGGGTTTAGTTCTATAATTCTTTTTGTAGCCTCAATACCTGTAATATCAGGAAGTCCTATATCCATTAATATTACGTCAGGATGAGAAATTTTGTAATTCTCAACAGCTTCTTTTCCGCTTTGGGCTTCGGATATGACATCCAATTCTTTGTATTCCTCAAACAAAGATTTTAGTCCTACCCTCATTAGCTTATGATCTTCTACAAATAATATTCTGACCGGTGATATTTCCATATCTCCTCCTGATATTGCTTTATTGACATGTTAGTTATAAGGCACAAATATTCGAAATTAATCGTCCTTAAACATTTTTCTTAAGGCAATATTATAAATGTCAGATTTATAAGTATAATTTGGTTTATTATTTTTACAAATGTCTCAATATTGGCATTATTAGTTGATCAGCAAGTTCCGATGCGCCTTCGAATTGTTTTGCACGAATTAAGCTTGCTGCAAGCTCGTAGTCGTAATCAACTTCTCTGTGCTCAACGGTGAATGTACCGCAATTGAAATCTATTATTGCATAGTTTGCTTTAGGGGTTCCGGTCATTGGTCTCCCGACACTTCCGACATTAACTACAGTTTGTTTTGAAAGTGTTTGATAACCGCAAGGAACATGTGTGTGTCCGCATAAAATCAAGTTTGCGGTTTCCCCTTCTATAATTTCTTGTACTTCAGATAGCTTCATTCCAGGTAAGATATCTTCGTTATTGCGTCGTGGTGATCCGTGAACCAATAAAACGGACACACCTTCAACAATCATATTTTTCTTCTCAGGTAAAGATGCTAAATATTCTTTCTTATCTTTTTCTATAATATCAACGTCATCCAACAATGCGTTTGCCATAACAGGAAATTTTGCCTGAAGCTTGTCATACATTTTTAAGTTGAAATCGGTAATCATTTTGTCTGTATTACCTTTGATAACAACCCAATCTGTAGCTTTATTCATAAAATAATCAAGTACTGCTCTTGGTTGAGGTCCTGCCATTGCTAAGTCTCCAAGACACCAAACTTGTTCACAATTATTCATTTGTAAGTCCGCAAGTACGCTCTCTAATGCTTGAAAATTTCCGTGTATATCTGATATTACTGCAACTTTCATAAAAACTTCTCTCCTTTTTGTATTTATGATATCATAAAACTATGATTAAGAGAAGATTATCAAAACAAATTTCTATAGGAAACGTGAAAGTTGGGGGAGATGCCCCAATAAGTGTACAGTCAATGTGTAATACTGACACAAGAGATGTCCAAAAGACATGCTATCAAATTGATGAGTTGGCAGAAAGAGGCTGCGATATTGTAAGGCTTGCTGTTCTGAATAAAGATGCGGCAGAAGCAGTTGGAGAAATTGTCAGAAAAACCAATATCCCGATTGTTGCGGATATCCATTTTGATTACAGATTGGCTATTCAATGCATGAATAATGGCGTAAGTGCTTTAAGGATTAACCCAGGAAATATAGGTAAGAGAGAAAATGTTGAAAAAGTTGTTACTCTTGCTAAACAATTAAATGTGCCAATTAGAATCGGTGTAAATGCAGGCTCTTTAGAAAAAGATTTGCAGGAGAAAGATATTCCGCTTTCAGAAAAAATGGTTCAAAGTGCTATGGGTCATATCAAAATATTGGAAGATCTTGATTTTGATTTGATAAAAGTATCGTTAAAATCTTCTGATGTAATGACAACTATTGAGGCTTATCGCTCAATTGCAGAAAAGGTTCCGTATCCTCTTCACCTTGGTGTTACTGAGGCTGGAACTTTACGTGGCGGGATTATAAAATCTGCTGTAGGGCTCGGAACTTTGTTAGCGGAGGGAATTGGTGATACCATAAGAGTTTCATTGACAGAAAACCCTGTAGAGGAAGTTAGTGCGGGTATAGATATTCTGAAGAGTTTGGGTTTGAAAGAGCACGGTGTAAACTTTGTTTCTTGCCCGACTTGCGGTCGTACTCAAATAAATTTGATTGAATTGGCCAAAAAAGTAGAAGAACGGTTTAAAAATTTCGATGCCCCAATTACTATAGCTACAATGGGATGTGCCGTAAACGGCCCAGGAGAAGCTAAACACGCTGATTTTGGTATCGCAGGCGGTATTGGCGAAGGTTATGTCTTCAAAAAGGGTGAGATTGTTGCTAAGGTTCCTGAAAATCAACTTTTAGATAAACTTGAAGAAATCATAAAAAAATCATACAAATAATACATTTATTTTTGTTGTTAAGAATTTATAATACTATTGCATGTATTACGAAAAAATGTTAACATGACATATAAAGTTGAGGTATTTTTATGAAGAAATTTTTATTAACTGTTGGAGTTTTGGCTATATCTCTTCCTGCATTTGCCGGAATTGGTGTTAAAGAGTCCACTAGTCCAGAGTATTTAAGAAACTACGGATGTTCCAGCGAAGCTGTTAAATATGTGCAGCTGAATAAAGCACAGGTTAACGGTCAGCCATTTGTTACCCCAATAAGTGACAGACGTCAGTCAAAATTATATACTAATTCAGAGGTTTGGAATACTATAGTTGATAAGACAGTAGATTTCTTTAACTACATCGATCCTGCGCAGGATAAAGATAAGTTTATGCGTCAGGATATCAAGTATTATGCAAATACTCAAGATTTGTAGAAAACACTTATATATTTGTCTTTTGTCGAGCGCTTGCTTATTGTTGAATATTGCAGGTCAAGTTTTGGCTGAGACAGTTCCTGTAAAAGATTTGGATTATAGTAATTCAGGTGCTGTAAGTGCTTTAAAATCTCCTCAAAAGATAGAACAGGAAGCTGATACACTTTTTTATAAGGGTGTTGATGAACCTAATAAAAAACTGAAAGAAGCATATCTTGCAAAAGCACTTGCAAAATATATGCTTCTTTTAAGTATGCAGCCAGATAACGCGGTGTTTTGTACTCAAATCGGTGTTATACACGAGCTTAACGGACGTAAAACGCAGGCTAAAAATTATTTTTATAGGGCTGTAAACTTAGAAAAACTTAACCCTTTTGCCAATTATTATTTTGGGGAGTATTATTTTAATATAAAAGATTATCATAATGCGCTAAAGTATTATAAGATAGCCTTGCAAAACGGATATGGATCTTATTATGAGGTGCACAATCGTTTGGCAACCGTATATGAAAAACTGGGAGATTTACAAAAAGCTAAAGATCATTACACAGTTTCATTGATGGTTAATCCAAATCAAAAACGTTTAAATAACAAACTTTTATTATTGGATAAGGCATATTATAGTAAAAAGGATTATGTACCTCGCCAGCAGGGAGCAAAATAATGAAACTTAAGAATTGTTTATTTTTATTGTTTTTTATATTTAATATTTTTACAATGTCAGCATTTGCGGCTGATGATAATATGTATGCTCCTTATCAAATGGAGCAAAATGAAATTTTGTTTAGCCAATCAAGAAGACAGGTTAATGCTGTAAACCCTACTATTTATTCTAATAGTGCAGGAGTGCATTTCCCAGGTGCAAGAGGTGCTGACCAGTTAATTCTTTATACGCGAGATTACGGGGATAGAACAGGTACTAACGAGTTTGGAACGGAGGCTATTATTGAAGGTAATACCGTTACTGAACTTAGTGGTGCGGATTCCTTTATTCCTCAAAATGGTGCTGTAATTAGCGGGCATGGTGTTGCGAAGAACTGGATTAATGCAAATATAAGTATTGGTACAAAGATATATTATGATGAAACTACAGGTGTTATTACAACATACAATACTTCAAAAAGTCTTGTGTTTGAGGCTTTGCAAAAAATAGAAGAAGCTTCTAACATGATAAATTATTATAAGGCGCAAAACCCTTCTTATGACTGGAAAGTTCCAACAGATTTTGTTAAAGATGCTCAAACTTATGTCCGTAAGGGTGCAAAAAATCCTGAGGAAACCCAAAAATATTCAAAATTAGCTATAGAATCTGCAAATGCTGCGATAAAAAGCGTACTCCCGTTTAAGTTGAACGAATTTAAGGGAGTATGGCTGCGACCTACAGAAACGACTGAAAACGATATTATCGCTGCTATAGAAAAGGTTAAGAATGCAGGTATAGATAATATTTTCTTAGAGACTTATTTCCACGGCAGAACAATATTCCCTAGTAAAACTATGGAAAGTTACGGGTTTGTTGCTCAAAATGAAAAGTTTAACGGGATTGACCCGCTAAAAATTTGGATAAGGGAAGCTCATAAGAGAGGAATAAAAGTTCATATCTGGTTTGAGACTTTCTATGTTGGAAATCAACTTCCTTCTTCAAATGCTAAAAATATTCTTGCAGTAAAGCCGGATTGGGGTAATAAAACTCTTGCCGGTTATGAGTCTGCGGTTGCAACGCCGTCCTCTTCGGAGCATAACGGTTATTTCTTGGACCCTGCAAATGCTGAAGTTCAAGAGTTCTTGCAGCGTTTAATCAGCGAGATTATAAATGATTATAAGCCTGACGGGATAAATTTGGATTACATAAGATATCCTCAAGCGATTTCACCTTCTGCTTCAGGTAATTGGGGATATACAGAAACTGCAAGATCACTTTTCTATCAGCAGTATGGTGTTGATCCTGTAACTATGACGACTGCGCATCCGCTTTGGGTAAAATGGGGTGATTTCAGACGTCAACAAGTTACAAATTTTGTTGAAAAAATAGGTAATCTTGGCAAGTCTAAAAATATTTACATAAGTGCTGTTATATTCCCTGATAAAAGTGTTGCTTATTCAAGGAAAATGCAGGATTGGTCAGCTTGGTCCCAAAAGCATTATATCCAAGCGTTCACTCCTCTGTTTTTGACTTGTAATCCAAAGACATTAAACTCGCAAATTACAACGGTTCTAAATTATAAAGCTCAAGGAACTGATTTGATAGCAGGTTTGTTTGTTACTTTTATGGGCGGTAGCGAGGAAGATTTAATCAGACAGATTCATGAGACCAGAAAAGTTAACGTAAATGGTGTAAGTCTATTTGATTATGCTCACTTGACTGAAAAATATGTGAATGCGCTTTCGACAAGAGTATTTTCTCCAAAAAATAAAGTGAATACCGAAGCAGCAAAGTCTGATTTAAAAAAGATAAATTGGAATGCTCCTATTGAACCTACAGTATCAAATTCAAATAATGTTGTGGTTATAAATAAATATGACCCAGAAAATGATAAATCAATGCAAATAAAAGCCCCTTCCCCAATATTATCTGTAAGTCGCAAAAAGTATTGATGTTTTCTTAATTTGATTTTTAAATTTATTCGTGATAAGCTTTGTCGGTAGGGAAACGTTTTATATGAATATTGATAAAGAAAAACTTGTTTCTTATATTAAGAAGTTGGCTGAGCCGAAAATCCTTGTAGTAGGAGATTTGGCAATGGATGAGATGGTTTATGGTGATGCAGAGCGTATCTCTCGTGAGGCGCCTGTCCTTATCCTTCAGCATACTAAGACAAAACCTATTTTGGGTGGAGCATCTAATGCTGCTCATAACGTTGCAACTCTTAATAACGGAAAGATTTTTGTAATTGGCGTTTTTGGTGAAGATTATCAGGCTGAACAATTGTTTGAGACTTTTAAACAGGCCGGAATTGATACAAGGTATGTAATTCAGGATAAGAACCGTAAAACTATTACAAAAACAAGAATACTGGGTTCTATCACAACATCTATAACTCAGCAAATTGTGCGTATTGACAGGCAAACTAATGAGCCTTTGTCTGAGGAGACTGAGTCTAAAGTTATTACCAATATTGAGCGTGCAATTCCTGATTGTGACTTGGTTATTTTATCCAATTATCACATTGGGACATTAACTCAAAATGTTATAAAAAGAACCATTGAACTTGCAAAGCAATATGGTAAAAAGGTTATAGTTGATGCTCAGAGAGATTTGTTCAGTTATAAGGGTATAACTTCTATGACTCCAAATCTTCCTGATACTCAAAAATCTGTTGGTTTTGCAATTGATTCTATTGAAACTTTGCAAAAAGCAGGTGACAAATTGTTAGCTGAAACAGATGCGGAAGCTATTTTGATTACTTGCGGTGCTGACGGTATGTTTGTTGCGGAACCTGATAAAAAATATACAAAAATTCCTGTATTCAATAAATCCGAAGTGTTTGATGTTACAGGTGCCGGTGATACGGTTACGGCAGTTTATTCTCTTGCTTTAGCTGCAGGAGCTGATCCTGTTTATGCCGCTTTAATCGGTAATGTTGCTGCCAGTATTGTTGTTAGACAATGGGGGTGCGCAACTACTACTGTTGAAGAGCTTCTCTCGGCAGTTGAAAAACTCTAGTGAAGGAGAAACTTATGGAAAAATTTGAATTTTTGAAAAATCTTAAACCGTTCGATTTGATTGTAATTCTTGGAGTTGCAATTGCTCTTGCTGTTGGATTTTTAACTTTTAAAAATGTGAGGCAGACTGCTGATAAGCAGATTGAAACTACTTCGCCAATCGTTTTTGATGTGTTTTTGCGCGGTATTACTTTAACCGGAACTGAAACTCCAATTAAGGCCGGTGATAAGACATTTATCAGTATAAGAAATGTTCCGTATTCTGATTTGGAAGTTTTAAATGTAAAAACAGAAAGAAAGAAGACAGTGCTTCCTGTTCTTGCTAACACTAAATCTGCAACTAAAAATGTTCTTGTTGTTGATGATGTCGCTCAAGCAAGTTTGTATGATATCGTTGTAACTCTTACTGATACTGCTAAGATTACTAAAGACGGTGCAGTTGTTGGCGGTAATAAGGTTAAAATGGGATTGCCGATTACTTTAGAAGGTGTTGATTATAAGTTTAACGGTACTGTCTCTAATATTACCGTTTCTCACGACGATATGAAAGGTGATATTGATACTAATATAAATAAAGTTGATGATGTTCAATAGTTTATTTAAATTTACTCAAAATAAGTTAAATATTTTATACGAAAACAGTTTGTTCTTACAAATTTTGGACAAACTGATTTTCGCATCTATAATTCTGGTCTTTTTGGCATCGACTTGCTTATCTTCTGATGCTATCGGGTTTATTGCTCTTATTACAACGTTTTTGACAGTGCTTCAGTTGCTGACCAAGCCGGGTGATAAGTGCGAGCCTGTGAAGTTTGAGTTATGGCTGCTTGCTTATTTTATGGTAGTAGTAATTAGTCTTGCAGGCTCCAGCTTGTTTGCGTTGAGTCTTAAAGGTTTTTTAAAGACTGTTACTTATCTTGTATTTTATATTTCTGTTGTTCATTATCTTAAGCATAATGTTAACAAGATTCCTTATATATTGGCTGCAATTGGAATTTGCGTAAGTTTTGAAAGCATTATGGGGATTATGCAAAACTTTGCTCAAGTTGATGAAATTTCAACTTGGCAAGATGTTTCAAATCTTAATCCCGAAGAAGTTATGACACGTGTTTACGGTACTTTACAGCCTTATAATCCTAATTTGCTCGGCGGTTATTTTGTTGCAGGTATTCCTTCACTGTTTGGATTATGTGCATACTTGTTCAGTGAAAAACATTATAAGGTCGGGTTCGTTTCTTTAGGGTTGGCTTTAATCTCTGTTTTAACATTGTTTTTGACAGGTTGTCGTGGTTCTTATATCGGATGTATGGTTATTTTGGCAGGTTTGTTCTTGGTTGCAGCTAAGTTTTTGTGGCACAAGTATAAGAAAGTGCTTTTATCAGTATTGGGTTCTTGTGTTGCGTTTGCTCTCTGCGCAATTTTATTTGTAAGTTCTCTTAGAGCAAGAGTGTTTTCTATTTTTGCTATGCGACAAGATTCTTCAAATTCCTTCAGATTTAATGTTTACCAATCTTCAATCCAGATGTTTAAAGATAATTGGTTATTAGGAATTGGTGTTGGTAATAAGAATTTTCGTGAGATTTACGGGTTGTATATGAGAACAGGTTTTGACGCATTAAGTGCTTATAATATTTTCTTAGAGACTGCAGTTGAAAGCGGAATTTTTGCGTTGATTGCGTTTCTAGGATTTTTGTTTGTTATGTTAAAAGATGGGATATCTTTTATAGTTAAGTCAGATAAAGTTCGTGATGTAATATTTGTTGCAGTGCCGGTTATTTCTATTTGTGCTGTTATGGTGCATGGGCTTGTTGATACGGTATTCTTTAGACCGCAGATACAATTTATTTTCTGGACGATGGTTGCAATAATTTCGGCGGTTTTGCAAAATCAAAATAATAAGGTTGAAGGCTAGGTTATGTCTAAGGAACGTTTGGATAAATTCTTGACTGATTTAGGGTATTTTGATACAAAAAGTAAGGCTGCGGCTGCTATTTTAGCGGGTCATGTGAAGATTAACGATGAATATATTACTAAGGCAGGATTTCAGATTAATCCTCAAAAGGAATATGATATTGTCGTGAAATCTATGCCGTACGTTTCTCGTGGCGGGTTTAAGCTGAAAAAGGCTTTGGATGCTTTTAATTTTGATGTAAGCGGCAGGGTTTGTTTTGATGCTGGAGCTTCCACCGGAGGGTTTAGTGATTGTTTGTTGCAAAACGGAGCCAAGTTTGTTTATGCCGTGGATGTCGGATATGGTCAATTAGATTGGAAAATTCGCTCTGATAAGAGAGTAAAAGTTATTGAAAAAACTAATTTGCGTATTTGTGAATTTTCGGATATTTATGCAGAGGGTGGCACTGTAGCAGATTTGTTGGTGAGTGATTTATCTTTTATCTCTTTGACTAAGGTTTTAGGTAATTTGAAGAAGCTTCTTAATCCTGATTTTCACGAAATGATTTGTCTTATAAAACCACAGTTTGAGGCCGGCAAAGAAAATGTTGAAAAAGGCGGGGTTGTTAGAGATAAGAAAGTTCACGGAGAGGTTATCAAAAACGTGATAGATTATGCAATCTCTATTGGTTATATTGTTAAAGGGCTTACTTATTCTTCAATAAAGGGACCTTCCGGCAATATTGAGTATCTTGTTTGGTTTGCGACTGAGGGTGAGCCGTCTGAAGTTAAAATTGATGAGATTGTTGAAACGGCTTTTAGCGTTTTAAATTAGGTTTTTGGAATTGATTCTATCGGTTTTTCATAGTTAAGGTCAATGTATTTGAATATGTTAAATACTATACCAGGGGCAAAGTAGTAGTTGTTGTTTACAGGCGTTATTTTAAGCATACTTTTATTTAAGCCATAATATACTACGGTTGCCAAAAATTCTTTGTTTGCAGCTTTGAATAGAATGTATCCGGTTTTAGATTGCATTTCTCTTATCTCAAATCGATTTGCGCTTATGCTGGCTAAAGTTAAGTAGAGCAGTTTTTCTGCTGAAATATTATATGATTTTGTGCAATCATCATAAGAGACTGTTTGAGGAATTGTCATTTGTGCGACAGACATTTCCTCACTTTTTGCCGGAGCTTGTATAATGATTAAGCACAGTAAAATTGTAATAAGTGATAATGCTTTTTTTGTTATTCTTTCCATGATTCACCTGTATTTATATCTACAACAAGAGGAACTCTTAACGGTTGATTTAGTTCCATTGCTTCTTTTACCAGCGATGTAACTTGTTCCAATTCATCTTTCAATGTTTCTATTACAAGTTCATCGTGTACTTGTAAAATCATCTTTGATTTTAATTTATTTTCTTTTATTTTCTTATAAAAGTCAATCATTGCAATCTTCATCAGATCTGCTGCTGTTCCTTGTATTGGCTGGTTAATGGCTGCCCTTTTTGCAAATTCTCTTATCATCATATTTGGGCTTTCAAGTTCTGCTTGAAGATATCTTCTGCGACCAAAGATTGTTTCTACATATCCTTTTCTTAAAGCTTCTGAGACTGTTGCTTCCATGTATAGTTTAATATTTGGGTATGTATCAAAATATTTTTTGATAAAGCTATCTGCTTCATCGTTGCTTATACCTATAGCTTTTGCAAGTCCGTATTTGCTCTGCCCGTATATTATGCCGAAGTTGACGGCTTTTGCTCGATATCTCATCTCTTTTGTAACCTGATCAATCGGAACTTCGAAGACTTTTGATGCTGTTAGAGTGTGGACATCTACATTGTTGTTAAAAGCCTCTATCAAATGCGGGTCTTGCGAAATGTGTGCAAGTAATCTTAATTCAATTTGTGAATAATCGGCTGATAGAAGTACTGATGTGGATTTGTCTGAAGGAACAAATGCTGCACGTATTTTGCTTCCATCTTCTGTTCTTGCCGGTATATTTTGCAGGTTCGGATTTGAAGAAGACAATCTACCTGTTGTTGTTACAGTTTGATTAAATGTTGTGTGTATTCTATTATCCTTACTGCTTATTAGTGTTGGAAGCGAATCTGTATATGTAGATTTAAGCTTGGCAAATTTGCGATAATCCAATAACTTCTGAGCTATTTCGTATTCTGTGGCAAGCTCCTCCAATACTTCGGCGCCTGTTGATTTTTTACGTTTTTTAGTTTTTAAGCCTAACTTGTCAAAAAGGACTTCCCCAACCTGTTTTGGAGAATTTATATTGAAGGTGCAGCCTGCAAGGGTGAATATTTCATCCTCTAATTTTTTCAAATTATCACTCATGTTATCTGAGAGTTCTCTCAGGTAATTTGTATCAATTGAGACTCCGTTATATTCCATTTCAGCTAAAACTCTTGAGAGAGGAATTTCTATTTCGTTTAATATCTTCAATTCTTCTTTCGTAAGAGTTTTATTCCAATATTCTGTTAAATTAAGAATAGTAGAAACTTCATCACAAACATGCAGCGATACATTTTCAATATTTGCGTCCTGCAGTTTAATTTTCTTTTTCTTTATTTCCTCAAAATTTGCAAATTCGCATATTGCGTGATTAAGATTTTCCATTGACTGGATTTCCAAGTCATGTTTTCTTGAAGGATTTTTTATATAGCTTGCCAGTTGTACATCTGATACAACCCCGTTCAATTCAATGTTTAGGGCTCTTAGAATACTGTATTCAACCTTAACATCGTAAGTGGCCTTTTTTATGTCGTTTGATTCAAATATAGGTTTTAACTCAGCCATTACATCGTCTGTGTTGAGCTCAACTGTTAAAGTTGTGTGATTTATTGGGATATAAAAAGCTTCCGCATCATCGTTTTCATTCTTGTATGCAAATGCAATTCCTATAATTAAATTGTCTACGGCATTTTTTATCTCAGCTTTTATGTCAAAAGAGATAAGATGCTTTGACTCCAATGTTTTGCGTAATTGCTGTAATTCCTCTTTCATTGTTATTATTTTGTGGCTGAATGTGTTGGAATTTTTATTGATT
This sequence comes from uncultured bacterium, assembly GCA_949283255.1. Classification (GTDB taxonomy): domain Bacteria; phylum Cyanobacteriota; class Vampirovibrionia; order Gastranaerophilales; family Gastranaerophilaceae; genus UBA1221. The sequence goes on along the minus strand of CASDRS010000010.1, from coordinate 22,994 downwards.
TCAGCATGAACTGCTTCTGAAAAAAGTCCAAGCTGTATTTGCTCTTCTTTTACAACCTTATTATCCGGTTCTGGGTTAGCTTGCACAGGGGTATTTTCATCAGGATTAAATGCTGCCAAAATACTGTTTATGTTTTTTATAAATCCATAAAATTGCATGGATTTTAAGAACTCCGTTACTTTTGAGATGTCAGGGAGCTCAACTTTTGTTTTGTCAAAATCAAATTTGACATCCAAATCTCTTACTATAGTTGCAAGGTAATAACTCAATTTTGCATCTTCAATCCCTGTTTGAATTTTCGTTCTGACAGAGTTTGATTTTATTTCATCCACGTGAGCAAGAATATTTTCTAACGTTCCATATTCTCCTAAGAGAGCTTGAGCAGTTTTTTCGCCAATCCCTCTGATTCCCGGGATACAGTCTGAAGTGTCTCCTCTTAGTGATTTATAATCGATAATTTGGTTTGGGTAAACTCCGAGCTTTTCATATACTGCGTTCCAATCGTATTCCTTTAACTCACCCTTAGTTGGTAAAATAACTTTTACACATCCATCTTTATCGATAAGCTGAAACGCATCCTGATCTCCCGTTAATATTAAAACTTTATGTCCGAGCTCACACGCTTCTCTTGATATTGTTCCTATAACATCATCGGCTTCATAGCCTTCTTTCGTGTATATCGGAATATTAAACGCTCTAAGGCCTTCATAAATAAGGTCCATCTGGGATCTCATTGTGTCAGGCATCTGCTCTCTGTTGCTCTTATAATTTTCGTATTTTTCAACACGGAAAGTATGATGGCTGACATCAAATGTAACGGCTATTGCATCAGTTTTTATTTTTTGATTTTTTAATAAATCAAATATTGCTTTGAAGAACCCGTAAACAGCCCAAGTCGGTTGTCCTGATGAAGTTTTCATTCCGGTTCTCTCTAGTGCGTAATACTGCCTGAATGCTAATGCGTGTCCGTCAATTAAGATTAAAGTTTTACTATTCCCCATAGGGATATTTTTTCACAAAAAACACTTTTTATCAAGGATTGTTACATATAGTGTTATTTCCCATTTGATATTATTGGAGTTTTATAGAGACATTTTGGTTATAATATTGTCATAATAATTAGTTTTAAATATTTGTCCAAGATTATTATAAAATTCTTCCTTAATTGTCATATTTGTTGAACTATCTATATGGCTAACGGCTTGAATTTCTCCATTCCCGTTTAGTAAAATAATTTTCTTTATTTTTCTATTGTTAAGTTCATATGTCATTTGTATAAATTTCAAATTCCCATTTGAATCATAAGTATATAATTGTTTGTTTATACGTCTATATGCGGAGTCAATCTCTCCGTTCTTGTTAAAGCTTATGTAGATTTCATTGTTTAAATCATAGTTTAATTGGATTTTTCCATTTTTATCAAAAGAGTACATGTTCTTCGTTGTAAAAATAGAAGTTAAATTCTTGTTAGCATCGTATATTGGCAAATATTCTATACCATTTTTTTCTATGAGACCATTATTTGGTTTTGTTGCAGCTTCTACTAATTCTTCAAAATTTTCTTGTGTTTTTGGAATATTAACATGCAAATAGTCTTTTATTTCCGGTATTGTTTTATCCAGTTGAGCATCTAGTTTTTTATGTAGTTTATTTAAATCTTTTTTACTCAGTGCATTAGGCTGTGTAGATTTTGAAGTATTGTCATCAGCTTTCCCGAGTATAGTTTCAGTTTTATCTGAAGCATTGTCTGTTATATTGTCATCAACTTTCCCAAGTATAGTTTCAGTTTTATCTGAAGTATTGTCTTTAATAATATCGTCAGCTTTATTTGCTGTTGATTCTGTATTATGTGATATATCTTCAACAACGTCATCTGCAATATCGTTTATTTTGGGTTTTAACTCATCTGCAAACTCATTTGCATTCTTTTTTATACCTCCAAGAAATTTTTGCATTCCTTTTCCCAAATAACCGTTTCTTCCTAAGACTCCAAGCGAGATTAATACTGCTGCTGAACCTAATCCAATACTCCAATTTCTTACTTTATGATGGTTATTCTGTTCTGTGGAGCTAGTTTCCGGTTGTAGTGTCTCTGATTCTTTCTTTACTTGTGTTTCGGATATTTCGGATGCAGTTTGTTGCACAACTTCTTGAGTGATTGTTTTAAATCCTTGCTGGTTCTTGAATTTATTTAATAATGTTGTATCTGCTGTAAAATTGATAATTTTAGTCAAACCCATAATACTACCTTTGTTTTCTGCTATCTGATATTAAAATATAAATAAATTTTTTTTTGCGTTATGTTTATTGTTTTGTTTCGTAATATTAAGAAACCGCCTAATTATTAGGCGGTTTCCATCTCTCTTTATTATATATATTATGCAGAAATTTCTTTACTGTCTTCTTTTTTCGGTAATGGAATTAATTCCGCACATTTTCTGTTTTTTACCATATCTGCTGTTATTACGATTTTGTCTGAATGTTCTTTTGATGGTACATCATACATAACATCAAGCATTATCTCTTCAACTATAGATCTTAGAGCTCTTGCACCTGTCTTACGTTTTAGTGCTTCCTGAGCGATTAAATCAATTGCATCAGGCTCGAATTCTAAGTCTACTCCATCCATTTCAAGCAGACATTTATATTGCTTCAATACAGCATTCTTTGGCTCTGTTAAAATCATCTTTAATGTCTTTTCGTTTAACGGATCCAAAACTGCGTAAGTCGGAATTCTGCCTATAAATTCAGGGATTAAACCGAATTTCAGCAAGTCTTCCGGTTGAAGCTTCTTCAATAATTTTGCTGCATTAGCATCTTTTTCAGCTTGAGACATTGCAGCTTTTGCTCCAAATCCGACGGTTGATCCAACATCAGCACGTCTTTCAATGATTTTTTCCAACCCGACAAATGCTCCACCTACAATGAATAAGATGTTGCTTGTGTCGACTTCAATGAATTCTTGGTGAGGGTGCTTTCTTCCTCCCTGAGGCGGAACATGTGCAACCGTACCTTCTATCATTTTTAACAGTGCTTGTTGTACACCTTCTCCGGAAACGTCTCTTGTGATAGATGTGTTTTCGGATTTTCTTGAAATTTTGTCTATTTCGTCTATATATATAATGCCTCGTTCTGCTTTTGCTGAATCAAAATCGGCATTTTGATATAAACGTAGCAAAATGTTCTCTACATCATCGCCTACGTAACCTGCTTCAGTTAATGTTGTAGCATCTGCTACTGCAAACGGTACATCCAACATTTTGGCAAGTGTTTGCGCCAATAATGTTTTACCTGAACCGGTTGGTCCGACAAGCAATATGTTAGATTTTTGGATTTCTACATTATTCTTTAAATCAGTGTTCTTGTTGTGTTTCAATCTCTTGTAGTGATTGTAAACAGCTACTGCGAGAACTTTTTTTGCATCATCCTGACCGATTATGTATTGATCAAGATATGCTTTGATTTCGTGTGGCTTTGGAATTGGTTTTTCTTCTTTTTTATCTTCACTTCCTTCGCCTTCTTTATCCTTGTTTTCAAAGAATTCTTCGTCAAGGATTTCATTACAAAGTTCTACACATTCGTCGCAGATGTATACTTCAGGACCGGCGATAAGTTTTTTTACCTGATCCTGTGATTTCCCGCAAAAGGAACATTTTAATCTGCTATCATCATGCTTTGGCATAATTTAAATTTCTCCTTTTATGAAATCTTACTTGATTGCATCTCTTGATATAACTTTGTCGATCATACCATATTCCAAAGCTTCTGCCGGAGTCATGATATAATCACGGTCTGTATCTTTTTCAATCTTTTTCAATGATTGACCTGTGTTTGAAGCTAAGATTTCGTTTAACGATTTTTTGATTCGGATAATTTCAGCGGCTTGAATTTCAATATCAGTTGCCTGACCTTGTGCTCCGCCTAAAGGTTGGTGAATTAAAACACGAGAGTGTGGAAGAGCCATTCTCTTTCCTTTTGCTCCTGATGATAACAAGAATGCACCCATAGAAGCAGCTTGTCCCAAACAGATTGTTGAAACATCTGCTCTTATGTGTTGCATTGTATCATATATCGCAAACCCTGCAGTAACACTTCCTCCCGGACTGTTGATATATAGCATAATATCTTTTTCAGGATTTTCACTGTCAAGCAAAAGCAATTGCGCAACTATTAAGTTTGCTACCATATCATCTATTGGTGTGCCCAAAAATATGATTCTTTCTCTTAATAGTCTGGAGAATATATCGAACGATCTTTCTCCTCGGCTTGACTGTTCTATTACTACAGGTACAAAACTCATATTTATTTCCCTTTCTTATTTTATTATACGAATGTTTTTACTTTTCTTCAACTTTTTCTTTTTTCTTTGGAGCTACGATTTCTACTTTGTTGTTGTTTAGTAAGAAATCTCTTACTTTGTCATTCATAGCTTGTTGTGAAAGTGAAGACAATATTTCAGGATTTTTACCGATTTGTTTGTACAAATCTTGTTGTGATATCCTGTATGCTGCGCTCAACTCTGCAAATTTCTTATCCAAATCGCTTCTGTCTAATGCAATGTTTTCTACTTTCGCAATCTTGTCGATTACCAACGAATTTTTAATTCTTACTTTTGCATCTTCGTGGATGTTTTCTAAGATTTCTTTTTCCTCTTTTGCTTTTGTTATCATTTCCCAGCTTAATCCTTGTGCTGCTAGTCTGTTCTTGTATTCTGCAGTTAGGGATTGTGCTTCTCTTTCTATCATTGATTCAGGAATTTCAACTGAAGCATTTTCGATTACTTTTTTGAAGATTTCGTTTTCTGAATTGTTTTTGTTTGTGTTTTCTCTTGCTTCGTCCAAATATTTTTGGATGTCTGCTTTCAATTCGTCAACTGTCTTGAATGGTCCGATTTTTTCTACAAACTCATCTGTTAATTCAGGAACTACTCTTTCGCTGATTTCGTTTATTTTAATTTTGAATGTAGCTTTTTGCCCTTTTAATGTTTCGTCGTGATAATCTTCAGGGAATGTTACTTCAATATCAAATTCTTCATTTAGATTTTTGTCTACTAATTGTTCGGCAAATCCTGGGATGAAGTTTGAATGAGCCAAATCTAGAGGATAATTCTTTCCTTCTCCGCCTTTGATTTTTTCGCCGTTTACGTATCCGTCAAAATCTATTTTTACGATATCTGTATCTTTTGTTTTTCTGTCTGTGATAATTTTTGTTTCAGCATGTTGATTTCTTAATGCATCGAGTGCTTTGTCCATTGCATCTGCTGCTACTGGAGAATCTTCAACTTCGATGCTTATGTTTTTGTATTCGCCCAATGTTACTTCAGGTCTTGTTTCAACTTTTGCTGTAACTTTTAAATCTTCGCCTACGTTGTAGTTGTATGAAGTGATATATGGCTGTGTTATTACGTCAAGCTTGTTTTCATCAATTGCTTGGCTTAATACTCTTGGCATTAGTCCTTCTAATGCTTCCTGTTTAATTCTTTCTACACCTACATGTCTTTCTACAACATTTCTTGGTGCTTTCCCTTTTCTGAAGCCATCTATATTTACATATTGTGATATTCTTTTTACTGCTTGATTATAAGCATCTGCTGCTTCTTTTGCTGGGACTGTGATGTCTAATTTTACAACATTCTCTTTTTCATTTTCTAGTGTAACTTGCATAAATTTTTTCCTTTACAATTTTGGTATCATATCTTTTCAAATTATATCTCAAAAAAGATTTTGTGCAAGTCCACTAAAGGTAGGATATCCCACTCTTTTGGCGGGATATGTTTTAGGATTATTTTTGTCGGAAATTTTGTACTTAGAATGTTATGTAGATTGCTCTTATAATGTATTCTTCAAGCATTTTTTTGTCAGCAGCTTTTGATTTTGGATCATTTATCATGATATCAAATGCCACATCATTCCCGCTTCGTGTTTTTAGATAGCCTGCGATTGCGCTGACATCTGTCAGGGTGCCTGTTTTTGCTTTTAAGTTATCTTTGAAATAGAGCATTCTGTTTTCTAAAGTACCTTCTCCAGGTGAGGCCATTGAGGTTTTAAATAGCTCGTAATCTTCTGTTTTAGATTCTGCGACAAGAAAATCTGTCATAAAATCCGATGTCATTAAATTGTTCTTGGATACTCCGCTTCCATCTACTATTTTTATATCTTCAGGTTTTAACCCTTGTTTTGAGCAGTATTCATTAAACATTTTTATCGCAGAACTTATTGAACCTGTATTATTTACAAATTTACCGCCTGCTAATTTGAATACGGTTTCTGCTACCATATTATTACTGTTTTTTAGTATATCGACTACGGCTTTATTAAAGTCGTGTTCAACTGTTTTTACTAAATAGATGTTTTTTTGAGGCAATTTCTTTTCAGCAAATTTACCGTAATATTCCATTTTGGAATCTGCTATTGCATCTTCCAGTCTTAGGCGGAAGTATCTTTTCATATTTGTTATAGGAATAGTTTTCTTTGTAAGTCTTTGAACTGTTCCTTCCAATTGCAGCATTTCTGCTGAGATATTTGTGTTATGTGAAATTGTTACGTCTGTTGTCTTTCCTGTTGTAACCAAATTCATAAATGCCAGCGGATAAAATACTTCAGGATAAATCTTTGCGGGGGAATTTGGACTTGTCGGGGCAACTATTATGCTGAGTAGGTTATTGTCAAGATTATATGGCCCAAACTTCGGCATTAAAGGGTTTAGATCATCATCCCATTGCCATCCTTCTCCCCAGTTTTCGGAATCTAAGATGTAATCATCAATGTATATCATTTTTGGAGTATTTATATTTTTGGCTTTTGCAGCTGAAAATATATTTTTCAAATCTTTGCTGGTAAGATATGGGTCTGCTCCAAGTTTTAAAAATAATTCGTTGTCTGTCGTTTTGTATAATTGAGTTTCAAATTTGTAATCTTTTCCAAGGGTATTTATAGAGGCTGCTGTCGTAACCAATTTTTGTGTTGATGCAGGATTTACAGGTTTATCCTCGTTTATTTTGTATAGCTCTTTACCTGTTTTGATGTCTTTTACTGAGACGGAAATCGCTCCTCGATTAATTTTTGAATCCGTTATTGCTTTATTAATCGGATTTTCTACAGCGATAGCAGGCATGGATGCTGTTATTAATAATGCGGCAGCTACTATTGAAAGTATTCTTTTCATACAGATTTAACCTCATAATTTCCCTTAATGTCCTTTAGTATAGTACAACAATTTCGGTATTCATACATTTCATTAAATTTTATTTCGGAGCTCATCAAGCCCTCTTTTTGATCTTTTATTTCGCCGATTGTCTCGCCTACGTAATCCAATATTCTGGAATGTCCGATATTCCAATCGTCACCTTTTATTACACCTGATTGTGTCACGGCTACCATATAGGCTTGATTTTCTATTGCTCTAGCTCTGGTTAAAGCTTCCCAAGGTATCGGTTTTTTGAGTCCCCAAGCTGCCATATTAACAAGCATATCAGCTCCGGCATGTCTATAGGCTCTGTATATTTCAGGAAATCTTATGTCGTAGCATATTGTAAGTCCTATTTTTACCCCATCAAGTGTGACCATAACCGGGTTATTCCCGCTTGTAATATATGTCCCTTCACTGCAGCCACAATATGAATACAGGTGCATTTTGGAATATGTTGTGACAAGTTCTCCTTTGCGGTTTATTACAGGACAAGTGTTGTAATATTTTTGTGAATCTCCTTTTACAATGAAGCTGCCGCCAAGGATATTTGTATCATAATCTTTTGCAATTTCAGACAAAAATTTAACTGTTTCACTTCTCTCAAGACTTTCCGCGCTTGCTACAAAATCCTCACAAGACCACCCGACAGTCCATACTTCAGGTAATATTAAAAAATCAGTATCTTTTGTAAGTTCGTTCGATACTATCCTCTCAACCTTTTTAAAATTAGCAACTTTGTTTCCTATCTCTGAGCACATCTGAAGTGCGGAAACTTTTATTTTTTCAGGTTGTTCCATAATTTATTTTTCTTCGCCTCCTTGTATACTTCCGGAAGTCTTTTGTGGATATCATCCAATGCATCTTTTAGTTGTCGTCTGATTTCAACTTCCTTGTCTTGCGGCAAATCTTTCGGTACGTATATTGGTTCCCCATATAAATTTACAATTTTTGTATCACCTATTGGTGCGGTCATTTTATCCCATGATGGTAAATTTATGAAATTCCACTGCGGGCAGTACCAACCCATCGGAACTATTGGTGCACCTGACATTTTAGCCAGTCTGACAGCTCCGTTTTTGACTGAGTGTAAAGGCCCTTGCGGTCCGTCTACCATTAAGGCTACACTTTCACCTGCTTCAAGCAATTCTACCATCTTGAGACTGCTTTCGATGGCACCTCTTTTCCCTGCTGAACCTCTTACTGTCTTGAAGCCCAAGCCTTCTACGGCGTATGCTACCAAGTCACCGTCAAAGGAGTTGCTTATTAGGATGCTTACTTTATTTTTATTCGGAACTCCGTATATGCAAAATTGATCTGCATGCCACATTGCGTATATGCAAGGTTCCAAATGTTTGTTATTGATTTCTACAATATGTGTATAATATTTTTGCAGCTGCATATAGCCGCTTATTGCTTTTTTTAATATTATTACATTCTTGTTGTTTATTAATCTGACCATAGATTTAGAATATCATAAATAATGCTGTGTGGCAATAAAATCGAATTTACTTAATCTTTCTTGCAAAAGATAAACCTGCAGGCAGATCAAGAACTGTATGCCTATAATCAGGGTGATTGTTTATTGCATCTATATATGTTTGAACTTTTTCCTTGTGTGATAATACGTTATCGCAAGTATAAACTCCTCCGACTTTCAAATGCGGATGTATTAATCTGAAGTAATCTACGGATTCTCGCTTGTTTGCATCCACAAACGCAAAGTCTATTTTAAAATCGTCAGGCAGATATTCTAAAACTTTAAGGGCTTCTCCTGGGCGAATTGTTATTGCATCTGCAACTCCGCATTTTTCAAAATTGCTCTGTGCTATTGAATATCTCTTTTCATAAAATTCAATTGTTGTTAAGTGTCCGCCATTCGATTTTAGAGCTTTCCCAAGCCATATTCCGCTATATCCGTTTGAAGTTCCTACTTCTAAACCTGAAACAAATCCTTCTGTTTTTATTAATCTGTGCAAAAATAGTGCGGTTGGTCTTGATATGTTCCAAAAGTCTCTTTGTGTTTTTTCCAGACCTTTTAAAATTTCCTGCGTTGTTAAGTCAAATTCTTGTATCATTTTCCTATTTTCTTAACTTTGTTTGTAATGAGTATTGAGCTTACAGGGGTTTCCAGCTGATTTGTTTTTATAATTGCTTTTTTATCTAAATCAAGAATTGAATAACACCCTGCTTTTGCATCTGTTATTAAGGCTATATTTGAATTGCCAACTTGTGTAATTTTTGTTGGGAAAATATTTGATGGCAATTCTATTGTCTGAGTTCTTGTATCAATTGTTGTGTCTATAACATCAATTGTTTTGTTGCCTGCCCCAAGTATAAATAAATTATCTTTGTATACAAACATATCTACAGGCTTTTCTGAAATTTCATTCTCAGACATAAGACCCATCGTCTCGTAATCTACTATTGCAAGACGGTTCTTCGTTCTGCTTGTAATGTATACTTTCCCGTTTATGTAAGCTATTTTAGAGACATTCGGAAATCTCCCGATCTCTTTTAGCAAGTAATCATTGTCAAGTTCAACTGCCCAAATTTCTCTTGTTTGTTTGTCATTATAAAATAATTTTGTACCGTCATCGCTTAATGTCACTTTTTCGCACATACCATTCAAACGGAGTTGTTTTTTTATTGTCATTGTATTTAAGTCGACAACATACATACTTGCATCTTCTCCGCTTGAGATGTATGCAAGTTTATTTTTTTCATCTATTACGATTTCATCAGGTTGAGTTTTAAACGAAATTTCTTTGATAACTTTTTCATCTGCTAAGGAAATAACATCAACAGATTTTTTGCCATAAGACGTTACCAATAGAAAATCCTGATATCCTTTTAACATTATAGGAGTGTTTTCCTGATAAAGAGCATAACTTGCAAGTTTTCTCTCAGGGCTTACAACTTGAATATTTTTGGTTAAATTGGTTGTAATATAAAATGTCTTGTTTTGTAATTGCGGAGTGTCTGCAAGTGTATTTACAACTGCTCCTGCTTTTGGTTGTGATACAGGAATTACCAAGCCTGTATCGTGTGTAGTTTGAATATTCAGATTACCTATTATATTCTTTAAGTTTGCAGGTACTATAAAATTCTTTGGTACCAGCATATCTTGCGGAAATAGTCCTGTCCTTAATTCCAAAGGAGGTATTGTTAAATTAACAATAGTGTTCTTACCTTTGTTGTTTGTTAGCATTTTTAGAAGTACATAGTCGTTACTAAGTATTATTACATCCGGCTTTTGGCTTAGAGTTTGACCTGCCGGAATGGTAGATTTTATTTTTACTTCGTTTCCGTCATTGAATTTTGATGGAATTAACGGTAAATATACTGTGTTGTCAGGCAATATAACTACTCCGTCAAAACGAAAGTTCGTTTCCGGAAAGGCTGATTTTACAAATGTCTGAACGTTATCGGGAAGCGGGGCGCCAATTGCAGTCCCTAATGACAGACTCATTAATATTCCGATCCCGATTAAAAATTTGCGCATTATTGAAATACTCCCTTTACTTTTGATAGTAACGATTCTTGCGGTTTTTTACCGCTTCTCAGTTCGTAAATCTTTCTGTATAAATCTTTTTCTTGTTCGCTTAATTGTGTCGGTATTTTTACCGATACAACTATTATGTGATCGCCTCTTTGCGATGGCCTTGAAAGTATTGGTACACCTGCATTTCTTATTCTTATTGTATTTCCGTTTTGTATGCCGGCATGTATTTGAACTTTTTGTTCGCCATCCAAAGTTTTTATCATTACTTCGTCACCAAGAACGGCTTGTTCTGGTGTGATTTGCAGTTTTGTATATACGTCTGCGCCGTCTCTTGTAAAGTAATCTGACGGCTTGACGTGGATTACTACAAATAAGTCGCCTGCTCTTCCTCCGTTTTTGCCTGCGTCGCCTTCTCCTGAAACTCTCATCTTAGAATGGCTGTCAACGCCTGCAGGAATTTTTATTTCTATTTTCTTTTCTTTTTCTACTTTACCATAACCCTTACAAGCTTTGCATGGTTTTGAAATCTTTACACCAGTTCCGTGACAATCTGGACAAGGACTAATTTGAGTGAATGCTCCAAGAGGAGTCCTTGCAACTGTCTGAACTTGACCTGTTCCGTGGCATGTAGGGCAAGTGATAGGCTTAGAACCTTTTTCAGCTCCTGTTCCTCCGCATTCGGTACATGTCTCAAGGTGGTCAAAAGTAATTTCTTTTGTTGTTCCAAAAACTGCTTCTTCAAAAGTGATTTCTACGTCATATCGCAAATCATCTCCTGCTTGTGGTGCATTAGGATCCGGTCTGCCTCCTCCAAAGCCGAAGCCTCCGCCAAAACCTCCAAAGAAGGTATTGAAGATATCATTTAAATCCCCAAATCCGCCTTCAAACGGTCCGTTTGTATTAAATCCTGCATTCTTTAGACCATCTTCTCCATAACGGTCGTATGTTGCACGTTTATTATCATCCATTAGCGTTTCATACGCTTTTCCTAATTCTTTAAATCTTTCTTCTGCATCCGGGGCTTTGTTTACATCAGGGTGCAGCTTCCTCGCTTTCTGTCTAAAAGCGGATTTTATCTCATCCTTAGAGGCATCTTTTGAGACACCTAATATTTCATAATAATCTGCCATTGTTCCCTATTCTTCTGATATCTTCTTATTCTTCCTATTTCATTATAACTTTAATTTTGTACTCGTGTCCAATCTTAACCTTCTGTTGCGACATTTACCAGTGTTGGTCTCAATACTTTGTCGCCCATCTTATAACCCTTTTGTAATTCTTTTATTACTGTATTTTCAGGGTATTCTGTTGTTGGGGTTCTCATTATTGCGTCGTGGAAATTAGGATCGAACTCTTCGCCTTCGGCTTTTATTTCTTCCAATCCAAGCTTAGACAGTGCATCAATTACTTGTTTGTGTATCATATCAAAGCTGTCTTTTACTTTTTGACAATCTTCGATGCCTTCAAGAGATTTTTTACCTCGTTCAAAATTATCAAGAACTTCTATCATCTTTTTCAATGCATTTTCGGTCCCGAATTTTAACAAATTTTCTCTTTCTGTTTCTTGTCTTTTTCTGTAATTGTCAAAATCTGCGGCTAGTCTTAAATACTGGTTATTCAAATTGTCAAAATCTTCTTTTAATTTGTCAAAATCATTCTTTTCGCTATCAGAAGCCGTTTCTTTAACATCATCTTCTTTTGTGTTTTCAGAAGTTTCAGTTTCTTTTTCTGTTGCGTCTTCTGTTATTTCTGCGTTTTTAAACGGGTTATGTCCATGTTTATTTTTCATATCTCTACCTCTTTTAATCATATAGTTCAATTATAGAACAACAAAAACAATATTGAAGTAAAATTTATTATTTTTTAACAATTTGCTTTGCTCTAATGTATTGTTCAGACAATAGTTTCCGCTTGTTCTTGTATTCTTATCTAACTTTATTTTCTTCGCCTTTAATAAGTCTTTTGATGTTGGAGCGGTGAAGCCAAATAATATAAATTGCTCCCAGTGCGCAATATCCTACGTATGCATAGTGCCCGTCAATAAAATACATTAAGAATGGAGATATTGCCAGTGCAATAATTGAACCGAGTGAGACATATTTTGATACGTAAGTGATAATAGACCAAATTAAGGCAATAATTAGTCCTACCTGCCAATTTAGAGCAAGTATTGTTCCAACTCCTGAGGCAACTGATTTTCCGCCGGTAAATTTCAAAAATATTGATTTTGAATGACCTAAAATTACCGCAATGGCAGCCAGTACAGGCAGCAATCCTATAGTCGTAAATGTTGTAGCAAATATTTTGGCCAAAATAACAGGTAATGCACCTTTAAATGCATCCAAAAGAAGTGTTATGAAAAACCATTTCTTGCCCATAACTCTTTTTACGTTGGTTGCGCCTGTTGAACCTGAACCTATTGTTCTTATATCTTGGCCTGTAGCTGTTTTTACGATAATATAGCCGGTTGGAATTGAACCGATAAGATACGCTATCAGCACAGTAAGTATTGTTTCTAATATTTCCATAAAGTCTCCCTAATCTAATTTTAATAACGTATGGTATTATAACATAATCTTGGCTATAATAGCAATATTGCGAAAGTTTGTAAATTATGATATCATTCAGGAAAAGAGTTGGTTTATGAACAAAAGACTGATAATACTTGGAATAGTTGTTCTTATGGCTTCTGTGATTTTGAAGCTTGTGTGGTCAGGACTGACAAAAATAAAAGTTGATAATTTTAAGCCTGCGGCGGTTATGTTCGTTGTTGACTCTTCAGCTTCTAATCAGAAGGACTTACCTGAACAGAAAAAGCTTTTAAGGCAAATTTGTAATCTTCTTGATCCTGAAGATAAAATAAAAATTATTCGTGTATCGGAAGATGCATATTTGATTTATGAGGGTGCCCCTTTCAACGGCTCTAATATAAACAAAGTTATGGAAGCTTTTACGGCATATGATGAAAAAGATTATGGCACGGCTTATGGTGTCGGGCTTAGGAAGGCGCTCAATTATTCTCTTGAAATGAAAAAATTGGGTTATATGCCTGCAGTTGTTGTTATTGGTGATCTTGAAAATGAAGGGGTGAGTGAAAAACAGTTGAATTGGAATACTTTCCCTGCAGAAGTTCGAAGAGCTAAGGCCAAGGCTCCTGATTTGGCTATGATGTTTTTATATGCTCATCCTGAAAAATTGGATGTTGTAAAGGAGGCTTTGACTCCTGTTTTGGGTGAATCTAAACTTATTGTTTCACCTAAACAAAATTGTGATAAGGCAATAAGACAATTTATACATGCGCTTGAAAGATAAGGATATATTATATGGCAGCTACTATTACTATTAAATCTTCTTCCGGAGAAAAACAATTTAAAAACAAAAATTTGATTAATATCGGAAACAACCCTAAATGTGATTGCGTTTTGCAGATAGGGTATGACGTAATAATAACTGTTCAGGTTAATCGTGAAACAGGGGAATGCTTTGTTTCAAATAATTTTAAAAATCCGAATGTTCTTTTTAAAGGACAGGTGCTCGGTCGTATTAAGGTTGATAGAGTTTGCAAGATTACATTTAACAACAGCACGGAATTTGTTGAGGTTCACGTTGATTCTGTCGGGGTGATTGATATGAACTCCGTTGATATTGTTAATCTTTCCGATACTCAGCTGAAAGATTTGTATGGGGATGATCCGAGTGTAATTTCGAAAGTGAAGCTTGAAAAATCTAGAGCGCCTCTGGAAAAAGCTAGGATTGCTATTATAAAGCAGATTGCTTATCCTATATCAGAATTAAAATCAAAAATTATGGCAAATACCAGAACAAGTATCTTCTTGCATATTGCACTTTATATCAGTTCTATTTTGAGTTCGTTTGCAGTTGCAAATTATTTGATGGGTTTGTCTACTCAGGAAGCTTCCAGACAAGTTTATCTTGCAACAAATGTGCAGGCATGGATTGCTTATTCATTTATCGTCTTCTCTATTGCTTTAATGCTAAAACAGGGCGTTTATTTGTATTTGCAGAGTAAATCAATGAAACTTTCTCAGTCGGCGGTTCTTGCTAAGAACTTTATGTTATGGGGGGCTGCGATTTTTATTATCGGAATTTATACAGTTAACCAGATATATTTTATGTCATTGAGTAATTTTGTTGCTTTTTCTATATTTTTAACTTTCTTCTTTGTCGGCATAATGACAGCTTTGGCAATTGGATGCGGGTATTTTAAAAGCAATAGTATGGAATATAATGCAGTTTTAAATAAGTATGAGTTTAGAGAGGATTTTGAGACTGTATTAAAGTCTTATAGAGTTTGGATTGACAGATTTGTAAATTCTTTGAGTCATACTAAGATTAATAATATAAAAGACAAGATGTTTATGTTGCAATTGAAATCTTTCGGTGAAATTGTAATCGGTATATTAACGGCACCTTTGCTTGCGTATGGTGTTTCAAACACTCTTGCAATGTGTTTCCCTGAAGCTGCTGGATGGGTTAGAATTTCAGGTTTAAGATTTAGTCCTGTGTTTTTAGGGCTTGCAACTTTCTTGATTATATTTGCGTTTTTCTCTTTTGTAAGTGCGTTTTTAACTGGGAAGAAAATTCAAGGTTCACAGGTTATAAAACAGGACGGGTTTACTGATTATCGTCAGCACGGTGTTTCTATATACGGGCTTGAGGGTACAAGAAAGCTTGAATCTGATAAGAGATTATTTATGAGTATTGCCTGTGTAATTATTTTTATTGAATTTATGATGAACGTATCATACTTTATGAGTGAAACAGGCGGTGATTTTAGAGGTGTTATGCTAAGTATTATAGCTGCTCTTGTGCCTACGGCATTACTTATTGCCGAAACGTTGATGCTTGCTCAGACTCGTTATGAAGTTTGGGCTTGTGATGAATTAATTTCCAAATTAGACAAAGATTAATATGAAAATTTTAAGTATATTTGTTATTATAGCAGTTTTATTGTCGACAATAATAGCATCGACAATTAGACCGGGCGTGCATAAGCAGTTTATCTTAACCCCTCCGGATTTTAAAATCAGCGGATTAAGCCAGCGGCCTACGGATCTTCAGAGTGTCAGAATGTTTAAGATAGGTGATGCTCCTGTTCAAATAGTGGATTTGCCAAATGTTTCTAACAGTCAATCAGTTGAAACTTCGGATGCGCCGATTATTCCTTCTGATGTGAAGATTATTCCTTCTGATTTTATTCAAAATATGCCTGTTAATAATGGAAATTCACAAAGTAATCCTGATAGTCAGGCAAATTCTCAATCTCAGGTTTTAGATAATAGTGATAAAGTGCTTGAGCAAGTTGAAAAAATGCTCAATACAGAAATTCTTCCGTCTCCGGAGGAGCCGGTTTCTAATAATTCTTCCTCGCAAACAAGAACTGAAAAGCCTAAAGTTGATAAAAATACGGATTCATCTTCTGGTTGCTCAATATGCGACCAGCTTAAAAATCCAAAGGTTAGAGCTGAATTAATTGCGTGGAATAAGTGGAGAAGTGATCTTCAAAATACTATTATGGAACATTCTGATGTTGAGGCTCCGTATGGCACTTTGTTTTATTTCACCTTTAAAGTTGATAATAACAGACATATTTCTAATATCCGAATTATTTCAACAAGACCTAATACCGAAGAGGATATTAAAAATATAAGATCTACAATCGTTGGTTTGAATGGCGATAATATCCTAACTTTCCCTAAGGGAAGTAATAGAAAATCTATCACTTTCTCAGGTGGTTTTTTGATGAGTGATTATGAGATGTTCTCATCCCCATCTGATTTTAAAGATTTTGAATATGTTCAATATTAATTAAGTTTTTTCTCTCTAGTACAGTCCCAGAAGTTTGTATTTGTTTAATTGTGCCAGCTGTGTTGCGCCTGTCATTTGTTCTGCTTGTACGGTTTTGTCATTTTTAATTGTGTCTTTTGAAGATTCTTCTCCTGCTTTTTCTGTATCTTCTGTTTTGTTAACAAACTGAATGTTGTCGACTTGATTTGTCTGTTTTGCTTTCGATGCTTTTGCTTCTTCCAGTTTTGCTTTGTCTGTTGTCTTGTTTCCTGTTGGTTCTATCCCCAATGCTCTAAGTTCACGAATTATTCTTTGATATTCGCTGTCTATCATTATTCCAGATGCCGTTCCGCTCATCGCTGACACGTTCATTGACATAGCTCTAACTCCTCCAATTAGTATATATTATATATATACCCATATATATAATTTTTTAAACATTTTTGTTACAATTTGTAATAAAAATGCCGGCTTTTTGCCGGCAAGATATGTCCTTTTTTAGATTTTCTTTTCCTATATTTCCTATATTCCAACGATATTATGCGATAAAATTGTTTCCGTAAATGTTTGCACCATGGAAGAAAGATTGTCTCATAATTTCTACTAATGATTTTCTTATGATGTGTTTACCTGATAAGTCGACTTCACTTATTGCTTTTGAAGTGTTTTTATATGTATCAGTTACCGTGTTCGGCATTAAAATTGTCTTAGCCATTTTAAACCTCTCTTCTTTTTATCTCTCGTACTTATATAAAAAATTTTTTCCTAAAAATATTGACTTTTTATATATCATTTATCTAACTTTTGTTACAAAAGTTAATATAATATTTTAAAGTTTTCAATTAAAAGTGCCGTTAAAAGATTTGAATAATAGCAATACAGCGGAGGAACCTCAAAAATGGTAGAAGCGGTAAGTTCAATACAAAATGCGGTAAGAACTTATTTTGATAAGAAAAAAAATACAGATATAGCTTGGGAACGATTAACTCCAAGTCAAATTATGGATTATATGAATCAGGGCGAGGATATTCCTGAGGAGATAGTGCGTTGGGCAGAGGAAGTTAGTAAACTGCAGGATGCGCCTGATGATGTAACTTATGAATCGGTAAATGGTGCAACTACGCTGGATGAAATTAATGATGCAAATTCGCAAAGTGATGAGCCTGATGCTGACGATGCGGCAGAGAAGGCTTCTTCTACACAGGCTCAGCAGTTTAGGCAGAGTATGGAATTGAGCGGCGAGAGTAAGTATGAGCAGGGGAAAGCGATGTCTTCTCAAAGTGTTTCTGCAACTCAGGCTGAAAAGATGATGGAGTTAAAGCTTAGGATTGATGATAAACAGGCCGAAAAAATTAGTACTGCTGCTGAAGTCAGAGCTAATGCTGTAGAAAATAGGACATCTTCGTTAAAGCAAGAACTGGACAGACTATTGGAAAAAGCTCAAAATAAAGATCAAGATTTGAGTCCTGCTGATTTAAACAGGATTGCGGCTTTAGGTACGATATTAAATGGGTTGGGTGCTCAAGCTCAACAAGATATTACGCAAATTGGTGCTCAGTTAAACGAGTTGGATGCAGAGATTGAGCAATTTAATTCAATACCTCTGACAGCAACTGATTTTGGTACGGAAACTGTTGATATTGGTGCTGAATTAATGACTGGAGATCAAGAAAAGCAGCAACAGATTAATGAAGCTGCAAAAAATGCAAATGGAGTAAATACAGCAAAAGTTGCTTTGAATGCTTCAAAATACAAATTGTTCTCTATGTTGTTTGACAGAAATTACAGGATGGGTGTTATAGATTTGAAAAATGGCGGTAATGCTATGGATGCAGGAGCTAAAGGTGATGATGCCGTAAGTGCTTCTCAAGCGAATATAGAGGCTCAATTTGCAAGAGTTGAAGGTGCTCAATTAACAGTCGAGGATGCAACAGGTGTTGGCGGAATTGAAATCCCGAGAATAGATAGGACTGAGGGTACTGACAATCAGGCACAAGGTACTGATGGTACTGATAATACTAACGGTACAGCTAATCAAGAAGAAGACAAGAAGAGTGAAGAGGTCAAAATTTCTTCTGACAAGACTGAAGAAACCGACGTTAAAGACAGCACTCTTGTCGTGGATTCTGATGAGTTGAAGAAGAGAAGAGAAGAAAAAGGACTAGCCTAAAAATAGCTCATTTACCTGATTTACATAATTTTCAGGGTTGATTTCTCCAATTGCAAATTCAACTTGATTTCTTCCGAGTTGCTGTGCTTCCGGAACTTCTATCGGCGGACCTGCAGGTGTTGAGCGTGAAGGGTTTTTCGGATTTGAGATAATTCCCGTTGATCTTAGCAGTGTTATGGATAAAGTATTTTTGTATACTTCATATTCAGTAAGACCTTTGGTTACTATTCCAAAGTGTTTGTTATTTTTGAGATTTATGCTTACATATCTCTCCATTGGTGCTGTGTTTGTCCAAACCTCAATTCCTCGTTGTTTTGGAAGGTGTTCTCTTAAGTTGTAGTTTGGATCAAAATTTCTGGTAATGATACTTCCGAGATCCTCTGAGGCAGTCTTTAAAATTGGAGATTGTGTGCTAAATCTTATTTGCCACAGACTGTTTTTTAATCTGTTATTCCAATCAATTTTAAATCTTAAGATTTTGGAGTTTTTGTCTAGGTATATGTTTACATTAAAAAAGCTTGTTTTAATTCTGAGCCCGACTCTAAGGTTGCCTTTTATTATTGCTGAAGATGAAATTATCTTTGCAATCTCAGGCGTGTCGTCTTCTTTTGCTCCAAAATTATAAGTGTCGCCCAAGTCTTTGTATCTGACAAAATCAATTATTACTCCGTCGGAAGTTTTTATTTTCCCGTTTTCTACTGTTAATTTGATTTTTGTATTTGAAATTTTGTTGTCAGTTACGATTAGTTTGTCTTTTGAAGGCGAAAGTTCTTTCAGGTATGTGTAAATTGTTGTGTAATCTTCTGTTATCGGTATTCTCTGTGTGTCATAAAGAAGATCATCAACAAAACCTTTTCTTCTTGAAATTATTTGTGAATTTTTTGGAGGTTCTGTTCCTTCTTCTTTTATTAAAGAGCTGAATGTGCTTACATAAGATGTCCAAATACGTTCATATTTTTCAGGGTTAAGAAATTTCAGTTCTTTTAAAATGGTTTCAGCTACCTGAATAATTTTTTCGTATCTGGTGATATTTTCTCTGTGTACTGCATCGGTAGAGCATCCGCAAATTCCATCGTGAGCCTGATTTTTTAGTAGAAGTTTGTAGGCGTATTCTATTGATTTATCATACTTTGAGCCAAATTCTTTTTGAATTTTGTCAGCCAGTTCTATTTTGAATGAAGCTTCTGCATTGTATTGTTTAATTTTTGTTCTTGCAGAATAGCAGCCTTGTAGAATAAATGTTTTGCTGTTATCTCTTAATTCATCATTCCATTCGGTTTTAAAGTTATTTTTAACTAGTTCAAAATATTCAAATGGTGTAGATAACTTTATTTCATAATCTTTTAAAATAGTGTTTACTTTTTTGATCTGTTCGCTTATGTCAGGTTCAATCCCGAGATGATCTGCGCCTATCGGAAGCAGAAGAGTATCTCCTGATTTTTCTGCGATTTTATCAAGGTTCCCTTTTAGCCAAGAAGCTTTTTCTTCAATAGAAATTTTTGAAGAAAAAATATCCATAAAATATCCCCTGATAAGATTAACTGTTTTTACTCCATTAAACATAAACTCGGAAGGAATATCTCCGCATCCTCTCCAAACCACACATTTATCAATTCCGTATTTTTTGAAAAGAGTTGGGATATTTTTGCTGTGCCCGAAAGTATCTGCCAAATAACCTATAAAGTCCTCACAGCCAAAGTTTCTGGAAATCTGAAGTCCAATTTTCAGGTTGTATTCAAATGCAGCTTTGTCGGTTAAAAATTCATCAACAAGGGTGTAACAAGGTCCGATAAAAAGCTTTTTTTCTGCAATAAATTTTCTGATTAATTTTTCTTTTTCAGGTCTGATTTCAAGGTAATCTAAAATAGCTGAAACTTGCCCGTCGAAATAAAAAGCGGGTATTTTATTTTGTTCTAAAAGTTCCAAAATATTATCGAAAACTCTTAACAATCTGAGTCTGAAAATTTCAAATTCTCTATACCATTCTCTGTCCCAATGGGTATGTAAATATGCAATAACTTTTTTCTTTTTCATATCACAAGTATAACCCTTTATTAAAAATGTAGCAATTTGTTAAGCAAATATGGCGAAAACTATTGCGGCAAGGTTTTGTAGAGGGATATCGGCAGCTGAATTTATTCTCTATAGAATATATAAAGAGTATATTTTAACTTTTGTAAATTTATTCAGTAGAATTAGTTCTACAGGATTATATTTTTTATCCTTTTGTGTTATATATTTTAGTGTAGAAACTTGATTATATATAGAAAATAATTTAAGTAAAAAGAGAGATATGGAGGCGTTAATGTCAGTAGGTCAATTTGTATTTATGTTACACAGCCACCTTCCTTATTATAGAAAAGCCGGTATGTGGCCTTTCGGGGAAGAAAACCTTTATGAATGTATGGCGGAAACATACGTTCCTTTGTTGAATGCTATTTCCGAGCTGTATGATGAAGGCATTAAGGCAAAACTGACGGTAGGTATTACACCTATTCTTGCCGAGCAGCTCAATGATGAACATTTGAAGCATGGGTTTGTTAAGTATTTGGATTCAAGAATAGCAAAAGTTTCC
Source organism: uncultured bacterium (assembly GCA_949283255.1). Lineage (GTDB taxonomy): Bacteria > Cyanobacteriota > Vampirovibrionia > Gastranaerophilales > Gastranaerophilaceae > UBA1221. The sequence continues at coordinate 1,751 of CASDRS010000010.1, read as the reverse complement.
AAAGATTTGGAAAGATATCCTGACCCTAAAGTTCCTCATTCTCAACATTTGAAATATTTAGCAAAATATTATTTTGATTGGTTCAACTATATTAAAGATTCATTTGTAAATAAATATGGTATGGACCTTATTTCCGCATTTAAAAAGTATCAGGATTTAGGTTGTATAGAGATTACAACTTCTGGTGCTACTCACGGGTTCTCTCCGTTGTTGGCAACTGACAGTAACTTGAATGCTCAATTCAAAGTTGGTTCTGATACTACAAAAAGATTGTTTGGTAAGAAAGCTACAGGGTGTTGGCTTCCTGAATGTGCTTACAGGCAAGGTTATGAATATGTAGGCAAGGATGGTAAGAAACATTGGCGTCCGTCTATTGAAGTTACTCTTCAAAATAACGGCATTGAATACTTCTTTACCGAATCTCATGTTATCGAAGGTGGAAATTCTATCGGTAACAGACGTGTAATAGGTGTTTACGGAAACATTGAATATATTCCACTTCCTGAAAGACCTGCTACAGGTTATGATACATATTCTGCATATTGGTTGCCTGATGCTCAAGTAGCTGTTATGGGCAGAAACGATAGAGCAGGATATCAGGTTTGGTCAGCAGCTGACGGCTATCCTGGTGATGGTTGCTACCGTGAATTCCACAGAAAAGATGCTAATTCAGGTATGCACTACTGGAGAATAACTTCTCCAACAACTGATCTTGGTGATAAGATGCTTTATGATCCTGTGTTGGCATTGAATAAAGTAAATGAAAACTCTGACCATTATACAACTTTAATTTATCACTTGTTGAATGATTATAAGAAATCACATAATGGTAAAGAAGGTTTGGTAATGGTATCTTTCGACACCGAGTTGTTCGGACACTGGTGGTTTGAAGGTGTGGAATTCATTAAACAGGTTATCAAAAAGTTCCATACATATCTTCCGGAAGTTGAGAGAATGACAGCAGGTGAATATATTCACGCACATCCTCCAACGGAAGCTATCCAAATCCCTGAAAGTTCTTGGGGACAAGGCGGACACTTCTATGTATGGCAAAACCATTTGACAGAATGGATGTGGCCTATCATCCACTCTTGTGAAAAACGTATTAACAGAATTGCGGATAAATATCCGGAAATCCCTGAAGATAAACTTCTTCACAGAGCATTAAATCAAATGGCTAGAGAAAATTTATTACTTCAAAGCTCAGATTGGCCGTTCTTGATTACTACATGGCAGGCAAAAGATTATGCTACGGATAGATTCAGAGAACACGTTGACAGATTTGAAACTATCTGCGATATGATTGAGAGTGGTAATATTGATGATGCCAAACTTAGAGAGATTGAAAGTATAGATAATTGTTTCCCTGTAATTGATTACAGAGTATATCAATCTTTAGAGGAAGGAGTTATTCCTCAACAGTCAAAGAAATTAGCTCCACTTTATACAGACTAATTTGATAAACTAATAAAAAGGCTTCACGAAAGTGAAGCTTTTTTTTGAAAATTTATATAAAAGTTTTTTCTTTCAGGGTATTGCAAAATTTTTTTCAGCATTTTATAATAAGAATTGTCGAAAGACCAATGACATGGGAGCGTAGCTCAGTTTGGTTAGAGCGCATGCCTGTCACGCATGAGGTCGCGAGTTCGAGCCTCGTCGTTCCCGCCATTTTAAAGACACCTTCGGGTGTCTTTTTTAGTATATTTACTCCTCGGCTCTCACTACGTTCTCGCCTGTCTTGGATTTCCTCC
>CASDRS010000009.1 GCA_949283255.1 uncultured bacterium | reverse complement strand
TTCTCCTGACGCCTTCGGTCTCGGGGTTTAGCTTCCTTTCTTCCAGAACCTTCTCTCAGGTCCTTTCTAATATTAGTACTTAATTTTTTATTGTCAAGTCCGATTTTTATTAATCTTAAAAATGCTTAACCATCACTATTTTTTTAAGTAATTGCGTTTGACGCGCATTTAACATTTTATAAACAAAATTTTCTTTTGTCAAGTGTTGTAATTAAAAATTTTCAAAAAACTTAACTATTTATATTTCATTAATGTACGTTGTACCTTTCAGGCACATTTCTTAGTCTACATGTTAAAATTTTGATTGCAAGTATTTTTTATTTTTTTCTTTACATTTTTAAATATTTCGTTTTTCTCTTAGACTGAAAGTTTTTTTCTCCTTTTTTTGTATGAAGTTTTTTATAAAAACTTACTTTATAATGCGAGTAGGTATTTACATGACCAATACATGAAAGGAGCAATAAATGAATACTTTTAGAAACTTAACTGTTGCACTGGCTCTAACTCTTTCTATCAGTGGCTGTGCTTTTGCTGAATCTACACAATTTACACCGCTTAATTTCAGCAATTCAACTTATACAAGTGACAACTATACAACAGTAATAGCATCTACTAATTCTTCAACTACAACTCCGGCTACCACAACTGTTGAACTTACCGGTAATCAACAAATGCAAAGCGCCATATCTGAACTTGATAATGCTCAAGTTGAAGTGAGAAACGAATTGCTTAACTATAAGACAAAATACTCGGAAGTTGATGCAAAATACACTGCAATTAAAAATGAAAGATCTGAGCTTGCTAAACAAGTAAAAGCAACTGAAAAAAGAATCAAGCAGTTAGATAAAGCTAAGGAAAAAATTCGCAAGAACATGATGTAATTCCCGAGAAAAATATATATAAAAAAAGCAGAGTCCAAGACTCTGTTTTTTTGCATAAAAAAAACAGGAAGTGATTTCATTCCCCCCCTGTTAAGATTTACACTAGCCGAAATATAAATAGCATGTTTATTATAGCATTTTTTTTGAAAAAATACAAAATATACTAAGAAATGTTAATATTTCATGCTCATTTTCAGCTATTTAAAATGAACCAAAATCGCCTAATATTACATATCACTATTCGTTAAACAGCGAGAAGGTCTTTTCAATATTCTTACTAATCAAGTTCTTAACTGTATCATATTCAGCTGTTAGAGAAGCAATTTCTGCATCGAGTTGTTTTGTTTCGATTTCGAGTTGTTCTTCTTTTGTATTGATTTTGCTCTTCTTGATTGTGTATTCTCTTTCGGCTCTCGCAATTGCGTCACTATCTGTATTTTCCATAATATGACCGCCATTGATATTAATATATCTTTCTTGATAGTAGTAATTATCTGATCCTCTGGATACTACAAACAATTGACCAGTCTTTATTGCATTATCCAAGTAATCTTTATCATCGACATATTCATTTTCATACCAACCGTTTTGACAAATTGTGTTAAAGATTATGCTATAAAATTCTGATTCATAGTAATCTTTATCAATTTCTTCACCGCTGTTAACCTCATATATATAACCAGGGTTATCTGTAATGTAATATGTATCTTTTACTTTATCAAATACACCGTAAGAACCTGTGTAACTATCCATACCATTTACAAAGTTAGTCATAAATGCTTCTGTTAAGTTTGACAAACTCAAGGCATAAGTATTGCCTTTCTTAACCCAAGTATTATAATTTTCTGCTTCTTGAACAGCATTTTTACCATTAGATTCGGATAAACCTTTGCCGCCTAAATCATTAACTTTATCCATGCTTAATCTGCTAATTATATCATCCATTGCCATATAAAAAGCATTCAAATCTGTACTTGTATAATCTTTTGGCATCAATAAACTAAACATACCTTTTGCCAAAGTATCAACATAAGTTAATAATGTCTTTGAACTTACATCAAGAGCATCAAATGAACCACTGCCATTTAATGCATCATACCAAGTCTTTGGATCGTTATTTATAAGCGTATCAAATGCACTGTTATCAGAACTGTTCTTTAACACAGTTCTTAATGAATCCAATAACGTATTATAATTCTTACTATCTTTTACTAAAAGAGTTATATCTTCATTTAACAAATCAGCTAAGTTAAATGCATCATTATTATAGTTACCGTTGATTAATATTGCGGCACCTTTATCTTTAACTCCGGACCAATTTTCACCTAAATCAAATTCGGTCCACACATCAGGATTCGTACCGGTACCCTTTGTGTATGAACCCCAAGCAAAAGTCAAATCTTCTGCTTGCTTATAATAATCAGAATCAACAGGATAAGCCCCTGATGCAGCACCTGACGTAATAATATCAATATAACTTATCAATGACGTGATTGTCATAGCACCGCCATATTCTCTACCATACAATTCGCCGCCCAAACCTGCATCAGGAATATATGAAATTACACTTGAGGATGAAGCTACTTTTTCATTTCTCAAGTTGCCAATAAATGCAGCATAAGCCTGCAACTTCTGCTCTGATGTTCCTGAAAATCCGTCTTCTGTCAAACCATATTGCTCAAGACCTTTCACTGCAGCTGCCATGCTTGAATTCAACGCAATTTTTCCATCTCGTCTGCCAAGCATAAACGGCTCATAATTATTTAATTCTGATGGTGACATCATTAAACTGTAAGACAAATTATAAAGATCTGTACCATTACCATCAGGATCCCATACTAATTGGGTTTGATTTATGGCATCTTGATATTCTTGAGATATTTTTTCCATATCTCTAGACAAAGATAACTGCTGTTGGGCAACTTGCATTGATTGAAATTCGCAACTTGCCTTTCTGGAAGTTATGGCTAAAAATCTCGCTTGTGATGCCGCCAATCCCATCTGAGTCTACGTTTCCTTTCGATTTGCTTGAGTAACATAAAGTCCTATTACTCGTATTAACGGCTATTTCTCTTGTAAACTTTAAAAAAATAAACTTTTTATGTAACAAATATTTACAATTAAAATAATACTGATAATATCATTTTGATATATCCGCGAGTTCCAAATTTTGCAACAAAATCAGACCTGTTTTCAATAAGAAATTTCAATGTTTCAGGACGTATTTTTATATTATTAGCAACATTTACGCAAGTTGTTTTATCAGAATTATACTTATGATTACCCACAATATAATCACTACCGCCTGCATTTTGTCCATGCCTGCGATATGCCACCAGCGGAACATAAATTATTGCTGACCCCCCAACCAAGTTTGCAAAATTACACAAAAATTTATCGGGACAAATTTTCCATTTTTCAGGATGCTTATATTTTAAAACAATTTCTATTGCAGATTTTCTATACATAATTGCACTATTCGGAGACCAATACCAGCCTCCAAAACGGCTCCTTTTTAATATATCATAATCTATGTGTTCTACATCAACTTTTAACAACTCATCCAACGTTTTGGGTTCCAAACAAGAAGTTCTATGAGGTGAAGAAATTGAATTTATGGTATGTATCTCATCATTTTCATCAATCTCAATAATTTGTGCCGAAGTAAACGCAACACTTGTTGATAAGTGAACCCTCAAATGTGCAGCAGCATACTCTTCGACAAGCAAATCATCAGAATCTATAAAAGATATAAACTGTCCTCTTGCCGTTTTCAAACCTGACATCATAGCAGCTAGTTGACCCATATTAGAGGAATGCTTAACCAATGTGATTCTTACATCCTGATGCAAGCTTATAAACTCTTCAACTTTAGCAACCGAATCATCGGAAGAATAGTCATCCACCACGACTATCTCATAGTTTTTATAAGTCTGCGCAAGAATACTCTCTAAAGTTTTTACAATAAACTTCTCATAATTATAGGAAGTTACTACAAAACTTATAAGAGGATACTTAAGCATCATTTTGACCTTCTGACATTTTTAACATTTTTTTGTTATGAATAACTGAAGATGCAAATGCGGCAAGAATAAACGCTAAACCAATAAGTCCGGTAACAACTTCAGGAACTTCTCTTACCGTTGAAACAAGCATCAGACAAGCAAGAGCCCCAATTGCCCAATGTGCGCCATGTTCTAAGTATAAAAATTGTGCAAGTGTTTTCTTTTCAACAAGCATAATAGTTAGAGATCTTACAAACATTGCACCGATAGACAAGCCTATTGTAATAATAATAATATCTTTACTTAATGCAAATGCTCCCAAAACACCGTCCAGTGAGAACGAAGCATCAATTAATTCCAAATACATAAAACTTACAAAACCCGCACAGCCAACCTGCTGTATATTGCACTTGGCAGCTCGCAACTGTTCGTGTTTTTCCAAAAAATGAGCTATACCATCTATAAGTAAATATATAATTATACCGCTTATCCCTGCAATTAAAACGTGAACCTTTTGCTCATCCGGAACAAAATTTTGAGTTGCTAATAACATAAATAAAGCGATCACAATCTCAATACCCTTTACATGGTCCAAATGAGAAAGCGGTGCTTCTACAAACTTTATCCAATGAACATCTTTTTCGTGATTGAAAAAGTAATTAAGGAACAACATAATAAGAAACATTCCGCCAAATGTAACTATAGGTGCATGAGTTTGGTGCAGGTAATACGCATACTTATCAACATTTGTCGTTGCAATATTAAATACCTCAAGCATACTTATCTTTGCAAAAATAGATACTACAAGGAGCGGGAATAAAAATCTCATACCGAATACTGCAATCAAGATACCCCAAGTTATAAATCTATGCCTCCAAACTTCAGACATCTTTTCAAGCTTCATCGCATTAACAACAGCATTATCGAAAGATAAACTTACTTCCAAAACACTTAAAACTAACGCAATAAAAACACACTGCAACCCACTGCCTGCGTGCACATGATTTCCCCATAAATAAGCCGCTACGACTCCAAATATTGTTATTATATAAGAACTTAAAAAATAATGTATCACCGCTAACTCTCTCCTAACAAGCACAATTAAAACACAAAAAGTCATTTTTATCAATCATTTAAGCTTTTACTTTTTGCAATATAAAGTTGAAAAATAACTTGTTCTTGATATACTCAAAAGTATGGAAGATATGTTAGATAAAATTTTACAAATAGAACAAAAGTATAATGAGCTTGGAAAAACTCTGTCAGACCCCGCTGTAATTCAAGATTACAAAAGATTTAGAGACTTATCTAAACAGCGCAAATCAATGGAAGAAACTGTTGAATTATACTATGAATGGAAAAAGACAAAAGATGCAATTGCTGACGCAAAAGAAATGCTCCATTCAGAATCTGACGAGGAAATGAAAGCTTTTTTAAAAGACGAAATAGAAAAAAATGAAGCAAAAATTCCTCAATTTGAGGAAAGAATGAAAGTTCTCTTACTGCCTCGAGATCCGATGGACGATAAAGATATTATGCTTGAAATAAGAGGCGGAGCCGGCGGAGACGAAGCTAACATTTTTGCCGGAGATTTGATGAGAATGTATTTAAGATACGCAGACAAAAAAGGCTGGCAAACTCAAATTTTAAGTAAAACTGATTGTGAAGCAGGCGGAGTGTCAGAAGTAATCATTTCAATAAAAGGTGACGCTGTATATTCACAACTTAAATACGAATCAGGTGTACATAGAGTTCAAAGAGTTCCTGCAACCGAATCTCAAGGCAGAGTTCACACTTCAACTGCAACCGTTGCAGTTATGCCTGAAGTTGATGATGTTGAAGTCGAACTAAATATGAACGATGTTGAAATAACAACAGCTCGTTCAGGGGGCGCAGGCGGTCAAAACGTTAACAAAGTTGAGACTGCTGCCAGAGTTTTCCACAAACCGACAGGAATAATGATTTTCTGTACTGAAGAACGTTCACAACTGCAAAACAAAGAACGTGCTCTCCAAATCTTAAAAGCTAAGTTATATGATATGGAAGTACAAAAACAAATGCAGGAAATAACTGACCTCAGACGCTCTCAGGTAGGCTCCGGCGACAGAAGCGAAAGAATCAGAACATATAATTTCCCGCAAGGAAGACTTACAGACCACAGATTAAACCATAATTTGAACGTATGGACAGTCATAGACGGAGATTTAGACGAGTTAATAAAATTACTTATGGAATATGACCAAAAGTTAAAATTAGAAAAACTCGCAGAAATAGAATAATAAGGAAGTTATATGACAGATAGAAAATGTGTTGGCTGTGGAGAAATAAAAGATCGTAATCAAATGATTAAAATCACGAAAGACCATAAAGCCAATACCCTTGTTATAAACGGGAAATCGGATACATTTGGCAGATCCGCATATCTTTGTTATAATAAATCTTGTATTGAAAATGCATTTAAAAAAAACAAACTGCAGAAAATTTTAAAAACTCCGGTATCAGAGGAGTTGAAAGGGAAAATAATAAATGAGTTATGAAACTATAAGAATTAATGAACTGGCAAAAGAATTAAATTTATCCAATAAAGATTTGTTGGAAAAATTAGCAAAAATTTCTATAACAGGAAAAACTCATTCAAGTACCCTAACTCCTGATCAAGTAAAAAAGATAAAGGACTTTATCGCTAACGGCGAAAAAATTGCAAAGCCTCAAAAACCGAAAGCCTTTATCGTAAAGAAAACAAAAGAAGTAGAAAAAGTTGAACCTAAAGAAGAGAAACCTGCAGTTGAAGTTAAAAAGCCGGAAATTGAAAAACCTAGAATTGAGATAGTAAAACCTAAAAATAGGCTTGAGATAGTAAAACGAGTACCTCGTCAAATGCCAGCACCAAATATAGTAAGGCAAAAGCCTGATTCTCAAAACTCAGGAGAGAAAAGAACCTTCAACAGAAATGACGACAAAGACAGAAAATATTCTCAAAACAGAAATGAAAGAGCTGAAGGAGATAAATCCGAAAGAGGTAAAAAACCTGAAAGATTTGAAGGTGCTAAAAAACCTATTCAAAGACATATAATTTCACAAGAAATATACGAAAGCAAAGGTCCTAGCAAAAGAAGAACCGATAACAGCAAGAAAAAAGATAAAGATTTCAATAAAAAAGAAGAACAGGAAAGAATATCTTTAGAAAAAGCTGCAGCTCAAAAGCATAAAAAACGTTCGCACAAAGAAGAAGAAGTAAAAGAAGTAACTTCAATCGTAGTTACGCATGCAATGACTATAAGCGAATTATCGGAAAAGATTCAACACACTCCTGCAGAAATCGTTAAGTTCTTGATGATGCACGGAATTATGGCAACCGTAAACCAGCTTATCGATGTAGATGTAATCAAAAAAATATGTGCCGAATATAATTTGGAAGTCATAGAAGAAGATTTGGATGCTTACATCGAAGAAGAAATGGAAAAAGAAGAGGAAAAGAAAGCTCTAAGCGAAGTAGATAAAAAGCTGCTAAAAAAACGTGCTCCTGTTGTAAGTATTATGGGTCACGTAGACCACGGTAAAACAACATTACTGGACAGCATCAGAGCTTCAAAACATAAGATTGTAGCTACCGAAGTCGGTGGTATCACACAGTCAATCGGTGCATATACAGTTTATTTGGATAATAAACAGGAAAAGAAAATCGTTTTCGTAGATACACCGGGTCACGAAGCTTTCACGGAAATGAGAGCCCGCGGAGCAAAGGCTACAGATATCGCAATCCTTGTAGTTGCAGCAGATGACGGTATAATGCCTCAAACAATAGAAGCAATAAACCACGCAAAAGCTGCAGATGTACCGATTATTGTAGCTGTTAACAAAATTGATAAACCTGGAGCAAATCCTGATAAAGTATTGCAACAACTTACAGAACACGGGCTTGTACCTGAAGAGTGGGGCGGAGATACAATTACGGTAAAAGTTTCAGCACTACAGGGTACAGGTATAGATGAGCTACTTGAATATATTCTTCTGGTAGCTGATATCCAAGATTTAAAAGCTAATCCGAAAGCAGAAGCTTCAGGCGTTGTAATTGAAGCAAACCTTGATAAAGGTAAAGGTCCTGTAGCAACACTGCTTGTTCAAAACGGAACATTAAGGGTAGGAAATTGCGTCGTTGTTGGTACAGCTTGCGGTAGAGTAAGAGCCTTATTGTCAGATAGCGGTGAAAGAATTCAAAAAGCTGAACCTTCAACACCTGTTGAAATTTTAGGTTTGACAGAAGTGCCTCAAGCAGGCGACAGATTTGAAGTTGTTAAAAACGAAAAAGAAATGAAAGCAATTGTAGAAAAACGTAAAGAAAAAGAAAGAGATAAACGTTTGGAAACATTGCTCCCTGCACATATCAGAAGAGAAGCAGCTGCTGGGGACGAAGACATTCCACAGTTGAACTTGATTATCAAAGCGAATACTCACGGTGCAGCAGAAGCTGTTTCACAAGCAATTGCCCAACTTGATTCTAAGGAAATTAAAACAAAGATTATTCACGTCGGAGTCGGCGATATATCAGAAGCAGATGTAATGTTAGCTTCAGCATCCGGAGCGTTAATCTTAGGATTTACGGTAAAGGAAGATGCAAATGCACTTGCTGCAGCTGAAAAAGAAGGGGTTACTATCAAGAAATATGATATTATATATCAAATACTTGAAGACATCGAAAAGACAATGCTTTCATTGCTTGAACCTGAAGTTAAAGAAGTAGAACTTGGTAAAGCCGAAGTAAGACAAGTATTTACAATCGGAAAAACAACAAAAATTGCAGGTTGCTATGTTACAGAAGGCAAAATTGTTCGTTCTAAGAATGCAGTCATTATACGTAACGGAGAAAAAATATTCTCCGGAGCAATTGACCAACTTAAACGTTTCAAAGATGATGTAAAAGAAGTAGCACAAGGCTTTGAATGTGGTATTTCGTTTGCGAAATGGAATGATATTGAAGTAGGCGATATCATTGAAGTTTCGACAACTGAAGAAGTTGAAAGACAGAGTTTATAAAGGAATAAAAAATGTCACTTAGAAATGAACGAGTAAGAAAAGAATTAATGAGAGATATTTCCGAGATTTTAAGAAAAGAAATCAGAGGATTATCTGGCGTAGTCTCAATCGTTGATGTAGAAGTATCTCAAGATAACTCTTTTGCAAAAGTAATATACAGCGTACTAGGTTCAGAAGAACAGATTGAAAAAACAAAAGAAACAATCGAAAAAAGTACTCCTAAAATCAGATATGAAGTAGGTAAACAAATTCGCCTGCGCTTGACGCCAGAACTAAAATTTGTTTATACCGATTCATTAGAAAAGGGCTCAAAAGTCAACGAGATAATAAACAAAATATCAAGAGGAGAAATCTAATCCTATATGTTTGGGGTTTTAAATATCAATAAGCCGAGGGGCATGACATCCCACGACGTTGTTGGAGTTTTGAGAAAGATTTTAAACACAAAACAAATAGGCCATACTGGGACATTAGATCCTTTTGCGGAAGGGGTTTTGCCTATATGCATAGGCAAAGCGACTCGTCTTATTGAATATTTTGACAACAACAAAGAATATCTTGCAACAGTCCAGTTTGGAAGTTCAACGGATACATACGACCTGGAAGGGAAAATTTTAAAAACAAGTTCTAAAAAAGTTAAATCAGAAGAAATCGAGTCTGCACTAAAAGATTTTGAGGGCGAGATTGAACAAACTCCACCAATATATTCGGCAATAAAGCTTGGCGGCAAAAAGCTTTATGAATACGCTAGAAAAGGCGAAACAGTAACAGTTCCGAAAAGAAAAGTAACTATATATAATATAAAGCTAATCAATTTTGATGAAACAAATCAACAGGCAGAAATTTTAATAAGTTGTTCACAAGGCACTTACATTCGCTCTATAGCAAACGACCTTGGTGAAAACTTAGGTTGTTATGCCCATCTTATTAAACTCGTCAGAACACAATCGGGGAAATTCCGTATCGAAACGGCAATAAACCTTGATGACGAGAATATAAAAGATAAAATTCAAAACCCGCTAAGTGCAATTTCTCTTGAAAAAATCACTGTAGATGAAGCTCAACACAAGAGAATTTCTCATGGCATGCCAGTCAGAATTGATGGAAAAGAATTAAAAAGTGGTGAATTTTTAATTTTGGTTTATAATAATAGCATCGATGCAATCGGTGTATATAATGATGGAGAAATAAAAGTAAAAAAGGTGTTCATATGAAAAAGATATTAATAATGTTGGCAGCAATTATAATAACAAGCGGAGCAGGATATTCTGCGACATGTGAATTCGAGTGTCCAGGAAATCCATACGCAGCTGAAGGCATATCCATCAGCAATATTACCGGCACAAATTTTATGGCAGAAAAAATAGCCAATGCACTTATAAAAAGACAGATACTAAAAGATTCGAAAGGTAAATACAAAGTAAACCTTCAGTCATATAATGTAACAGCATTAAAAAAGGGAATATTTAAGTCATTAGAAATTACAGGCACAGACACCGTAACAGACGGGATATATGCTTCATACGTAAAGTTGAAAACATTATGTGATTACAATTACATAGAGATTAACAATAAAGAAAATACAGCAACATTCAAAGAAGATTTTGGAATGGCTTATGCAGTACAATTCACAGAATCAGATTTGAATAATACAATGGAACACTCTCTGTATCAAGAAATGATAAGAAGAGTAAACAACATTGGTAATGCATACAAAATGTTCAACATAGCTACATCAAAAGTCCAAATTAAAGATGATAAATTATTATATGTAATGAAAATTGCAGTGCCATTACTTAACATAAAAAAAGAACTTGTAGTTGAGACAAGTATGAAAGCTCGTAACGGAGAAATTATCATAGATCAAGCTGATTTAATGACAGATTTTATGAAAATAGATGTAGACAAGCTTGCCAGCTTGATAAATTACTTAAACCCACTTGATTTTTCAATGAAATTGATGAAAAATAAAGATGCAAATATGCAAGTAAAAGATATAACAATAAAAGACAATAAAATTAATGTAAGCGGTATTGTAACTGTAGATAAAGATGTTATAACTGAACAATAAGGGGTTTTAGAATATGCGAAAAGAAACAAATCAAAAACTATTCTTAGCTATAATAGGAATTATTATAATTGCAATATCAATTGCATTAGGTCTTAAGGTACTTCTACCGGCAGTAGAACCGCAAGAAGAAATACCAAGCACATATACGGAAACACCGGCAGAACAACCAGCAGAACAACCAACCCCAACAGAAACCGTAAAGCCAAAAGAATATGTCCCAGTGGTATTTATCGGTAAAAATGCAAACGGAGAAGAAGTATATAAAATTGTAAAACGCGAATATGATAAGGATGTAGACGGTTCGAAATTACGATTTGCAATAACTTCGCTAATCATGGGTCCTGTCCAAACAGAAAAGGTTAACGGGATTTATTCTGAAGTCCCGACAGGAACAACAGTATTGCACGTATATGATAAAGGAGACAGCATCGTTGTAGATTTATCTTCTGGTTTTGTATACGGCGGGGGGACAGACAGCGTATACAAAAGATTATACCAGTTGATAAAGACAATAAAACGCAACACAGACAAACCTGCATATCTATATATAGACGGCAAACAAGCTGATGTTATAGGTGGCGACGGAATAATGATATCACAACCATTAAGTGAGAATTCAATCGGCGAATAATATGAGCAAGAAAGATTTAGAATACTACCTCGGCTTAAATTGGACACTTATAGAGGGTGAAGATCTCGATTTTGAAGGAAAACCATATCATTACATAATGATAGAAGAGATTCCCAGTTTTTGTTTTTGCGCAAAAACAATAGAAAAAGCTCGAGAACATTATAAAAGCCAACTGAAATTAACATTAACAGTTTTACTGGAAAGCGGAGAACATATAAAAGAACCCGGCGAAGGTGAAGAAGAACCTGATTGGGAAAGTCTTTGTCCTTAATAAAAATTTTAATATATAATAATACTATTGAAAGGTAAATAAAATATGATAGAAATGAAAGTAATGGGGATAGCACTGGACACAAGAACAGGCTCTCCGATAGTAGTTCTACACGATAAAGAAAACCGAAAGGCTCTTCCAATATGGATTGGATCAGCAGAAGCAAGTGCAATAATAAGAAAAATCGAGAATTTAACAGTAGCCAGACCAATGACCCATGATTTGATAATTAATATCATTGAAAAAACAGGCTACAGATTGGATAAAATAGAGATAAATGATGTGGAAAAAGACACATACTATGCCACATTATACTTACAAGATGACAATGGCAATGAACTTGAAATAGACTCACGCCCATCAGACGCAATAGCATTAGCAATAAGAGTAGATGCCCCAATCTACGTAACCGCAAATGTTATATCAAACGGCTCTGTATCAACAGACTCTGCAAAAGATGAAGAAGAAGCTCAAGAGTTCAAAAAATTTGTTCAGAGTATAAAACCATCAGATTTTGCGAAATTAATGAAAGATAAAGATCACCACGAAAGTGATCAGTAAGAATAAATAATTTAAAATAAAAAGTCAAGGCGGATAGTATTTTTCTACCCGCCTCTTTTTCCTCATATGAGAAAATGACACTTTATCTTAAAGAATTGAAGGGTTGAATGGCATTACACTTATTATAAATATGTTTTTAGGAGTTTTAATTAGCCAAAAGTACAATTTTTAACTAAATTAAACTATCCAAAATATTACAAATGTTACGATTTTTTTTTAAACTGAAAAAAGGGATTAAAATAATTTTTATTATAAATGAAGAGAGACAATTCAAGAGGTCAAGATGTTGGATTCGGTTAAGGCAATACAGGCACAGCAGATATACAGAGTGCAGCCTGTAAGCTTGGATGAAAAATCAAATAATAACAACAGCAGGAATAATCAACAACTGCTTGGAGGAGTAAACTTTTTCACAGGAAAGAGCTACTCTCCTAATTACCCATCTGTAGAAAACAGCCCAACCCTTGGCAGATCACTAGATTTGCTTGGCTAGGAATTTTAGTTCACATTTCTTAACAATTGCTTAAAAAAAAGCAATTTTTTGTGCTGCAAATTTTTATTATATATGTAAGGAAAAATTAAGGGGTAAAAAGTCATGCAACCAATTCAAGCATTAAGTGCATTAAATGTATTTGATCTAAGACGTGTACAACCGGCACAAGCGATGACCAGCAATCCTATCTCAGGTATTGCTCCAAGCAGAGTGACTTTTGGAACTGAAAATTACTCTTTAAATCATCCTAGAGCAGTTGATTCCGAAGGAGTTCCTGCAGGAACATCACCTTTAGCTCAAAAATTTGATGTATGTTGGTAATTATACAACCTCGAAATAGTAATATAAATAAAAGCCGATAGATTTTTATCTCTATCGGTTTTTATTTTGAATGAAAGATTGTAAACAATTGTAAAAAATACTAAAGAAAACAAGAAAACAATCCGTTTAATAAAAAAAAAGGGAAGAAAACCTATGGGCTTATCAGCATCACAAGCAAAATTATTAAGTATAACATCAAGACTCTCCGCAAACGAATTGCGGGCGCAAGAGGTTACGCGTCAAAAGACAGAATTATCCAACCAAACAATAGAAGCTAATGAAAGATATTTAAAGGCTTTGGATAATAATAATTTGACCTATTTAACCTACAATCTTGACGGGAACCAGACATATACAGAGCTGACAGGCAGTCAATTAACAACGTATGCACCGCTAAAAAATCAATATGGATTAATAAATTCAAGCGGTCAAATACTTGTATCAGAATTAGATGCTTCAAATTTTGAAAGCAGTAACAACATAAATGAATTTTTAGAAAAATACGGAATAGATAAAATAGATACAGGAAAAACAATAACAGTAACAAACCCTGCATACGCAGGAGCACTGGAAGCTTGGCAAAAAGATCATCAGGATTGGGTAGATAACTATCCAAAAATTGAAGATTACACAAAAGAAGTCGCAAGCACAGACAACGAAATATATAATGCCGTAAAGAATTCCGGCGGTTGTTTTGGATTAGGTATGTCCGGTAAAAACTGTTACATGCACGTACTTTCAGATTTAATAGGCCCTGGAGAACATGAGACTTCAGACGGTCAGAAATACACTGTATACGCAAACACAACCTGGAATTGGAACTCTGCAAATCACGGAGTAGAAAACTTCCAAGCTATCACTGAAATGTTAAAGAATGGACACTGTTCAGGAGATGTAATCGAGGGTTCAGTTGAAATCGATGGAGTTGTATATGAGAATATGGCAGTAGAATCTGTACCGTACAACGGCAAAACACAAGATATGCTTGTAGGCGGAACCATATCAGATCCTGAAATGACACTTTACCAAAGAGCCGTAGACTTATTATGGGAAGTACACAATGACTATGATGGCAGCTCAACGGGAGGTCAGGCAAAAGAACAAAACTTAGCGAAATTTTTATATTTTGTAGAACACGATTTAAAACAAGCTGTAAAAGAAACAGTAGTAGATCACGATGCATATAATGAGGCTGTTGACAATTATAGAGAAGAACCGGTATTAACAGAACCAGCAACCATTGAAGAAAAAGTATATGAATACTCCGATAAGGACAAAGCTCAATGGTATGTAAACTTATGGCACAGGATGAATGGTGAAAGCCAAAACAAAGACGGAACAGTCACAGATGGAAACGGTCAATTAACAAATACAACAAACAGAGTTTCAAAACCGGTCGGGAAACAATATGACATATTGGAAGACGGTTTGATGAACAGTTCAAAATGGCTTCAATACGCATTGGAAAACGGTACAATAACATTAGAGCGAGTAAACTTTACCGACCCTACAAAAGAAGGTACCGGACTACAAAACGCAACTTGGACAGCAATAATTTACTCAAGCGCGCTTGATATTTCAGAATCAACTGATGATGCCGCAACAGCAAAAGCTGAAGCAGAGTTTGAGCAAACCCAAAAAATAATAGAAGCGAAAGATAAACAGTTTGACAGCATATTAAAATTACTGGATACAGAACATAACGCATTACAAACAGAGTATGATTCAGTAAAAAATGTAATCTCAAAAAATATTGACAGAACTCTAAAAATTTATTCCGCTTAAACAAACATAACAATCCATTGACATCAATATAGGGTTATTTTACGATTTAGTAAAGAGGAAACGAGGTGAATATCCTCGGCTGTAGCCGCAACCGTAAAAGCCGGAATGCTCGAATTTAAAACATTTTTCACGTGCGTTTTGAAAATGTTTTAGCAATTTCCAGATGTCCTCTTAAAAGATGTTTAAGAGGATTATTTAATTTGCAACTAGCTACAGTACAGCCAAATGTAATAAAAGCAGGCACATGTCCGCACGGATTACCGCTTGGAGCATGCCCGATATGTAACGGGATGAGCGGCGGAGGCGGGGCTAAAAAAGCAGATTTTTCAGCAAAACCGGGTGAGATGAGCTGGAATGAATGCGCCGCAATTGGAGCATTTTTAAAAGCTCAACAGAATGCCCGACTTGCACGTCAACAAGATGCACAACAATTTGCACAACAAGCTGTTGCATTTCAGAACGCACTTATGAATGCATCACAGAGAATTGCGACCTTAACAGGAGTAATCTCAAATTCAGCACCGGCAATCATAGCAAAACCTGTAAATTTTGTATTAAACAACATAATAGGCGGAACAATAAACTTAATTAAAAATCTTCCAACCACAATACAAAATATTACACAATTTATCGGTCAAAAAATCGCAGACATCTCAGACAAACTTGCGGCAATATATGGTGAAATTAAAACAGCCATAGCTAAGAAAATAACAGAACCGTTAAACGAATTTAAGAAAAAACTTAAATCACTTTTTGGGATTTTCAACCCGGAAAATACAGACAATGATGACAAACAAATAGATGAAACTAAAAAAGCTTTCAAGCTAAAAACATTCATTCACGACCTATACAGGAAAATAAAAGGTGAAGATGACGAAGAAACAGAAAAGGAATTACATAAATGATAGTAGCACCATTTAACGACGGTGAAACAAGAAGGATACAAAGAAATTTAACCGGAGTTCAGAAGAAGAACAATAATAAAACAAGAGAAGGAGTTATTGTAAATAACTTTATAAAAGACAACGAACAGGATATGCCGACACTAACTCTAGATGACACAAAAGATTCGTTGATAATATCTGATGCTGCAAAATTACCGCATCAATTAAAAGAGAACCAAATAGAACCTGAAAAGAGCCTTCTTCCGATCAGTGGTATAGCCGTTGGTGTAATGGGAGTTATGGCAGGACTATCCTGGTTTGTAAAGCGAAATGCAAAAATTACAAATGAAATAGCAAAAGAAAAATGGATAACATCTTTCACAAGAAACATCTCCATAAATGAAGAAACAGTGCAAGCACTTGTACAAATGGTTCAAAACCCTAATAACAAAACTATACGAGCAGGGCTTGGAGTACTTACACTAACCGCAACAGCCTTTATGGGTAAAACATTTTTTGACGGATTTAAAGAGGTTTGGGTTAAGAAAAAAGAAGCTGATATCCAAAAGAACTTGCAAGAACAATTAATAGACATAGAGACACAATCCTTTAGCGGGAAAATTCAAATTATCAGAAACGCTTTATCTGAAAAGACAAAAATGTTCTCTAAATATCTAACCTATAACTCAGAAAATCAAAACCAGCCTTTTGGAATGTTTAAAAGCGCAAAAGAACTTAGTTTTGGTGCAAAACAAGATAACAAAAAAAGAATGAACAGCGGATTCAAATACTTTATGCTCGGAGGAGCGACAATAGCATCAATCGTAGGATTATCACTTTATTCCATGAAAAACCTAAGAGCAGGAAATATGGAAGTTGAGAAATTCATATCAAAAACGAAAAAAGATATGGAAACAATTGCAAAATCCAATAAAGATAAAAACTTTGTAAAAGAATATCTTGAGCACGGTCTACAGTTTATCAATGCAAAGAAAGAAGTTGTAGAAGAAATTGTAAATCAAGCAAATTGGGAAACGGCGGAAAAAGAAGAGTTCATAAACCACGTAGTCAAAAAAATTGAAACTTCAACGGTAAAAGTAAACCCTAACATTGGCGGAGACGGAACACAAAAACCATCACTATCATCCTTCGTAGATGATTATAGAGCATTCTTCTACAATATGCTGATAGAACCTGATAACAAACAATTCCAACAACTGTTTTTCGGAACAACTGCACTGGCAGCAGTAAGCTACGGCGGGAAGCTCATCGGAGATGCAATCAAAGAAGTACAGGTAAAGAAAATTAATGCACAAACAGAAATCGACCTGCAACAAAGATTAGTCTCGACTGAACTTCGCAACTTCAAATCAAAAAAAGATGCCGCAGTAAAACCACTGGTCGATGAATTTTACAAACAAGTAGATGAAGGAAAGCCAAAAGAACAACTAAAGACAATGGCAGAAAACATCTTACTTGAAATCAAAAACGGACCTCCGTTCGTATACTCATAGAGGTAATGGTAATGATACAACCAATTACACCAACAAGATATAACAGCATAGCTCAAAACACTTATTTCCAAACACAAAGTGCACAGCCACAACTGCCTACGGCAAATAGAAACTACACCATATTTGACCAAAATAAAGTTGATTATTTTGTCAAACAAAAAGAAGCTGCACTTCCTTATTTGAATGAAATTTTACTTAATTCACGCAACGAAGGACAAATAACTGAAACATTATACATCCTTGATAGAATGGTTGATAACGGAACAACCGGAGTAGACAAATTATACCCGACACTATCAAGATTTAATAATACTCAATCACCCAATATTCAAACATTTTTAGCAGGAATATACAGAAAAATACAAGTTCCTGATGCATTTGGCCCACTTGTAAAAATGCTAATTCAAAATTCACTAAAACCCACTCAGCCCATGCCATTTGACCCAAATGAAGAAATAGGAGGAGCAATATTAAGTTACATCTCAGATAGGTTTAAAAGCTAGATTTTATAAGCATTTTAGCCAAATTGCAAGTTTAATATAAAACGGACATGTTAAGAAATTGTAACATGTTAAATGTAAAAATTAAAGTTTTCACTCATAACGGTCGATAACATGAACATAACAAGTGGACAAAGCAAGAAAAGAAAGGAATGAGTACCGTTATGGGTATGGCTGCTTCACAAGCTAGATTTTTGGGTTTAACCGCTCGAAAAAATAACGTTGAGTTTGAAGGTCAACAGATTAACCAACAACGTACAGTGTTGTCTAATCAGTCTGCCAACTACTACAACGACCTACTCGGTATGAGCGTTCCGACCCCACCTTCAGTTGATAATTACACAAAAACAGTATATTCATTTGATGATGGCGCATTAACAAACACAGTTACATCATTAATTGCAGAACCGAATGGTCAATACACAATCAGCTATTTATCAAAATGGCAGGATGACTATTCAGCAGTATCAGCAGCAACAAGTATTGTAACAAAAACTGATACAGGATATGCAATAGGAGCAACAGAATTAAGAGCATTAGGAACATTAGATCCATCAATAGATAACGCCCAAAAACAAGCTGACAGACAAAGAGAAGAGCAAGCTTGGGCATCAATGCTGGAATTAAAATATGGTAAAACCGATTGGGTTGTAAGATATGTAACAGACAGTTCAACAGGAGCTGAAGTTCCATACTTCTATGCAAAAGATGATTTGGACAGAGCAACATACGATGATAAAACAAATACATCTTTATCAAATATTAACTGCTACACAATCGGAAGCGAACAAAAGATTGAAGAACACATTGCAATTGAACACTGCAAAGTTGAAAAAGATTCATCAGGCAGATTTATTTCAATAAGCTTACCTGAAGTAGACGGAGACGGCAACCCTGTTCTTGATGCAGCAGGCAACCCTGTTTATACAACACACGCCTTGACTACAGAAACAACAACAGATCAGGATGCATATCAAGATGCAATGAATGAATATGAATATCAAAAACAATTATACGACCAATCAATCGAAGACATAAACTCTAAGATTGAAATTATACAGGCAGAAGATAAAAACTTAGAATTAAGATTAAAACAACTTGATACTGAACAAGATGCAATCTCAAACGAAGTAGATGCAGTATCAAAAGTAATCGAAAAAAATACCGAAAGTTCATTCAAAACATTCGGTTAAGAAAAAGATTTTCCTTTCCCTTTTTCCTTTTTCCTATTATTTTCCAACGACTAACATTATGCTAGTCGTTTTTCTTTTATGTTAGAATATAATTATGAGCTTTAACAATGAATACAACAATATCAAAAGTTTGTTAAGCCCTACATTAGAGGCACTGGACAGAGAAATTCTATCAAATTTTGAGGATCAACTTAACTTAAAGGAATATATAAAAGCCCCCTCAAAACATATTCGTCCTGTGCTTGCCTTTCTATATCTGAAAGCATTAGGGAAAGAAATTACACCTGAACAAATAAAATTACAAGCTGTCATTGAGCTTGCACATAATGCATCTCTAATACACGATGACGTTATTGATGAATGCGAAATCCGCAGGACTCAAGTTTCGCTAAACAAAAGAGAAGGCAACCATCTGGCTGTAATAGGAGGGGATTTTATACTTTCATACGCACTGGAAAAACTTGCGGAACTTAAATCAACAGAACTGCTAGGAATTTTTTCAAACACACTGAAACTAATGTGCAAAGGAGAAATAAACCAGCAAAAAAACAAATATAAAATTCCGACACTGGAAGAATACATCCAAAAGAACTACCAAAAGACAGGAGCCTTATTTGAAGCCTCAGTCAAAAGCAGCCTGTATCTTGCAGGGATTAAAGATAAAAACAGTGAATTTGCCGGCAATTTCGGAATAGCATTTCAGATACGCGATGATATACTAAACATTACAAAAAAACGAACTGACAGCGATATCGAAAACGGCATCTACACAGCAGCCGTAATATATTCCGGAGACCCTAAAGACCCATATTCGGGTATTGAAAAAGCAAAAAGTTTGTTGAATAATTATACGGGTAAAGTTAAAGAAGAGATAGAAAAATTACCTGAGAGCAAATATAAACAAGCGCTCACAGGATTAGTGGAAATTTTAAATAATGAATAACGAAAAAATAAAAGAAAACATAAAAGAATGGTATAAAGTACACAAACCTGCCATAAAAGAAACCATTGACACAATAGTATTTGTAGTAGTAATGGTAATAATAATAAGGTTCTTTGTAGGCGAAATCAGATGGATTCCATCAGGTTCAATGCACCCGACCTTATTGGAAGGCGACAGAATTTTCGTCGAAAGATATTCCAGATTTTACTCAACACCAAAACGCGGAGACATAATGGTTTTCTATCCGCCGTTTGAGCAATTAAAAAATACACCTTGGAAAATATTTTCAAGGCTGACAGGATTTTTCTGCAAAGATGTAGCATACATCAAAAGAGTAGTGGGCATGCCGGGAGACAAATTTGAACTAAAAGCTGATGAGACCGGAAAATATACTGTATACATCAATGACAAACCGCTAAATGAACCATATATCCAGAGCCCATACGATTACACCCCATGTACAGAGGCAATGATGTGCGGTCCGATGACTATTCCAGCTAAACATTACTTAATGCTTGGAGATAACAGAGGAAATTCTCAAGATGGAAGATATTGGGGCTTACTACCTGAAGACAGATTTATAGGAAAAGCAACATTCGTATTTTGGCCATTTACAAGAGTAAAAATGTTACATTAATTTTATTTGATATTGCTCTGGCAAACAAAATGATAACAAGGGAGAAAATATATGAGCGAAAAAGCAAAAATGATTGCAGGAGAAATGTATTTTCCGTTCGATAAAGAATTACTCGAAGATAGAAATAAAGTAAAAGATTTGTGTTTCGAACTTAATAACACGGCCCCTTCAAAAAGTGAAGAGCGCAAAGCCTTAATTAAGCAAATACTCGGCAAATCAGAAGACGACACAATAATAGAATCAAACTTTTTCTGCGACTACGGCTATAATATCACAGTAGGAAAGAATTTTTACGTAAACCACAACTGCGTGATGCTAGACTGCACACACATAAGATTTGGAAATAACGTACTGATAGGTCCTAACTGCGGATTTTACACAGCAATTCACCCAATAGACGCTGAAGAAAGAAGTACATTTATGGAATCGGCAAAACCGATTACTGTAGGTAATGATGTATGGTTTGGCGGAAACGTAGTAGTACTTCCAGGAGTAACAATCGGTGACAATGTCGTAATAGGCGCAGGCAGTGTTGTTACGAAAAACATACCATCAAACGTAATTGCAGTTGGCAATCCTTGTAAAGTTTTGAGAAATATTGATGATTAAATTTTTACATCAAAATATCTTTGTGTTACGCTAATCTTTGTTATGATTAGGGAAGTTTGCCCTATCCGTTATATAAAAAATGCTTATGGAGAGAAAAAGATGAAAGAAGCATATTTTCCGCAGGAAATAGAGAAAAAATGGCAGAAGAAATGGGAAGAAGACAAAGTATTCAAGACATACGATGACAGCGAGAAACCAAAATATTATGCACTGTCAATGTTTCCATACCCATCTGGAAAACTGCACATGGGACACGTTAGAAATTACACAATTACCGATGTAATTGCCAGATTTAAAAGAGCTCAAGGCTACAATGTACTCCATCCGATGGGTTGGGACAGTTTTGGGTTACCTGCAGAAAATGCAGCAATGAAACACGGTGCAGATCCTGCAAAGTGGACTGATGAAAATATTGCGTACATGACAAAACAGCTAAAAATGTTGGGTCTTTCATACGATTGGGACAGAGAAGTTACAACTTGCAAACCTGATTATTACAAATGGACTCAATGGCTATTCTTACAGTTATATAAAAAAGGATTGGCATATAAAAAAGAAGCAGCAGTTAACTGGTGTGAAGAATGCGGAACAGTTTTGGCAAATGAACAGGTAATAGACGGCAAATGCTGGAGATGCGACCACGTTGTCGAGAAAAAATATCTTTCACAATGGTTCCTTAAAATAACGGATTATGCAGAAGTTTTACTAAAAGATTTGGACAAACTTGACGGTTGGGGCGATAACGTAAAAACAATGCAAGCAAACTGGATAGGCAAATCTCAAGGTGCAATTTTCAGATTTCCGGTAATAGATGCTCCAAACGGAGAAAAAATGGAAGTTCCGGTATACACAACAAGACCCGACACCGTACATGGTATAACATATCTTGTTGTCGCACCTGAATATAAAGATATCGAAAAACTTACAACTCCTGAAAATAAAGAAGCAGTCGAAGCATATCGTTCAAATGCAAGAAAAATGACTGAAATAGAAAGATTATCAACAGATAGAGTAAAAACAGGTGTACCGCTTGGAACTCACTGTAAAAATCCATTTACCGGAGAAACATTCCCACTATGGACAGCAGATTACGCCCTTGTAGAATACGGAACAGGTGCCGTAATGGCAGTTCCGACACACGATACAAGAGACTTTGATTTCGCGAAAAAATACAATCTTCCGATGAAGGTTGTAATTGTGGATCCAAAGAACCCTTCTGATTGCAAAGAAGCCGCATATACAGAGCCGGGAATACTTGTTAACTCAGGTGAATTTGACGGCATGAAAAATGATGAAGCCAAAAAAGCAATAACAGAAAAAGCAGTTAAAGAAGGATTTGGCGAATTCAAAACACAATACAGACTGAGAGACTGGTTAATTTCAAGACAAAGATACTGGGGAGCACCAATTCCTGTAGTATATTGTGACAAGTGCGGTATTCAGCCGGTTCCGGAAGATCAATTGCCAGTATTGTTGCCAAAAGATGTTGATTTCTCAGTAGTCGGCAAATCTCCTATTACAACATCGAAGACATTCAAAGACACAGTTTGTCCGGTTTGTGGAGGTCATGCAGTAAGAGAAACCGATACTATGGATACATTCATGTGCTCAAGCTGGTACTATTTAAGATATTCAGATGCTAAAAATGACAAAAAGCCATTTGACAGAGATCTTGTAAACAAATGGCTTCCTGTTGACCAATATGTTGGTGGAATTGAACACGCAATACTACACTTGCTATATTCAAGATTTTTCACAAAAGCTCTAAGAGATATGGGCTTATTGGATTTTGACGAACCGTTCAAGAACCTTCTTACGCAAGGTATGGTACTAAAAGACGGCTCCAAAATGTCAAAATCTAAGGGGAATACCGTAGATCCTGACGAAATATTTGAAAATTACGGGGCTGACACAGCAAGAGTATTTATCTTATCAGATTCACCGCCGGCAAGAGATTTTGACTGGTCAGATGCCGGAGTGGAAGGATGTTACAAATTCCTGAACAGAGTTTGGAGACTTATTTCTACAAATGCAAAAGATATTGATATTCATAACTCAGAAATAAGCTCAAAATCTTTACGTAAGGATAATGACGACCTTGTTCGTGTTGTACACATGGCAATCAAGGGTATTACAAATGACATATCAAATGATTTCCAATTCAATACAGTAATTTCAAAATACAGAGAACTTACCAACGCAATCTATGATTGGCGTAACACCAAAAAGGAAATGGATGCGGAAGATAAGAACGTATTGAGTTTTGCTATCACAACTTTGATAAAATTAATGTCACCTGTTGCAGTACACTTGACAGAAGAAGCTTGGCACGAATTGGGCGGAGAAAATTCAATCCACGAACAACCATGGTGCAAGTGGGACGAAAACCTTGCTAAAGCAAGCTCAATAACTCTTGTAGTTCAAATTAACGGCAAAGTTAAAGATAAAATCGAAGTTGATGAGTCCCTTTCTCAAGAAGAAATGAAAGAGGTTGCTCTTAACAGCTCAAGAGTAAAAGAACTTACAGACGGCAAAACTATAGTAAAAACTATAGTAGTTCCTAAAAAACTGGTAAATATAGTAGTTAAATAACTATAATTTTAAATAACTACAGTAAATACCTCCTGATTAAGGAGGTATTTTTTTATTTAATGAAATTTTTTAATCGATTAAAAAGTTTTAACAATCTGTTCTCTTTTTTTATCGGCAGATACATAGGCAGATTAAACGACTCCATCCAATCAATCTGGCAACCATTTTTAATACATTCGTCAAAATATTTTATTTTACCCTTAAATCTGGAAGTAAAACCCATCTTTCTATAAAAAAGATGTGGAGGATTTTCCGGATCATAAAGTCTGCTTGCAAGTAAATTTAATCGACCTTTGCACCCATACTTCATGCTCTCTTTTTTAGCAAAATCAATAAATTTTCTACCGTATCCGAACCCGCGTTCATCAACAATAAGCTTTTCTATTTTAAAAGATTTACAACCAAACAATGTCGGATAATAAACCGAAAAGAAAGAATTTTTAACAGGACGAGCATACATTTCCCCAATATACATGCCAGTCTTTGTGTTAGCCATCCCATAATGAATCATAGGCCCCTTGCTTGTATCGGTCATTGATTTATAAATAACAAGCTCAGGAACCGATTTTAATTTCGGAGTTAATAAACTTTTGCTTGAAAAATTTAACATAAACATTCTAAGTCCGAAAACAATATTTTTTGCCACAAAAAATCATTTCCAATCCGAATTGTAACAATTGTAAACTTTTTTATAAAAACTGAAAACGAAAGATTTTAAAAGTTTTTATATATATAAGAGAACAAGAGAGGCTTAATATGACTGGACCTATTAACAACAAACAAGATGCGAATGCAATTCTATCCCGTGCACAAAGCAATTGGGAAAACAGAATTAGCACGCCAAAAGGTAATCCAAACGCTCCGAGAAATATTAACATTGATTTTTCGAAGGCCTACCAAAATAACGTTCAAGCCCAGTACCAAGCATACTGTCAACAATGTTTGATGTACGGTCAAACACCTATGCCAACTTTACAATTTATGCAAATGATACAGCAAGGTTTTGATCCGATGCAATCTGTTACCTCAGATCCTCTAACAACCTTAAACAATGCCGCAAATGTAGGCAAAGGACTAATCGGCACAATAAGCGGATTTTTCAACAAATCAAACAACTCAAAAGCAGTATCTAATATGAGTGCCGAACAAAAACAAGAACTTCAAACAATAACGCAAAATTACGCCAATGATATGAAAACCAAGGGTGAATTTGACGTAAGCGATTTGAACAAATTCGTAGACGCACAAATCGCAGCACTAAACCCTGAAGGCGACGGCAAATCAGTACCGGCAGACAAACTAGCTGAACACTTCTCAGAAATATTGGGAGAAGAAGTAAGTGACGATATGGCAAAAGAGATAGTCAAAATGACATTTGGCGACGTCGAAAATATAAGCAAAGAAGATTTAACAAAGTTATATAAATTAGCAGCAGGCAAAGACAATAAAATAACACCTGAAAAATTACTTGAAGCAACTCTGACAAAAGCCGAAGATGCAGCAGGTAAAGCAGGAGCCAATAATGTAGACAAATCAATGAAAGCAAAAGGCTACACTTCAACTACCAAAATGATAAACGGTGAAATAACAGGCGTTTTCGTAAAAGGAGATGAAGTCATTCCTTGGAGCGATACAGAAAAAATACAATCAATAATAGATGGCTAATAAAAAAAGGAGAGATAAATAATCTCTCCTTTTTTCTACTCACCGCTAACTGTAGCGAACCTAAAGTCATTAGCCCAAACATCAAATCCACCCTCTAAAAGCATGCAAGGATACTCATAATCGGCTAATATAAGGCAAGCTCGAGCCCCTAAATGACATTGTTGATTGTAACAATACACAACCGCAATTTTATCCTTCGGAAGTTCATCCAACTTATCAGGCAACTCATCTTTAGGGATAGAAAGAGCTGATGGGATGTGCGCCAAAAGATAATCATTATGAGCCCTGACATCAATTAGAACAGCTTTATTTTGTTCGAGCATGTTCTTTAACTCAACAGGGCCAAGCGTATAAGCAAGACACTTAGTAAAAAAACATTTAGCTTTTTCCGAATTATTACGCAAATCACTAATCTTGTCGTCCATAATCTGACCTCCTTTTCCTAACAAGGAAAAGGATAAATCAAATCATGAACATTATACTTAGTAACATGTTTACATTACAGAAGTATTTTTTGGGGTAAATAAACTAACTAACACACTGGAACTAAACGCCCTAATTAGCCGAGAAAGGAAATATGCTGATCAGGAGTTTTATTCTGATTAGAACCAGATGCTACTACATATTTATAAGTTCTTGCAATCTTCTTAATAGTCGAAATAATAGGGTTAGATGGCAATGCATTATTCAAATTTCCCTCAAATTCACGACGAGCAGTTGGATTTTGCAAAGCCAAAATTGCTACGTTAGTAGTCATGTTATTTGTATTACTTCCGTCACCGAAAGAAATATACTTTTTAGAACTATTAAATTTTACAGGATTTATTGTTATCATTGTTTTCCTCCTCTCTGGAGTTCTTATTAAGTGTTTGTTGAACACTTCATCTAACACTTTTACTATACAAGATAAAAAATTATTTGTCAACCCCTCTTATGAAGTTTTATTAAGAAGCTCAAAAGCTTTATTTTATAAGGGTTTTTAATAAAGTGCTCAAAATACACTTATTCCTCGTTTTAGAGGATTTTTATTATTATTAATTTATAGATAACAGGTTATTTAATTAATTATTAAAAACTTAATCTGATTTTTAAGAAAAAACATGCCAAAATTTAAAAATACCCGGTTGGGTAATTGTATTATTTACACTTAATGAGTTTAATATAAATAATCTTTTTCATACTTCCAGCTATTCTTAATTCCAACGAGCCTTATTTAGGCTCTTTTTTTTGAGACTACCCCACACATTCTAAAGGTTTATGATACAATCTAAGAATGAGAGAATACGATTTTTATATAGTTCCGACTCCGATTGGAAATTTAGGTGATATTACAAACAGAGCTGTTGAAGTTTTGAGCATGGTAGACATAATCGCATGCGAAGACATGCGTGTAACACAAAAGCTTCTAAACCATTTTTCTATTGGGACAAAATGCATTTCATACCACAAATTTAACGAAAAAGAGAGAGTAGACAAAATCATAGAATTGCTTAAAAGCGGGAAGAAAATGGCACTTGTTTCAGACGCAGGAACACCTCTGTTTTGCGATCCGGGAGCAATACTTGTAAAAGCTTTAAAGGAAGAAGGTTTCAGTGTAACATCCCTTCCGGGAGCTAACGCCGTTGTAACATTATTGTCTCAAGTCCCAAGAGAAGCGGAAACTTTTACATTTGCAGGTTTTCTGCCGAAATCAAAGCCTCAAATTATTGAATTAATCAATAAATACAAAGAAAATGATTTAGTATTCTATGAATCACCGAACAGGTTGATGGCAACACTTGAACTAATTGCCGAAACCTACCCTAACAGAATGGTTTCCGTAGGGAGAGAACTTACAAAAGTTTTTGAAGAAGTTATTACAGACAAAGTAGAAAATATAATCAAACATTTTGCCGAAAATCCGATAAAAGGAGAAATTGTTGTAATAATACATGCTTCAAAAGATAAAACGCAAATAGAAAATTTAAGCAACGAAATAAATACGTTAAAAACCAAAGGTTTTTCAGATAAAGATGTTTCCGTAATTATATCTTCTTTATATAACGTAAACAAAAATGACGTCTATAAGTGGCTTTTGGGGAAAATGTAAATATATATGTATATAAATTTTCTTTTTTGCAATTTATGATATAATGTAGACTGGGTAGGACATAATAAGGATTGGATGTTGAAAACTCCTAAGATATATAGGTTAATAACAGCGTTAGCGCTTGTGCTAACATGCCCTATAGCAACTTTCGCAGCTGAGGATTATTTCCCTAGCTTGGCTGATGCGACTTCTGCTTCTGCAACATCCGCGGATGTTTCTACTCAAGCTGCTACAAAAGATGAAAAAAATACCCGTAAGATAAAAGATATAGAAATACATGGACTAAATGTTATTCCTGAAGCTGATGTTTTATCGAAATTGGGCTTTGCTAAGGGTGATGCATACAAAAGAGAGTCTATCCAAAACGGTCTTAAAAATGTTTATCAAATGGGATATTTTACAGAGACAATGCGTGCAATCCCTGTCAACAACCCAGATGGGACTGTTACATTAAAAATAATTTTGGAAGAAAATGCCCCTGTAACAGACTTTACAATTGAAGGCAATAGTGTTATTCCTACCGAAGAAATTTTAGAGCCACTGTTACCTATGAAAGGAAAGCCTCAAAACATTACACAATTGAATGAGGCTATTGAAAAAATTCAATCAATATATAGCTCTAAAGGATACATCCTTGCAAGAATTGAATCTGTAAACGATGACCCTGACGGTACCATTAATATCAAAATAAAAGAGGGTACAATTAACTCAATTGCGATTGCCGGAAACGAAAAAACCAAAGACTATATTATTGCAAGAAATATTCTTGTAGAACCTGGCATGGTTTATAATGAAAATCAGGTAAAACAAGATTTGGTAAGACTTTTTGCAACCCAATCCTTTAAAGATGTAACAAGAGAGATAGAACCTTGTGAGGATGACCCTGATAAGTATGACATCACAATAAATGTACAAGAACAAAGAACAGCAAGTATCTCTGTTGGTGGTGGTATTGATTCCGTAACAGGTGTATTTGGTTCTGTGGGTATTGCGGATAACAACTTTAGAGGCATGAACCAAAGATTATCCTTAAACGGATTGGTTGGTTCAGGTGTAATCTTGAATGATTCTTCTATAAAAAGAAGAATGAACATGCAGGTTGAATTAAGTTTCTTCGAACCACACTTCTTGAATGCAGACACGTCATTGATGTCAAAATTATATTTTAGAGACTTCGGTTCATACCAGGTCCCTCTTGCAATTGAAAGAAGATTTGGCGGCGAAGTAACCGTAGCTCACAGAATGAAACGAAACAAACATTTGACATCAACATTCTCTCTTGGAGTTGAAAATGTTGACGTTAGAGAAGGCGATTTCAACAAAATTGCAAGCATGTACGCAAGATACGGTATCCCAATCAGCGAACGTGCAAAACAATTGGATGGCGGGTTATTCTTATCACTTAGTCCTGCACTGGTTTATGATACAAGAGATTCAGCTATCGTAACGAGAAAAGGTACTTTAGCAAATATCAGATTTGACGAAGAGATTGGTTTGAACGGATTTGACAAAACACACGGTAAGTTATCCGGATCCATCAAACAATATGTACCAATCGGTAAGAAATCATCCTTATCATTCATGGCTAGAGCAGGCGGAAGAATTCACGGCGATGACATGCCTGAAGTTATGGCTTATCGTTTAGGCGGTCCATATTCAGTTAGAGGTTTCAAGATGAGCGGAGTTGGTACCGGTGATGCATTTGTAATGGGTTCTGTAGAATTTGCAACTCCAATACCATTCTTGGATAGAACTAAAATCTCAAGAAAAGTTCCATTCCTCAACAACATAAGATTTACAGTGTTTGTTGATGCAGGTAAGATATTCAATCCGACAATATCATCAACATTGTATGACAGACCGCTATATGCAGTATCAGCCGGTGTAGGTTTGAAATTGTATATTCCGGGCATGGGACCATTATCAATTGATTACGGTATTCCATTCACACCGGTTGGTGACAACGGAGCTAAGAACGGATACTTTACTTTTGGTGTAGGTGATTTAATATATTAATAATAAACAACAACTTATAAACAAGACACAGGAGGTTTTATGAAAAATTTCAAATTAGCAATGGCATTATTAGGATGTGGCTTAGTATTATCTTGCGCTAACCAAGCTTTTGCAGGCGGAGTCGGATATATAGATTATCAAAAAGTTCAAGCTAATTATCCTCTTGCTCAACAAGCAATTAAGGAAGTTGATGCAAAAGCATTAGAACTTCAACAATTCATGGTTGATAAAGAAAAACAATACAAAGCTTTAGATACACCATTAAAGAAACAAAACTTCGAAGAAGCAACAGCCAAAGAATTGGATGCAAAACAAGATGCTTACGCTAAATTAAGAAGCCAAAAAGAAGAATTGGTATACAATAATATTCAAGCAGCAGCAAAGAAAGTACTTGTAGAACAACATTTAGACGCAATTGTTGATTTTAGAGTAATCTTTGTTGGTGGTGTAGATATAACAGATCAAGTTATTCAAAAGTTAAAAAGTGGTGTTCAATAGATGCGTATAGTCGATATTATCGATAAGAAAAAAAGAGGCAAAGAATTGTCAAAAGAAGAAATAAATTATTTTATTTCTTCTTTGACAGATGGAACCATGCCTGATTATCAAACTAGTGCATGGTTGATGGCAGTGTGGTTTCGCGGAATGAGTGAAGACGAGACGGCCAATTTAACAGAGGCTATGATAAATTCAGGGGATGTCATTCATTTTGGGGAACTGTCAAAACGAATTGTGGATAAGCATTCTACCGGAGGCGTTGGAGACAAGGTAACAATTACATTAATACCACTACTTGCGGCAGCAGGTATTCCAATTGCGAAATTATCAGGAAAAGGTCTTGGACATACAGGTGGAACAATAGACAAACTGGAATCAATTCCGGGATTTTCAACAGACTTATCTATAGAAAAAATGCACAAGCAGGTTGAAGAAATAGGAGTTGCAATAGGACAGCAAACAGGCAACTTGACACCTGCAGACGGGAAATTATACGCACTAAGAGATGTTACGGCTACAATAGATGCAGTACCGTTAATAGCATCATCAGTTGTATCAAAAAAAATAGCATCAGGTGCTGACAATATTATATTGGATGTTAAATACGGCTCGGGAGCCTTTATGAAAACTCCTGAAGAAGCTGTAAATTTAGCAGAACTAATGGTTAAAATAGGTCACAAGCTTAACAAATCTATAACAGCAGTTGTTACTTCAATGGAAGAACCTCTTGGAAGAGCGGTCGGGAATTCTGTAGAAATAATTGAGTCTTTAGAATTTTTGAAGGGCAACATTGTAACAGGTGATATTGCTGAATTAACTTACGATTTTGGAACAATAGCACTTACACAAACAGGCAAATTTATAGATGAAGCAACGGCAAGAAGTTATTTATTGGAAATTATTCACTCAGGCAAAGCTATAGAGAAATTTAGAGAATTAATCAAAGCTCAAGGCGGAGACACTGAGATTATAGATGACTACAGTAAAATGCCGCAGGCAAAATATAAGGTAGAAATAAAAAGCCAAAATAGCGGATATGTAAGTAAGATTGATGCATACAAAGTTGCCTATGGTTGCAAACTGCTTGGTGCAGGTAGAGAAAAGAAAAGCGATTCAATTGATTATAGTGTTGGAGTTTTCTTAAATAAAAAGACAGGCGAAAAAGTTGAAGTCGGAGACGTATTATATACGATTTACTCTAACGACGAACAAAAGACAGCAGATTGCCAAAAGTATTGTGATGAGGCGTATGAGTTCACAACAGTACAGCCTGCTGAGCAAAAACAAATATACAAAATAATAAGATAAATAACAGAAAATAAGGGATATCAATATGTTTAAAAACAACAGAATGCAGTATGTCATAAAGACGTGCTCAAGTGAGAACGTACAAGAATTACAAAATCTCTTGAATGAAATGTCAATGAATGGCTGGGAATTATACAGCATGAATGAGGTTGAAACTGACGAAGGCTTCAAATACAATTGTATATTCATGTCTGAAATAAAACCTGCAGAAGATTCAGACAACGCTGACATCATAAATATTTCTTCTTTTAAGAGTCAAATGGAAAAAATGCTTTCTCCGCAACTTGACCCGTACGAAACATGTCTTGATATCCAATCAAAAATAAATTCACAGCAAAAAAAGATTGCGAAAATTAAAACGGAATTAGATTCAGAGGCGCCTGCATCTGTCGGCAGAAAGAAATTAAATGACAAAATATCTGCAGGCTTAAAGGAGCTTGATGAACTAAAGCATAAATTATCAAAAGCAACCTCTCCGGATGTCATGTATTCAAGATTGAGAGAAGACAAGTTATCAATCAATTTGAGCGAAGAACTCTTAGATTATGTAAATTCCGAAAAGGTAACACCTGAAGAAGATCTTGTTGCACTTACCGTAAAAACAAGACTTAAGTTGACAGATGAACTCGGATATATTATTCCAAAAGTTATGTTCAAAGATGATGAAACTCTTAATCCGTATGAATTTTCTATTAAAATAAGAGGGGCCGAAGTATATCGTTCCTGCTCATATCCAGGGTATTCCGTATTTTTTGTAGATGACTTGCACCTTGACAAAAAACCCAAAAATTCTGTAACAGATATTGATATAATAACAGGCAAAAAAATTATATGGCTTGCAAATTCGCAAACTAAAGATTTTTGGGAAAAAGGTATTTCAGGAGCTGCATACATCTCAAAGCTTCTTGAATTTTTTGCGGTAAAGTATGTAGAAGATTTGCTGGATTATTCAGACTTAGACAAATACATAAATGTAGTTGAACAAGTCAATCCGTTTTTGTTTGAAAACATAGTCCCAGACTTTGTATCACCTTCAGATTTAAAATTTTTACTCTCAAGCCTAATCAGAGAAAAAGTTTCCATCAAAAATATTGTGTATATCTTCGAGAAATTAAACGATTATGCAGATGACTGCCCGAAATCTGATTTATTAAAGAAGTTAAGACTGGCTCTTGCTCGTCAAATAATAAAACCATACGTCAATATTGATGGAACAATAAGCGTTATGGAAGTTAGCGAAAAGACATTAAACGAGTTGGTACCAAACTTGGACGAAGATGAAGATTTTATAATAAAAGTCGATGGAGAATTTGCAGAAAAATTAGCAGAAAAAATTGCAAAAAAAGCTGCTCAACTAAAAATAGACAGTCCAAAAATATTGGTACCGCTAGAATACAGGCATCTTTTATTCACATTATTATCAAACTATCTTAATGACATAACAGTAATAACAAGAGAAGAAATCGGATGCAATTATCCGATAGAAATTGTTGCAAATATATAGCAAAAAAAATTATTTTGGAGTTTTAAAACAGACATGCAAGTTAGAAGAATTGATTCGTACAATTATGGTCCTAATTTTACACGTAGACTTAGGGAAAATGAAAAGGCAGAATACAATGCTGCCGTAAACGAAGCAAAAAAATATTTGGGCATCGAAACAATGTCCATGATTATTCATGGCTCCTGTTATCCGGCAACGGAATATAACACGGGCGTTGGTTCACCATATTCAAAAGCTGCAGAAGAACTAATCAAGTTTGAAAAGCTTCATGGATTTAATGCAAACCAACTTGGTCCTAACGGTGAAGTAACAAGAGGTTCAATTTCACCATATTCCGGAACTGTTTTTGCAAGGAATCACTTGTTCATCAACTTGGAAGATTTAACTACAGAAAAATACGGCAAAATATTATCTCAAAAAACATTTGATAACCTGCTTCTTGAAAACGATGCAGGAGATAAGAATTACACCTACTCCGAATTTTTTGAAGCATTTGAAATTTATGATATCGCAATAAAAGAAGCTTACAAAAACTTTAAGAAACAAGTAAAATATGGAGACAAGAAAGCTCTTGAGCTAAATAAGGACTTCCAGGAATTCAAATCTCGCAAAGGTTCTGAGGCAATGGAAGAAAGCTTGTTCCAAGTATTAACCCACACATACGGTACAATGGACACCAGCGTATGGGAAAAAGAAGTTGACAGAGATCTTATCTCCAGATTAAAACAAAGAGATCCTGAAGCAATAGCAAGATATAACCAATTGCTCGCTCGTTCAGGAGATGAAATAAATGCATTTATTTTCGGTCAATTTATTGCAGAAAGACAAATAAAAGAAAACAAAAAATTTAGAGAAAAAGAGAATTTCACATATATAAACGATTTGTTGGTAGGATTTTCACCTAGTGAAGAATGGATATATAGAGAAGCATTCTTAAAAGATTTTAAACTAGGATGTCCTTATGGAGGCAAATTAGGACCTCAGCTTTGGGATATCCCAGTTTTAGATCCGAAAAAATTATTCAATGCTGACGGCTCATTAGGACCAGCCGGAAAATTATTGAAACACAAAATAGAATCTGCATTCGAAACAGGCGAAAACTTACGTATAGACCACGCTCTTGGGCTCGTCGATCCTTATATATATCAAAAGAGCTCAGTATATATTACAAACGGATACTTAGACAAGAGCAAGTTCTACGCAAATAACGTTTCTCAAATGCCACAGATTGATCCGGATAAGAATTATACAAAAATACTGGAAAAAATACTTTTACCAGTATTAAAAGAACACGGAATAAAACCTGATGATGCAGTATGGGAAGATTTGGTAACGCAAACTCCAACCTTTAATTATATCTATTATCAAAAGAACAAATTACCTGGAATAACTCAACTTGAATGGGCTCGCGGAGAAAGATCTCCAAGAAGAAATACTGCTCTTGTAGGCTCTCATGACTCTGAACCTGCAACAATTATGATTAGTAAAGATTGGGTAAGAAATTCTTCTGCCTGGAACGTTGATTACCTTGCAGGATATTTGAATTGTGACCCGCAAAGAGCAAAAGAAAGAGAAGAATTTAAACAAAAAATAATCCAAAATCCTTTGGAACAGGTAAAAGCAAAATTTATAGAATTGTTTACAACTTCTAAAAATATTCAAATTTCATTTGCAGACTTTTTCGGGATAGACAAGACATATAACTTAGGCGGAAAAGAATTAAAAGACAACTGGAAATTGAGATTAAACAAGAATTACGAAGATACATATTACAAAAATCTTGAAAGTGACAATCCAACAGCGCTTAACATTCCTGAAATATTAAAAGGCGCAGTACAAGCAAAAATGGATATAGAAAATGTACAAGACAGTATGGAAAGTCCGCAAGAAGCTGAATTTAATAGAAACGAATTAATCAGAGAAATGACACCTCTTTTAAATACACTGGACAAATATGCTAATATTCTAAAAGAGAAGACTTCTGATGAAGATGTAGAGGAAGAAGAATAACCCGATAAATACTAACAAAGAGTAAAAAATCTTATTTGACGAAAGTCACAAGAAGAGGTAAAATTGGATTATGAAGAGGGTTTTATTAATACTACTAATACTAAGTATCGGAGCAATTACCCCTGCAATTTCTAAAGAAGAGCCAACAGCGACAAAAGAGGCAAAACCCCAAGTAACAGAAGCAAGCTCTAGCTCAGAAACCTCAGAGGCAACAGAAGAGACAAAATTGCCATCAATTTTTATATGGCAAATTCCGGACGATGTAACAGAAAGGTCAGACACGAGCGCCAATGAGGATTCAGACGATAATGAGGACTCTATATATGCTTCATCCGATAATGAAAATTACAGCGAAGAAGGGAATGAGGAAGATGCAATCTCCTTAGACTCTGACGATGATATTGCAGTAAAAGGCTACCTCGAATACACCGAAGGTGCTGATTCAATTGATT
The DNA here is from genome assembly GCA_949283255.1 of uncultured bacterium. Taxonomy (GTDB): domain Bacteria; phylum Cyanobacteriota; class Vampirovibrionia; order Gastranaerophilales; family Gastranaerophilaceae; genus UBA1221. The sequence continues at coordinate 86,452 of CASDRS010000009.1, read as the reverse complement.
TAAAAGATGATAATGAAACCTTAGTTTTGAATTTACGTGTACCACAAAAATTCGAAACAGTAAGAGCAACAGACATAAAAAAAGCGCCGCTCACGACATTTGCACAAAATGTATATGCTCGTTCTGATGATATTACCTATAATATTGCCCCGCTTGATACTGGCGTATCAGCCTCCAAAGGTAATTTTTCAATAGGGACTTCATATAACGAAAGTATAGATACATCAGATTTAGGTTTTACAACGTCATTCTACACAAAATATGACAGAAAACATTTTTCACTAAGTTCTGCATATAACAAAGAATCCGGTGTAGCATACAGTACTGTTGTAGATAAATTTTCATTTACTCCGGAAATTAAACTAAACAAATACATTTCAATTAAAGATGTCTTAACATCAGATATCACAAGAAACAGAAAAGAAAATTCTCTAATTTTATCGGTAAAACCTACGCAAGATGACAGAGTCCGATTTGAATTCGGCGCAGGTCAAACGTATGACAATACTAGTGCAGTAATAAAATCTCAAGTTAAATTTTCAACACAATTTAAGTGGTAAAGCTGGACACCATACATAATTTTTTATATAATAAGACCAGGAGCATATGTGAATGGAAGGAAATCAGGAAAAGCAAGAAAATACCCCTACCCAGCCTCAAGTATCGGATCCGCAAAAGAAGCCGGGAGAAAAGCTTGCTGAAAAATCCAGAAAAAAATCTAAACGTCATAAGCAAAAGATAAGATTTTATTACTCATTTCTCACGTTTGTATTATTATTCTGCCTTGTCCAGGTTGGGTTTGGTGTAATCCTTAATATATCCAAAACAATCGCATATAAAGGCAAAATCAATACAATGGAACGAGTTCGAGATGAGGCCGAACAGCTCAATAAAGATTTAAAAAGTGATATAAAATTATTTTCAAAAACATCAAGTTTGGAAGAAATTGCCAGAAATAACTTGAAGATGGCAGGCGAAAAGGAAGTATTGGTAATAATTAACAATACACCACAAACACCTAAAGATAATAAGAAGCATAAACAACATAAAAAATAAACGGAGAGATTATGCCGGAAAATGAGGAAATTTTAGGATACATAAAGAGAGCATTTGAGCTAAAGTCTCAAGAATGTTATAAACAATCAATAGAAATGCTATATAAAGCTTTAGCTATTGAACCTGACAATTGTGAGATTTTATATCAGCTGGGTGAACTATACTATCTGTTGCATAATTATCCGCGCGCGCTTCAATACACAGAACAAATACTTGCAGCAAATGACAAACATCTTCAGGCACTTGATTTGTTAAAAAGAATATATATCCGCCAAAACGAACTTATACAAGCTAAAGAAGTCGCAGAAAAAATATACGACTTATCAACGAACGATGAGAACCTATTAGCTATAATAAGCCTGTGTGGTAAATTGAATTTGCTTGAAGAGTTACCAAAATACCAAGCAAGTATAGAAACTAACGACAAAAGCTTATATGAATGTGCCTTGGCATACTACAGAAACAACATGCCTGATAAAGCAAAAGAAATGATAGAAAAATCTTTAAGCCTAAATCCAGATAATGAGGATTGCAAAGTACTTCTGGGCAAGATATTTTTTGATGCAAATGAGTTGAAAAAATCAAAAGAAATTTTTGACACTTTTGGGAAAACCACGCAAAATCCTGAAGTTCTTAATTATCAAGGATTGTTTGCCTTAGAGGATTTGAATTTTGTAGATGCGATAAAGAATTTTTCAAAAGCTTCTAATATAGACAGCAAAAATCCGATATACTTATATAATCTGGCAAACGCCTATTTCTTAAACGGCTGGAAAGAAGAAGCAGAAACTGCATATAAAAAAGCTATTTGTATAGCTCCAAACAATTTGGATTACAGATATTCTCTGGCTTACCTGTATTACAAATACAAAGATTTTGATAAAGCAAAAAAAGAAATCGATTTTATACTAGAAACTGATAATAAACACTATTCAGCACGAGTACTAAAAGCACTTTTACAGTATGAAAACAAGAACTATTTGGAAGCTGAAAAATTGCTATTATCAAACATACAGGACGGCCACAGCGATAATTTCACATTGAGCTCACTTGCGAAAATAGAACTAGAGCTTAATAAATATGAGCAAGCCGAAAAATATGCAAAAAGCATTTTGGAAAAAGATACCCAAAATCTTACATACAAATGTGATCTTGGTGATATCTATATAAGAGAGAAAAAATACAATCAAGCACTGGATTTGGCAAAAGAAATCTTATCAGAGAATGAGAATTTCTTATACGGCTACATTCTCGGAGCAAAGGCAGCATACTTAAATAAAGATTACGACGAGTGTAAAGGTTATGCACAGGAAGCAATCGGCCTTGATATAAACTGTGCTGAAGGATATTATTATCTTGCACTTGTGAGAGTAGAAGAACAAGACTTTGAAGAAGCGATAGAATGCATGAAACGTGCAATTACATTTGACGTAACTAATGCCAAATATTACGCAAAAATGGCTGAGATATATAAACAATCAGGCGATACGAAAACGGCTTTTGAATACATAAAAGAAGCTGAAAGTATTGACGATAACGAGGAATACAAAATACTATACAGAGAATATGCAACATTAAACCGAAAATAATTTGCCTTGCAAATAAATATAAGTATAATGTAAATAATGATTAAGGATTTAAGAAGAGGAGCTTAGTTCAGAGTATGAAAATAAGAAAAATATTATTTGCAATAGCAATAGCACAATTCTTGTTAATAGCACCTTCACAAGCAAAGAATAATGATTTTGTAGTTCCGGCAAATTTTCCAAAGCAATACACAAAAGAATACATAGAAAAAATAACCCCTGTATACAAATCTACAGGAAAAGACCCAATAATCTATGTCGCACTTGATATGCTAAAGGGCACAAACGGAGAATTTTCAAGAAACGCAATCCTAGGTAACAACCTGTCACAAAGACCTGTAAAAATAGAATTTAGAGATTTGGGAGAAATTAATCCCGAATATAAGTCATTTGATGCGCTGGGTTGGAAAAAAGGGAAAAATTTATACATATACATAAATCCTCGCCACAAAGACGCCCCTCCCGGAGCGATTGCAGCACTATTATCACACGAAGCGCTGCACCAAGATGAATACAATTCTTTAGCAGAAGAAACTTATGCTTGGACAATGGAAGCTGCAGTTTGGTGTGAAATTTTAAGAATATTCCCTGAAAGTGATGAGAATTTACATCCGCTTGTCACAAGAGAAAACACTTTAAAAAAATTGTTTGAAAAAGGGAACTACTCAAACAAATATATTAAAAAGACAGTTCACTCAAATGCAGGCTACAAAAATCTTCCGGCAACATCACCGGGATTTGAGGATTTGTAAAAAAACAGATATCCCTTCTACCTACTAAAAAAGTCTATTGATTAAAAAAATTCCTTGATGTTAAATATTGGTATGAAGAGAAAAGAGCTATACATATTTATAGTCATGGTAATAGCTTTGTTTGGTTTAAACAAAGCATTTATGACGGCTAACAACCCTATTTACGACTCAACGGAAGAGATGGTAAACCATGAATATATTTCTTCCCAAAAGCTCTTTGAAAACGTTTGGAATATAGCTAAAGCAAACTATTATGACGCATCAATGAACCAACAATCATGGGTAAGATGGAAAGATCACTATGCAGGCAAGATAAAAACTGATGAAGATGCAAAAGTAGCGATTGATTCTATGTTGGCAAGCCTAAACGATCCATACTCAAGATATATGGACAAATTTGAATATAACGACCAAAACACTTCGATAGACTCAAAAATAAGTGGAATAGGCGTAAACATTTCAAGTATTGCGGGGAAAATTCATATAATCAACGTAATAGAAGGAACACCAGCACAATCAGCAAATTTACAAGCAGGCGACATCATTCTTGATATTGACGGAAAAGATGCAAACGGACTTTCTGTAGCAGAAGTTGCCAATCTTGTAAGAGGGCCTGAAAATACATTTGTCCAATTAACGATTTTAAGAAACAATGACAAATTTACGAAAAAGGTTCTGAGGAAAGAAATAAAAATCAGAACAGTAAAGAGTTCTATTGAAAATAATATCGGCTATATTCAAATAACAAGTTTTATAGGCTCTACAACCCCGAACGAATTTTTGGAAGCCATCGAAAAAACAAAGAAAACAGATGGGCTTGTACTTGATTTGAGAGGCAACACTGGAGGCTTACTTCCAAATGCCATATTTATAGCAAACCTTTTCATTCCTGAAGGTAAAATTGTAAGTATCGTAGGAAGAAACGGCTACAAATATGATATTCAAGCACAAGAAACAGACTTTAACATAACAAAACCTGTAGTAGTGCTTGTAGACGGAGGAAGTGCAAGTGCCAGCGAAATTTTATCTGGAGCTTTGAAAGACTACCATAGAGCAAAACTCGTCGGAACAAAAACATTTGGCAAAGGTATGGTTCAAAAAATCATTCCGCTGGAAAATGAAACAGGCTTAAATTTAACTGTTGCAAAATATCTTACACCATCAGGCACCGACATAAACAAAAAAGGGATAAAACCTGATGTAGAAGTTCAGTTCACGGAAAAGAACATTAGAAACAGAGAAGATGTTCAGCTTCAAGTCGCAAAAAATATGCTATCAAAAATGATAAGCCAAAACAGTAAATAATAGATTATTTATATCCTGCTTTTAAGAATTTATCCAAAAGTATCGGCACATATTTTGAATGCAACGCAGAGAAATCAAATACGAATTCATTAAACCCGGCTTTGTGTAATTTCTCTACATCTTCAAAATCTTCCAAAACTCTATCTTCAAACATGTGCATTCTGCAAAAACCATCACAAGTGAACGGGAAAACCTTATCCAAAGAAGGATCTCTCAGTGCAAAACCACCTCTATGGCAAGGAGCTTTGCACGACAATCTTGAAATAATAGCACTATCATTATTCAACGGACACAAACCTAAACTTGGAACCCTAATATTTCCTGCAATAGTGTATTTTTTATTTGGAATAATATTTTTAACCTTTTTGGCTGTCATAATAGCACTTTCCATATCCGTAAAAGATGTGAAATCAATCGTATCTATAGGAGCCAAATTATTGAGACACTTTATAGACAAGCTGTTAAGAAGATTTATTCCCTGCCCTATTTCTATCGGAATATGGTTTATGTCACTGTCATTAATAAATGTCCAAAAATAACCTATGTTATTAATAATAATACTGTCAGGCTCAGGAGCAGATAACATCAATTGTTTTCCGTACTCAAAAACCCTGTCAAAATCTCTCTCTATTAAAATTCTTGGGGTAGATAATTGAAATTTTATATCGTGCTTTGAACAAAACTTCTTAACCTTAGTAATAATTTCACTGAAACTGCTTGTTGAAAGATCCGAAGTAGATAAAATTTCACCATATTCAATGGAATGTACAGGATTAAGCCCTATTTTTTTGATATATTTTTCGAGTTCTTTAAGCTGTGCAAGCTCAGAGAGTCGAAGATTTATTTTAAACTCGTCAGTTTTTTCATACTTAATTTCTTTATTAATACGTGTTCTTTTGATATTCCATTCAAAATTCTCAATATTTCTGCTGAACTTAAAATCCTTGCCGTCAGCGCAAATCATCTCACCTGAAAAATGGTTTGTCTGATAAATACTTTTTCTAACATGCTTAAACGGTAATTTTTGATTTTTAAACAATTTTGGTTTATCCAAAATTTTCTGTATTAATTCAATAGCTTCAAGAATTTCCTCGGAATTTGCAAATTTACCTTTGATAACAACCTTATCAATAGCACCTGATTTTTTAATATCTTCAGCACAATAAGGAAGATTATCAGTGTCTATTGCAAGCGGAAGCTTTGTGTATTTTTTAATTTTTTCTATATTTTTCATATAGATTTCTTCTGTAATGATAATCTCATCAACTTTATGGAAATTATTAATAAAATCAATTCCTGCCAAATTGTGGATATCAAAATAAGAATCTACAATAACCTTGAATGGCAAATTAAAGACCTTTATCGCCTCTAAAATTGCAAAACTGTTGATAAAAATTCCATCAATACCTGCAGTTTTCAGAAACTTCAACATCTTCTTAATTTCAGGCAAATTTTCTTCTGTAATATCGTGCTTAAAATTAATATAAATAGCGCAATTATTAGCCTTTGCAACATTTACAAACTCAGTAACATACTCGAAATTATTATTCAAAAACTTCTTATAATAAACGTAATAATCTCTGCACTCTGTAGCCTTTGAGAAAGTTTCAATATCCTCAGGCTTCTTGATAGGAGCAACAATCTTAATCTCTTTCATAGAGGTATTATAATGCTTTTTTTAAGAATTCGCAAGCGCATTTTGATCAAACACTCTATATTGAAGCGCCTGCATCAAATGTATTTGACCAATATTTTCAGCACCGTCAAGATCTGCAATAGTCCTTGCAAGCTTCAATATCCTATCATATCTTCTTCCTGACAGTTGATATTTAACTATAGCGGTCTGAAAAAGATTAGACGTATCCTTATCAATCCTGCAATATTTTTTCACAAGCTTAGGCGTCAGCTCTGAATTTGTAAGAATTCCGTCATTTTCATATCTTTTCAACTGAATTTGTCTAGCTTTAATCACACGCTCGCGAATTTGCGAAGAAGACTCCTCAACAGAATTACAACTTAAAAGTTCTTCAGCAGAAAGTCTTGGAACATCAACCTGCAAATCAATTCTATCTAACAATGGACCCGACAATCTCGCACGATATCTTTGAATCTGAAAATCAGAACAAGTACAGGCCTTTTCCCTATCTCCCAAATACCCGCAAGGACAAGGATTCATAGCTCCTAGTAAAATAAATTTTGCAGGATACTTAACCGAATACTTAGCTCTTGAAATAACGATTTCGCTATCCTCCAACGGCTGCCTTAAAACCTCAAGAACGGAGCGAGGAAACTCGACCATCTCATCAAGGAACAACACCCCGCGATGCGCAAGCGTAATTTCACCGGGCTTTGGATTAGCTCCACCACCAATAATACCGTTAGGCGACGCCGTATGATGAACAGCACGAAACGGACGTTTTATCATCAAAGGTTCCTCTTCTGACAATAACCCGCAAATACTGTAAATTTTTGTAAGTTCTAGCGCCTCAGAAAGTTCAAGCGGAGGCAGAATTGACGGAAAACATTTTGCCATAAGCGTTTTTCCTGAACCTGGAGAACCCACCATAAGCATATTATGCCCGCCAGCAGCAGCTATTTCCAAAGCTTTTTTTGCTTTATGCTGTCCCTTCACATCCTTAAAATCATAGATAAAATCGTCACTTATACCTTTTGACAAATACTTATTTATATCAACAACAGTAGCCTGAATAGGAGACTCCCCAAAATGCGCCACAACCTCAGATAACATACTTGCACCATAAACATTTATTCCTTGAACAAGTGCAGCTTCCTTTGCATTTGCACTGGGAACAATAACATTTTTTATCCCAAAATCTTTCAACCCCATAACAAGAGGCAATACACCACTTACGGCCCGCAAACTACCATCCAATGAGAGCTCCCCGATAAATCCGTAATCCTTTACCGCCTCCTGAGGTATCACACCCTCTTCTACTTGTATTCCGACAGCAATAGGTAAATCAAAATTCGTACCTTCTTTTTTTAAATCAGCAGGTGCAAGATTTACAATTACACGCCTGCTCGGGAACGTAAGGTTTGAATTTCTTGAAGCTGACTTAATCCTGTCTCTGGCCTCATTTATCGCAATATCTGGAAGCCCGACAATTGAAATTCCGGGCAGAGAATTTATTACATCTATTTCTACATCAACTTTGTATGCATTTAACCCTATGACAGTTGCAGTTGTGACCTTGTTTACCATACACAAATTATATCATAAATAAATATTTTTTGTGCTATAATCAACGTATGGGAAAAGATTGTAAAAACATTTTGGCAATAAATTTTGGCGGAATAGGTGATGAAATATTCTTTCTGCCTACATTGATATCATTAAAAAAAGAATTTCCAAATTCTAAAATCACACTTGCTCTTGAACCAAGAAGCAAAAGTGTTAAAGATTTAACAGATATAATTGATGACCTGTTTTTGATTGATATTAAGGGCAAAAACAAATATCTTGAACTATTGAAACTTGTTTACTTGGCAAGAAAAGGAAAGTTTGACCTTGTTATATCTTCAGGCGGGAACAAGTTTATCAGCATATTGCTGTGGCTAACCGGTATAAAAGAACGTTACGGATATGATACAGGAGCCCTGAGCCATAAATTACTAACACAAGCTGTAAAACTAAACAAAAACCAATATGCTTGCGCTATGTATCATGACCTAATCACACCGATAACCAATTACAAAACCGAGTTGCCGGAAGTTAATATCACACCTCAACCTAAAGTACCTAACACAGTACTTATTCACCCTGGGGTAAGTAAAATGAGCGTACAAAAAGGTTGTATAAAAACGGTAGGAGCTGAAGTTTGGGCTCAGGCAGTCGACTTACTTGTCAAAGGCGGCAAACACGTTATCTTAGCAGGCGGACCTGATGACAAAGATTGTATAGAAACAATCTTGAATACTATATCTTGTAAAGATTCCCAAAACTTTGAAAACTACTACGGAAAAACTCGTTCAATGAAAGATTTGGGAGAACTAATCTCCAGCGCAGAGATTTTCTTATGCTCAGATTCTGCGCCATTACATGTGGCAGTAGCACTAAAGACTAAAACCTTTGTAATATTTGGACCTACAGACGATAACAAACTTATTCCTAAAACAGAAAACGTAGTTGCAATAAAGGCAAATGATAATTGTCCTTTAAAACCTTGTTTGTGGGAAAGAAGAATGACAACCTGTGAGAGTTTGGATTGTCTGAAAATAACAGCACAAGACATAGCTGAAGCGATTTTAAAGTAGTAAGCTATCGGCTTGACAATAACTTATGTATTTCGTATTATAAAGAAACGAGGAATGGCGACATGGCCAAGTGGTAAGGCAGGAGCCTGCAAAGCTCTTATCCCCCAGTTCGAATCTGGGTGTCGCCTTTTTTTATTGCCTAAAATTTATTAAGGGTTGACAAATATCTTAAAATTGAATATTTTTGGGCGATTGGCGCAGTTGGTAGCGCACTTGAACGACATTCAAGGGGTCACAAGTTCGAGCCTTGTATCGCCCAGTTTTTTGTATGTTTTAACGATGGTTTTAATGTTGTTGGCTCTCACTGAAAGATTTGTGCCCTGACAAATCTTTCATAGTTCTACCCTAAATCTTTCATAGTTCTACCCTAAAGGGCATCCTGCCTCGTACGGCTCGTGACGCTCGCCTACGATTGCAGGGGAGCCTTGTATCGCCCAGTTTTTTGTATATTTTAACGATAGTTTTAATATTGTTGGCTCTCACTGAAAGATTTGTGCCCTGACAAATCTTTCAAACACTAATACACAAAATAAAACATTACAATTTACCACAAACCGAAGAAATAAGGATGTCTCAAGTAAAAGAAATCGTCAAGATACATTCTTTCATAAAAACTCTGCTGTTCTATTAACATTCTCTGTCTTTGATATTCAAGTTCACGTTGTCTTGCCTCGCAAGCTTTTTGATATTCTTCTTTTGCAATCTGTGTTAATTTTGCCTGTTCATTATTTACAGACTCATAACATTTCACAAGCTCGCTCCCGCCAAATTTTGTCATACAAGCATTTGTTCTTTGGAAAAACTGTACCATTCTATTACTCAAATCTACCGGATCTTCTATTTTGGCATTCTCTGCCGCGATTTTGTTCCAATCCGGCTTTTCAACAAACAACTTCAAACCTGCAACACTTCTGTCTATCTTAGGCTGCTCTATAGAAATTATTCTTAGATCTGCCTGCGCAAGAATTGGAGCATTCTTATCGCCGGCCGCAATATCTCTTGCTTTGTAATAATTTGAAAGTTTTACATTTACATCAGAAGATGTCGTACCCAAACGCATGTAATTAATTGGAGTAGGCAAAATAGATATAAGCTCCTTTGCACAAGTATTCGCCTGCTGAAAATTCTTCAAATTATAATATGAATTGTACAAAAGCTCCAAAGCTCCAGCATAATTCTCTGAATAACGTCCGATTCTTTTTGCGTAATTAATCGCGGCATTGTAATTACTCTGGTTATAATAAATATCTGCCAACGCAAACCACAAATTTTCCGGATTAGGTTTGTTTTCAAAAGGTAACAACAAATTCAAAGCCGCCGTATAATTTCTGTTCAGGTAATATAGCATACCCAATTTGAATTTAATTTTTTCATCATCAAGCACTTTATCAGACTTGTTCAAACGCTGGATTACAAGCATCTCATCAAGCGCCTGCACATAATCTCCTGTCACAAGACAATAATTCATATACTGTACACGTGTCGGCAAAAATGATTCGTCTACTTCCAAAGCCTTTTTAAAATTCTTTTTATCTATATATTTTTCAATCTTTTTTACTTGTTTATAAGTCTTTTTCTGTGCACTCGTCAGATTTTTTTCTTTTGTCTTATTAGGCTCAATATATTTCACAGAAATATTAACAGGATCTATACTGTAAAACTTTGCATAATCAGGCAACTGCAAAGTTACAACCCCTTGCTGAACATAATTTTTATTATAAACATCCGCAAACACTGCGCAATTCGCAAAAAACATTACACACAGCAATAACACTAAGACTTTTTTCATCATTCCACCTATCATTATACACATATTAATAACGATATTGTTTATAAAAAAGTTCATTTAGTCAATCTTTTGTATATTTTTTATAATACAAATAATCCCTACATTATAACTTATTTATACGCAAACTTTACAGACTGATTAAAAACATAACGAATATTAAAAATACAGAAACAAAAAGCGAAACTCCAACAAATATCCAAAATACAGGTATACCCTTTTTCTTTTTTCGGGATGACATCGTATAATACTGTTTGTTAGACTTCTTCTTTTGAACTTTTTTTGTTGCAGCTTTTTCAGAAAGTGGAAAAACATTTATTGATTTCTTAGAAGATTTTCTATTTTTTTTCGCACTCCGTGCCTTTTCTTCAGAATATTTTTCCGCAAGCGATTTTTTAGCTTTTTTACCTGTTACAAGCAGCTCTGTATCATATCGAAGCTTCAATATATCAGCTTTTGCACCTTTATTGTATACAGCATAGCTAATTGCAACCTCAAAAGCTCGCTTTAAGCATTCTAAAGCATCCATCCCGTCTTTTTTAACCTTTGATGAGTGGGTAGAATTATTTCCGTATTTTTTAAGAAAATAAAGATCATCAATAAACTCTTTTTCTTGCTCTTCTCCTGAACCTTTATCCTTTAAGGTTGCAAGCATTTCATCAAAAGTATCTTCAGTAGTTCGATTTTTACCGAGAACCTTTTTACAAACATTCTCCCCAAACCTTCTGGTCTGAGTCATACACTGCTCAAAATATTCATCACGATAAAGCTTTTCTGCCTCATCAATTATCTCGAACAAATTCTTATCAACTTTTTTTAAAAAATCAAAATTCGCAACCATTTTTAAACCCAAGATTATACAAAAAATATTACTATGCCTGACAAACCTTGTCAATAAAAAACATACATAAGAATTACAAGCTAAATAACTAACAGGCGGATTTGATATAATCAAATCCGCCTGCAAATTCTATAAGTTTTCAAAATTAATTACTTTGAAATTCTGCCTGGAACTACAACTCCACCTTTTAAATTCTTTTTGTAGAATTCAACGTGTGGTTGAAGTACACTATCTAGAACTTCAGGCAACTCTTTACCTTGCATAACAGCTTCTACAATTTCCTGATAAACTGTAGCATAAGCTCTTATCATAGACATAGCACCAGCTGCTTCTGGAGTTAAGCCCATACCTGAAGTTTCAACTTCTTCTTTAAAGAAATTACCTGTGATTTCATAAGATTTTGTCAAAGCTCCAATGTAAGCTTCTGCATTTTCAGCACAAACACCGTTATCTACAGGAACAGTCAATGCAAATACAAACTTGTTTGCAGGGTTGAAATGAGCTTCTGCACTGTGGTGCATAGCATCAGGAACTTTTGCAACTTGTTTTAAAGTATCTTTTACAGATTCATTTTGCATTTGAGCATGCCAGTAAACAGTATTTTCAAACATAGAACCCATATATTCGTGAACAGAAGCTTCAATACCGTTCAATTTTGCATCAGCCCAGAAAATACCTTCTTTCAAAGCATCATTCACTTCCAAATCGTCGCTCAATGCTAATTCAGAAATTTCTTGAGCAGATTTAAGCATTTTAACCAAATCATCTTTCTTCATGCCAGCCCAAATAAGTGTGAACAAAGCGTGATCATCAAATGCTGAAAATCTTCCGCCAACATCATCGTGGATAAATAAATCACCCAACCAACCATTAGCGATAGAAGTTCTTCTCAATTCACTCTTTTCGCTGTTAGCATCAGTAACCGCAATCAAGTGTTTAGCAGCTGATTTTTCAGCTTCTTCTTGAGACTGACCTTTAGCTTTGTAAGCATCAATAAGCATTGTCTGAACTCTTAAAAATCCGTCTTTAGTTTCGAAAGTAGAACCAGACTTAGAAGCTATCATATAATTTGCTTTTGTAACATCGCCAAGTCTGTACAAAAATCTATTCAAACTTGTAGAATCAACGTCAGAATAAAAATCTACAACATCGTGGCGAACATTCAAACCGTTAATACCCAACATATGTTCAACAGTGTGTTTTGAACCACCTATACCCATAACACACAATTTTGAAACACCTGTTTGGTTCTTAAATTTTTCAACCATTGAATAAAGTTCATCTACTCTTTTCAATTGTTCAGATGGAAGGTTTACCCAATTAAGGAAATGACCTTTTTTATTAGCACGAGAAGCTAATTCTTTTACAAATTCAGATGTTTTTGAAGCATATTTTGAAAAATCAACACCTGAAAAACTTGTTTTTACAGCTGAGTTTTTTGTTAACATTATATTCTCTCCTTTTCTTAACAATCCTTTTAAATACATTGTAATATAAAAATACAAAAATTACCGCATTTGGCGTCTAATCCATTCCATAATAACACCTACGATATAATCCTGCTGTTCCTGAGTCAAATCTATACCTTTTTTGAAATGGTGCCATTTTTCTATACACCCCCTGCAACAAGTCGCAGTTGCGTGTTGAGCAATAAATACCGGATGCCCCTTCATTGGCGTCTGTTTCCCGTCATTTTTTATATAGGCCGGTGCAACACGTTTTGATATAAAATCATACGCATGCTGTTTTATTACATCTAAGCCCTTTTCATTAACATAATTTTTATCACCTTCGCGCAATTTGAACTTGCCTCGGAATTCTGATTTAGCTAATCTTGCAAAAAGTTGTTCGTACATAATTAAATTTTCACCTTACAGTTCTATTTTATATCAAGAATAACCCATGATATAATTAAAATAAAAACGGAGGTAATATGAATAATAATGTTTTGAGAAACTTATCTTACGGCGTTTACGTAGTATCAACCAATGCAAAGGACAAACCTACAGGCTGTATAGCTAACAGCGTAATGCAAGTTACGCACGACACTGTTGCAGTAAGTATAAACCATGATAACTTTACTAACCAATGTATAAAAGAGAGTAAAAAATTTGCAATCTCTATTCTTGGGGTAGATGTTAACGATAATATTATCCCTGTGTTTGGATTTACTTCAGGAAAAGATACTGAAAAATTTAAGAACGTAGATATCAAAGAAGTTGACGGACTGGATATAATTGCGGACTCAACAGGATACATAATCTGCGAATTAATCAACCAAATGGAAACAGATACGCACACTATATTTTTAGGCAAAATTATAGATGGGGATACTTTAAAGGATGAAATCCCTATGACCTATGCTTATTATCATAAAGTAAAGAAAGGAACAAGCCCAAAAGCTGCTCCTACATTCATTGAAGAGACCCCTCAAGATAACACAAAGCTTGCCTACAAATGTACAATCTGCGGCTATATATATGAAGGTGACCTGACAAAAGAACCTGATACATACTTGTGCCCTATTTGCAAACAACCAAAATCAAAATTTATAAAACTATAAACTTTTATTATTCATTTTTTTGTTAATACATTTAAACAAAAAGTTTTGTGCTATCATCTTATAAAAGAAGAAAAGGACAATCAGATGAAAAACATAGAACAAATAATAAAAGTAAGCAAAGGCAGTGAATATGCAGATCTTGTACTTAAGAACGCAAAACTTGTAAACGTGTTATCAGAAGAGATTTACGATACCGATATTGCGATTATGGGTAACACGATTGCAGGAATATCCCACGGTTACAAAGGTAAGCAAGAGATTGACCTTAATGGGGCTTATGTTACTCCATCATTTATAGACGGGCATGTACACTTAGAAAGTTCTATGCTTTTACCGTCAGAATTTACAAGACTGGTAGTCCCTTCAGGAACAACAACCGTAATTGCAGACCCGCATGAGATATCTAACGTTATGGGACTTCAAGGAATAAGCTTTATGCGAGAAGCTTCAAAAAATCTTCCGCTTGACGTTTATATGACATTACCGTCTTGTGTTCCTGCAACGAATTTTGAGACTTCCGGTGTTGAATTAAACAGTTATGACCTAGCGTTATTGATAGATGCACCTTGGGTTTTAGGGATTGCGGAGATGATGAATTTTCCAGGAGTAATTAATGGAGACGCAAGTGTCTTAAGCAAAATCAAACTCGGACTTGAAAAAAACAAAAGAATTGACGGGCACGCACCTCACTTATGCGGAATGAATCTGGACGCATACGTAGCCTCAGGTATAGCATCAGATCACGAATGCACAACCCCTGAAGAAGCAATAGAAAAACTTCGACTGGGAATGTATTTGATGGTCAGAGAAGCCACAGGAGCAAGAGACTTGGAACCGTTAATCCCTGTACTGAAAAAATATAACACCAGAAAATGTATGTTCGTTACAGATGACAGACACCCTAAACACTTGAAAAAACATATTTCAAGAATGGTCAAAAAAGCTGTACGTCTCGGAGTGGACCCAATAAAAGCGATACAAATGGCCAGTTTGAATACAGCAGAATACTTCAAACTTCCAAACCTTGGGGCAATAGCTCCCGGTTATAAAGCAGACATTGCAGTGTTTAAAGATTTGGAAACCTTTGAACCGTATATGGTCTTCAAAAACGGTCAACTTGTAGCTAAAGAAGGTGAATTACTTGTAGACACAAAAAGCTTCAAAATCCCATCCTTAAGAGGTTCTGTTAACATCAAATGGCTAAACCACGATGACTTTAAGATAAAGCAAGAAAATAACAAGGATAAAATAAAAGTTATCAACGTTATCCCTAAACAATTAATAACAAAGCAAACAATAGAACCTGCAAACATAAAGAACGGATACGCAGAATCCGATATAGAAAATGACATATTAAAAATCGCAGTAATAGAACGTCACAAAGCAAGCGGAAATATCGGATTGGGATTTGTCAAAGGCTTTGGGTTAAAATCCGGAGCAATCGCGTCTACCGTCGCTCACGACAGCCATAATATGATTGTAATAGGTACAAATGATGAAGATATGTACCACGCAGCAGTAGAACTTGTAAAATCACAAGGCGGTAAAATCGTAGTAGAAAATCAAAAAACACTTGCACATTTGCCGTTACCGATTGCAGGATTGATGTCTGATAAACCTTACGAAGAAGTAAACAAAAAAATTGAAGAATTAGAACAAGCAGTCAAAAAGATTGGTTGTACAATGGATGACCCATATATGAGTATGGCATTTTTGTCATTATCAGTAATCCCTGAACTAAAAATAACAGATAAAGGACTCATTGACGTAAACAAATCGGAAATAACAAATCTGTTTGTGTAAACAGGGACTTAGACAGCTTTAATTAAGCTCAAAGAAATTATTATAACTGCAAATCTTATTATCGTTAATCGTAATTACTTTGAAGTGTCTAATAAATATTTTTTATAAAATTATTGATGCGCCATCCAGACACAATCAGATATAACCATTTCACTAAATTCTGCCTTGAATGAAGAATCCTCAGGACTGCAAGCATACACGCCTATATTAATCGTTTTGCCTGCTTTAAATAAATGACAAATTCGCATTTGCTTGAATTCAATACCGTCCACACTGTTTTCAATACAAAAATCACTGCCTCGACGACTTAAACGATAATACATCTCCTTTATATTCGAAGGAATATCCACCGTCGCCCAGTCAGAAAACCCATCATTTGTTACAACACTTCCCAATCGCTGAAATTTGTCATTTTCATATTCAACAGAAGCCTTGAGCCAATTGCTACTATCCATATATAAAATAATGCCAGCTTGATCGAAACGTCTTTTTGAAAAATATTTAACCTTTACCGTAAAAGAAAAATACTCTTCACTAACACTTACTTGCACAAATGGCGCATTGTCATGTTGAAAACAATAATAAGTGTTTTGCCACAAATCAGTATTTGGCTTGGTGATAAACTCTAAAGTATCGTTTTCAATTTTTACATTTGGCTCATTATAATATTTTATATCTTCTTTTAAAAAAAGCTTTTTCATAATTAACTTGCTCCCTTCAATAACACCAAATATTTATAGCTAAAGGCTTATATAAAATAATATTATGTTTTACTATTTTGTACCGATAGTTTGATATAGAAAGGGTTGGTTCAGAACCCTTTCATTTTTAATAATAACTCATTCCTTCAGAATATCAAACATATTTCATAAATTGTCTTAATCCGGACAAGAATAAAGGTTGATTTTGTGATAACATATTTGGTTTTGATGTTTTATATTCAATAACAGGGGTTTCAGTTTTACTTGAAGCTGGCAAAGTTACACCTTCTGGAGCAATTGTATCTGGTTTGATATTACCATTTAAGGCATCATTTAAGTATTTATCCATATCAGTTGTGTCTGTACTTTTTTTATAGCTATCAGGAATTTTTATTCCTTCACGAATTACTAACAAAGTTTGTTGAACAAGTTCTGAAAAATCATCACTACCAACAGCTAATCTAGTTTCATCATCATGTAAATCAATAATATAGGAGGAATTATCTCCTATAATATCTAAAAATATATTACTTACAATTGTTTCAATATCTTCACCATTATTTAGCTTTTCTTCAGTATACTTAGTAGCAATAATATCATTCCACAAATCCCGATTTCTGTCTTGGACATTAGGTTCTAATGTCCAAGTAACAATTTCTTTTGCATAACCCAAAAATAAAGAAAAATTAGAGCCATATTCAGAGGTTAATTTTGCGGACATATATGCATGTTGAAAAGCATTTAGTTCGTCTGCGATATTTACATTTACATCCCAACTTCCATTTGTATTAATTGTTATATCACCAGCAAGTTCATCAGTAGAATAAGTAACTTCAATATTTTGATATTCTAACTTATATTTGATATAAACATCTGTTGCTTCTTTTCTCATAGCTTGAACTGGAGTTTTACCATAAATTAGTTTGCAAAAATCCACTAAATTCATTTTATTTCTCCTTTACTAAAATTATTTTATTAGTTGCACTATTATAAGGACAAAGATTACCTATTGCACAAATTTTGAATCTTTTTAATGGTAAGAAAAATTGTTTTTCTCCTCCAGATATAATTAAATTATTATTAAATTTTATAATGTTAGCATAAGAACCAATAGCTTGTCCATTTATCTTATATACTTTTTCTTCATTTAGATTATAACGATACAAGCCTGATAAAGATTTATTTCTGCTTTTAACAATAAATATTATATTTTCATCATTAATATCTAAAATATTTAAATCGTAATTAAGAAGACTTGTATCAGAATTTATTATAAAATTTTTTTTGATTTCAGAGGTATTATTTTCAAGATTGTAAATTTCAATATTATCTTTTAAACGTCCTCCTATTAAAAAAATATATTGACCTTTTTTAAAAATAGAAAAATCACTTCTCGCTTCTTTGATCTTTCCTACTATCTCAAATGTTTCACTATCTGGATTGTATTTTTCTACAAATAAAGAGTTTTCTTTAGTAGTAGATTCTCCACCAAACACATATAAATAATTGTTACTAAAAATCATTTGGTGATTACTTCTTGGGACATTTAAATTCAATTGTTTTAATATTTTATAATTTTTTATGTCATATAGATATACTTTTGAAGTTATAGCTTGCTCTTTTTTACCTTTATTAAAATATTCTTTTTGATTAATTTTTCCACCAGAAACAAGAACTATATCATTTGATATTTGAAACCTTTTAGTTTCATTAATATAATTATCAAGACCAAAAGGATTTTCTTCAATTAGCTTAATTTGTTTTTTTATATTGTCAAACACTTCAATACTACCATTATCAACTATAACAATATTTTTATCAGAATTTATATATATGTCTGACATAATATGTCTTTTATTCATTGATATTAAGTTGCATGTTTCATTTTTGAAGTTACAAATCTCAGCATTTAGCAAAATGTTATTTGTAGCTCCATCACTACCACCAACAAATAGGACTTCATTTGAATTTGGTAACAGAATTGCTGAGTGACCGATTCTGTTTTCCAACATATGACCAACAGATTCTATTCTGAAATTTTGGGTCTTATTGTAAGTATACATTATTGTGACAAATATAATGCTTAAAACTATTATTGAGCAAAATGTGTATATAAAATTTTTAAAATTTTTCATCACTTCTTCATTAACCCCGTTTGAATAGAAGATCATTTTTTATCCTTGATTAGAACCTATAAGTTCATATTTTGAGACCTAAAATAATAAACATTCCATTCTATTTCTTACCTATTACTCAAAAATACTTCAAAAAAACTTATGTCTACTACCAAACACATATCTTTTTTGAATTATATTCTCGTACACAATAACAAATTTAGAAAACTTTGTCAAATACTCACTGTACAACTGTTTAAGAAATTAATTTGTTCTTTTAATAATTTTTCGTTTTTTCTTTTATTGTTTCTCTGTTTTACATTTGGCTCGTTATAATAATATTTTATATCTTCTTTTAAAAAAAGCTTTTTCATAATTAACTTGCTCCCTTCAATAACACCAAATATTTATAGCTAAAAGCTTACTTAACCATTATTTGAAAACTTACATCCAAAAACGAATAAAAACAAAAAAATCGGAGAAGGTGGGATTTGAACCCACGGTACAGATAGCTCCATACAACACCTTAGCAGGGTGCCGCCTTAAGCCACTCGGCCACTTCTCCAAGATTTTTGTATTTTCAAAAGTGCTAACCACTCCAGTGTTTTAATACTAACAAAAATATATCTGTTTGTAAAGGTTTTTATTTATTTTATTCATTTACTAGATATTTTCTGCATATTGCATATAATCAACACCGCCTACGGCTTTATAAATATTTATTGTTGATACTATGTAATTAATCTTGTTTGATGCTTCCTGCTTATCTGTCAAAATCAAGCTTTCTTCAGCTCTCAATCGGTCTAACTCAGATAATGCACCTATTGCTTGCTTTTGTAACATCAAGCTATATTTATCTTTTTCAAGATTATTACGTTCACAACTCATATCATAATTTTTCTTATATGTTATAGCTTCACCTAAAGAGTTATTAACTTCCTGCAATGATGTTAATATCGTCTTTTCATACATCTGTTGAGCTTTTTCATATTCCATCTTTGTATATCTTAAATGTGCCATCTTAGCACCGCCTGTAAACAAATCCAAAGAAGGCATTACACCGGCAAGAGCCTTAAATGTATGACTCCCGAATATATTTGACAAACTGTATGCACTGAAACCTGCTTGACCGTATATCGTAAACTTAGGCAAAAAGTCTCTTCTTGCAACTTTTACATCTATACCTATTTTCTGAATGTAATTTTCAGTTTTTAACAAATCAGGTCTGTTTTGAATAGATTCAGAAGCTAAATTAGCAGGAATTGCAGGCATGGACACTGTACTATATGCACTGCGTTGTACCTCTGCAATATTTCTGTCACCTATTAATACTATAATCTGTCTTTCTACAACTTTACGTTGTTCAAGATATACATCTAAAAGTTCCTGAAATTGAGTATATAACTGTTTTTCTACCAAATATTCAGTAACAGGGCATAACCCATTGTTATATTTAATTTCAGTCATCTCAGCAATTTTTTTCTGTAATGAAACTAATTTCTGTTGATTTTCTATTAATTTATCCAACTTTATCAAGTTGTAATATTGAGATGCCAATGCAGATGTAAGAGCAATATATGTGGCATGCTCATCCTGCTTCATAATCTCAACTTGTTTCTTCAAACTTTTTGTCTTTAAGTGGTTTTCGCCCCATATATCCAATTCATAAGTCATTGTAAGAGGCAATACGAAATTACTCTGGTCGTAATCGTTGATTAATACATCACCTAAACGTACATCACTTGATCTGAAATCACGGAAATAATTTCCATTAAACCCTATCTGTGGCAATTCTGCTGCAAATGATTCTTTTACAACTTGTTCAGACTGCTTTGTCTTTAGGGCTGATATTTTTAAATCCTGATTATTTTTATATGCCAACTGCATATAATTTACTAAAGTATCGTCTTTATAGGTTTTCCACCAATCAAGATTTAAATATTGAAGTTTATAACTGTCATCTTCTTTCTTCTGCCTTGCATCTGCAGGCGCAAAGCTCATTAATAATACTATTATTAGGGCAAATATAATCTTAAAATTTTTCATGCTTTACTTCCTTTTTTTCTTTGTGTTATCATGATAACACAAAAAGAATGTCATGGATAAGAAAAATTTATTGGAAAGTAAAATAGGACCGAAATTATCTACAGTAGGGAAAAAATCAAAGATTTTAGCACTACAAAGGTTTGCTATGCACCATTATCCAATAACACCAGAGCAATTTTCCATTCTGGCAGCACTCATGGAAAATGACGGCATGTACCAAAGCCAAATTGCAGCCAGCACTATGAAAGACAGACCTAATATTACAAGGCTTACAAACATATTGGAAAATATGAATTTTGTAAAAAGAAAAGCTGATGTTAATAAAAGAAAAGTATTTAAAATATTCATCACAGAAGAAGGTAAAAGAACATATAATCTGATACTTCCGACAATATTAGAAATATGGAAGGACACAATAGATAATATTAATGATGATGAACTTGAAATAACCTTAAATGTTTTACAAAAAATCAGAATAAATTTAGATAACAATATAAATATTAAAAATAATGTAGTAAGAGGATGATAATATGGAAAAAGACAATACAACCCCAAACAAAAAAATTGATAAAGAAGAATTAGAAGAAAAAGCTAAAGAAAGAATAAAAGAACGCAAAGAACGTAAAAAACAAAACAGACACGAATACCAAAAGAAAAGGGTAATTGTGCCGACAGTTACTGCTGTAACCCTAGTATTGCTGGGTATAGCAGCAGCAATACATTCAACATATTTTCAATCAACCGATGATGCCTTTGTTGAAGGCAGATTGATTACGGTTGCCCCAAGGGTTTCAGGGCCTGTAGTAAAACTTCTTGTTGATGATAACGATGAAGTTAAGGCCGGAGATTTGTTGGTTGAAATTGATCCTAAAGATTATGAAGTAAAACTTCACCAAGCAGAAGCAAAACTTGCTCAAGCTAAAGCTCAATTAGATGTTACTGCAAGCGACATTGAAAAAAGTACATCTAACGTAGGAGAAGCTGCTGAAGATATCAATTCAACAGCATCCAAATTAGAATTTGCGCAAAAAGATCACAAACGTTATACAGATATGTACAAAGCAGGAATCGTTTCTAAACAAGATTATGATCAATCAAAGAAAGAATACGAAGTCTCTCAAGCAAATCACAAATCTGCAACTGAAAGATCAAATGCAGCTAAATTCCATTTGGAATCTATGAAAGCTCAAAGCGAATCTGTTCAAGCTGATATAAAAAGATTAGAAGCAGAAGTTGAACAAGCAAAACTTGATTTATCATATACAAAAATATATGCACCACAATCAGGTAAAGTTTCATCAAGAAGCGTTGAACAAGGCAACTACTTACAAGTCGGACAACCGTTAATGCAAATAGTTCCGAAACAAGTTTGGGTTGTTGCAAACTTTAAAGAAATCCAATTAACTCACATGAAGCCGGGACAATCTGTTTCAATAAAAGTTGACACATACCCTGGCAAACGTTTCAAAGGTGAAGTACAAAGTATACAACGTGCAACAGGAGCAAAATCAAGTTTGTTCCCTCCTGAAAATGCAGTCGGAAGTTATGTAAAAATTGTACAGAGAGTTCCTGTAAAAATTATATTTGATGAAGATATTTCTGATTACAATATAGTTCCAGGTATGTCAGTAGTTCCAAAGGTAAAAGTTAGATAATTATGGAAAATACTACCCCACAAACAAAAAAAGTAAATCCGTATATAATTGCAATAGCAGTATTGCTGCCTGCGTTTTTGGCATTGGCAGCATCCTCTGCTACAAACGTAAGCCAAGCTCATATTGCAGGGTTTTACGGTGCAACACAATATGAAACAAACACTGTTATTACGTGTTACATCATATCAGGTGGTTTGATGTTACCTGTAACGGGCTATTTAGTTAGAAGAATTGGTAAAAAACTTCTAATGTACTATAGTATATTTTTATTTATGCTAGGGTGCTTGTTGTGTATCATTTCTCCGAACTTGCAAGCCTTAATCGGAGCCAGAATAGTTCAAGGTATCGGAAGTGGTAGTATATTACCTCTATGTCAAGCGGTTTTATTGGAAGTATTCCCGCCTGAGCAAAGAGGCGTAGCAATGGGTCTGTTCGGGGTTGCGGCAATGTTTTCACCGCTGGCAGGACCTTTCTTCGGCGGGTATTTGACGGATAATTACTCTTGGCAATGGGTATTTATTGTTAATATACCTCTTTGTATGATTTCATTTTTACTTATTAAAATATTCTTGCCTAGTGACAAACCGCCAAAACAAAAATACAACAAACGTTTTGATTATGTCGGATATATCTCAATCGTCGTTGCGATGGCTTGTATGCAAATTGTGTTAGATAAAGGACAACAATTCAACTGGTTTGATACTCCTTGGATTTGCTGGTTAACGGGAATTTGTATATTCTCATTCGTGTTGTTTTACGTTTGGGAATTAGAGTATAAATATCCTGTCATTGATATAAGAGTTTTTAAGGACAAAAACTTTTTATTCGGGACATTTACAAGCTCCTTTATCAATGTTGTAATATATTCAACATTATTACTGGTTCCAATGTTTGTACAAAGTTTAATCGGATATAGCCCTTCTAAATCAGGATTGACAATGTTTCCAAGAGCAATTATATGTCTTGTTTGTCTTCTGGCTGTTGGTGAAATTTCTAAATATGTAAGCAGCAAAATACTTGCAACCACAGGATTTTTGATCATGGCTGCTTCGTTATTAATGCTTACACAAATGAATCCGACTTCATCAATAGAAAGCATAGTTTTACCAAATATTTTACTATGTATAGGAGTTCCAACAGCATTCGTTCCTGTTACTGCACTATCATTTGCGACCTTGCCTGCAAGCAAAAACGCTGATGCTGCATCACTACACGCGTTGTTTAAAAACATTATAACCGCAATTGCAACATCTGCATCTGCAACTTTTATTGCAAGAGTTTCACAAGTTTACCAAAATTATTTTGTAGGGAATTTATCCGCACATAACCCTATGTATCAAATAAAATTCGCGGCATTAAAGAGTAAATTCCTTATGCACTACCCTGAAGTGCTTGCTGCAAGAAAAGCTAACGGAATGCTTTATAACCAGTTACTTTCGCAATCCAGACTGGGAGCATTCTTTGATGTATTTATCGCTATAGCTACAACTTGTATCTTAGTAATTCCTATTATATGGATTTTAAAAACTACAAGAAAAGCTAGTACTCAACAAAATTAATTTTTAACTACTGATCAGTTAGTTCGTCATAAGCGTGTTTTACAGCTTTAATATCCTGCCACATCAGCCATTTTGGGCTACCTTTCTCGTGAGATTCATTTCTCAAAAGATAAGATGGGTGAAATATAGGCATCATCTTGCTGCCGAAAGGACCATCAAACCACTGACCACGAACTCGTGAAATCCCAACATTTGTATTAAGCATTGAATTAAGTGCAACTTTCCCGCACAAAAGGATTATTCTTGGTTTAAGAATTTCAATTTGCGCATCCAAAAATGCCCTGCAAGCTTCTTTTTCTTCAGGCAAAGGATCTCTGTTGTTAGGAGGCCTGCACTTCAGGGTATTGCAAATATAAATATCTTTTTGTCTAGACAGTCCTACTGAGGCAAAAATTCTATCTAATAACTGACCTGCTTTTCCGACAAAAGGTTCTCCCTGCTGATCTTCATAATATCCGGGAGCTTCACCGATAAGCATTAATTTTGAATTTGGTACTCCGCCGGAAAAAACTATATTTGTTCGAGTTTTGGAAAGAGGACAATTGTCACAAAGCTCACACAACTGTCTTACTTCTTCTAAATCTTCCTGAACACCCATTTGCTATAAATCCTTAATCTTCAAGTTTGAAATTAACACAAATTAAGACGTTTATCAAACATTTATTAAGAAAGTTTTTATAAAGAATTAATCTCCTCTGCCAAAAGTTTTATAAAATAATCAACAGGTGCAGACATATATTTCTTCTTGCTGTATATCACAGCAATATCACGAGACAAATCCAAATCCTTTATTTTGCCAAACGACATACTACCTTTAGAGACCAAATATTTCGCATAAAATTCAGGAATTAATGACACCCCTAAACCTCTTGATATCATAGCTTGAACAGTTTCTATATTATGACATTCAATATAATTTTTTGGTAAAAAGCCTGCACGCTTGCATAATTTTCTGGTCAACTTACCTATATATTGCTTATCCGTAAGTAATATAAACGGAACATCCTTAAGCAAGGATAAATCAATTTCTTCATCAAGATTAAATTTATCAGCAAGAGAATTCGGAATTCCTAGTAATATTCTCTCCTTACACAAATAAACGCTCTCAAATCTCTCATTATCCGCCATAGGTGACTCTATTAAAATATCCAACCGATCTTCTTCCAACATTTCATGCAAAGTATCAGTCGGAAATTCTTCAATAATAAGATGCGCCATCGGATATTTGTTCTTAAACTTCTCAATTAATCTTGGCAGCAGAAAAGTTGCTCTGTAAGGTGATATTCCTATAGTAAATTTCACTCTTTTTTCACTGGCAACATCAGATATCATATTTTGCATCTGCTCTTCGGAGTATAAAACATTTTTTGCCCAATCCAAAAAGATTTCACCGGCATAAGTCAATTTCAGCGGTTTCCTCTCAAAAAGCAGAACGCCAAACTCTTCCTCTAAGAGCTGAATACTTTGACTCAAAGATGGCTGAGAAATATACAATTTTTCAGCAGCACGAGAAAAATTCAGTTCTTGAGCCAAAGTTATAACATACTGTAACTGATTTAAATTCATAATTTAATTATACATTAAACTTATAACAAAACAAGATAATTATAACTAAAAACTATAGAGCTTATAATAAATGAATATTTTACAACGCAAAGTCAGGGACGATAATAGATAATGGATATTCGAAGGTGAAAAATGAATAATACATTCCCCAAATATTTCAGAAGCGTTTGTGATTTTTTAGGCAACAAAAATAACTCTCTATACGGAGCATTAACAATAGCCGTTTCGAAGGGAGTATTGCGTCCTGTAATAACGATGATGGACAAAAAACAGGATAAAAGATCAAGACAATACACAGCATTCAGAGAAGGGACAACAGGAGCTGTAGCCTTTGCAAGTTATATAGGAACAAATGCAATAACCCAAAAAGCAGCACAGGCACTTGCACATGCTGCACACGCAGAAGAAAAGCTTCCGCAAATCAAAGCTACATCTACACTTGTGTCAGTAAGTATTACCGCATTATTTTTAATCCCGCTTATCTGCAATAAAATCACGACTCCTCTAATGCACACATTTTTACCGCAAACAAAACCTTCAAATCCGGTTAATCCAAAACAACAAAAAAGCCCGAATTTCACAGGAAAAATAAATAAAATTACGCCTATCCAGACGTATCCTAGATACAATAGCGGCTTAAGGATTGGAGGATAGGCAAATGATAGGACAAATAACAAATATATTAACCAATCCAACATTTGTAAGATTTGCGCAAAACACAAGAGCAACAGTTACCACGGAATCTTTATTCAAAGCAACCGGAAGACCATTTTTCATAATGCACGATAAATCTATCGATGACAAAACAAAAAAATATACCGCAACAAAAGAAGCTGTCTATCAAATGTTATGTCTTGGAATTTACTTAGGAATAGTCGGCCCTGTTTTTAAGAAGCCGATATTTAAAGCAGCACAGAAAATTCTAAAAAATGAAAAAGACCTTCCTAAGTTCAAAAATGTTGGAGAATATGAAAGTTACAGAAAATTAGCTCTAATGCCGCTAAAAAACAGACAAAATCACGCATTATTAGAAAAAGTTCCGACAAACTTGCACAAAGATTTACTTACTCTTGAGCATCCAAATTTATATAAAACCGAAAAAGGTGTAATCGAGCTTAGTTATTTGGTCGGAACAATATTGGGACTTGCATTGTTTGCATCAGAGTTAAGCAATCTTGTAATCCACCCTATAATGAAAACTCTGGGTTTCGAACCTAAAAAAGCGAAAAAAGACAATGTTCAAACGCAAAATGAAACCCAAAATACAAATAAAATTAACGCAAAAGCTTAAAAGGAGAAAAAATGAGCATATTTGAAGCAGGAATGTTAGTTTGTTTTGGTGTAAGCTGGCCGCTTGCAGCATATAAAACATACAAATGTAAATGTGTACAAGGTAAGAGCATTTATTTTTCAATATTAATCCTAGTAGGATATGCGTGCGGTATAGCTCATAAACTTTTATACAGCAGAGATTTAGTAATTATTTTATATTTGTTAAATACACTGTTTCTACTGCTGGATATGGCTCTATGGTTCAGGTACAAAAACAATCCTGCACCTGTTCCTGTCAAAATTCCGATAAGAGAAATACCTAATGTTGTCGAGTCCGAAACCCCTTGCTATTCGACACAAAACGCTGAATAGAAGTTATTTTAGCTATCAAAGAATCTAAATATACCAAAGCTTCTTTATCAGCACCACTCTTATTAGGATAAATTTCATATTTTGCTTTATAATTACCTTGAGTAATGTTAGGCATTATTACATTTGCCCCACTCAAAAGAGCTGTAATACGGCCGTTTGGATCAATAGTCTCCATCGCAGTTGTGGCAGGAATGTTTATATCTCCAAGCATTAATCGTGTTAAAGCCATTACTTTTAATGCCATACTAAAATTATCAGGGTTTAATTTTCCTGCAAGAGGAGTATCAGGATGAGGAATAAAAGGTCCTATCCCAACCATGTCCGCATCTAATTTTTTGAAAAACAATATATCATCAGCCAAAGACTCTACACTTTGATTTGGCAATCCAACAAGACAACCTGTTCCTGTCTCGTATCCGAGTTCTTTCAAATTATACAAGCATTCAATCCTGTTATCATAGCTCATATTCGGATGCATTCTGGCATACAAGTCTCTGTCAGTTGTCTCAATTCGAATTAGGTACCTGTCAGCACCAGCATCTTTAAAAGCCTTATAATCATTATAAGAACGCTCCCCGATGCTCAATGTTAAAGCTACATCATTCTTTTTTATTGCTTCAATAATCCTACACATTCTATCAGTGTTAAAATAAAAATCTTCACCTGATTGAAGAACTATTGTTTTAAACCCAGCATTCACACCGTCTTTGGCAAACTTTATTATTTCATCTTCACTCAATCTATATCTTTCAACATGCCGGTTCACAGCCTGTAAACCGCAATATTGACAATTATTTTTACAGATATTAGAAAACTCTATCAAACCTCTTAAATAAATTTCATCCCCTACCTTACGCCTGCGAACTTCATTAGCAACTTCAAACAATTTTTTGCCATCACTTTGCAGAATTTCAACAAGCTCATCTTTAGAAAAATTATATTCATCTTTTAAGGTCAAATCGAACATAACCCAAATTTACCATAAAACAGCATTTTTTTATATCACATTCGGTAATTAAATTTATAAAAAAAAGGTTACAATATAAATATGATGAATCTTGATTGGTATCACAACTTAAATAAACCGTTCCTAAACCCGCCGGACTGGATTTTTACGCCGGTATGGACAATTTTGTATGTATTAATATTAGTAGCTTTTATAATATTGCTATTCAACAAAGTCTGCAAAAACAAAGTAAAGCCAATAATTCTCTTTGCCACTCAACTAATATTAAATTTGATGTGGACTCCTGCATTTTTCTATTTTCAAAACATCAAACTTGGGTTCATAATAGTATTTGCACTATGGGCAACAATATTGCTGACGATAAGAGCTTTCTACAAATGTTCTAAAGTTGCAGCTATACTATTGATACCATACTTTCTTTGGGTATCGTTTGCACTATACTTAAATTTTGAAATATTACGCCTCAATTAAGACAATAAACTTATTATTGTTATATAATGGGATTGAGGAGAAATAAAAATGCTGGCAGATTACCACATGCACACAAGTTTTAGTGACGATTCAAATTACCCAATGAAGGATTGCATTGAGCGAGCAATAAGTTTAGGATTTGATGAAATTTGTTTTACAGAACATATAGACCACGGCTGTCACACTTCATATTGCTGCAACTGTGAAGAGTACTATAAAGCCTATGAAATGTATAAAAAGCAATTTGAAAAAGATATTACTCTAAAATTTGGGATAGAATTTGGAGCGCAGGCTCATCATAAAAAATATTTTGATGAGATTTTTAGCAAATACCCTTTTGATTTTGCCCTATTATCTTTCCATCAAGTTCAAGATAAAGAGCTTTGGAATCAAGATTTTCAAACAGGTAAAAGCCAGGCAGAATACAATAGAATTTATTTTGAGGAAATGCTTAAAACTGTACAAGTTTTTGACAACTTTAGCGTACTTGCGCACATGGACTTGATGAGAAGATATGACAGATTTGGAGAATATCCTTTTAAGTATATAAAAGATCAGGTTGAAGAAATCCTTAGATTAATTA
Organism: uncultured bacterium; assembly: GCA_949283255.1. Taxonomy (GTDB): domain Bacteria; phylum Cyanobacteriota; class Vampirovibrionia; order Gastranaerophilales; family Gastranaerophilaceae; genus UBA1221. The sequence continues at coordinate 57,179 of CASDRS010000009.1, read as the reverse complement.
TTAAAAGAGGTAAGGGTATTGAAGTAAATACTTCTTCTTTTAGATATAAGTTAGAAGACTTGACTCCATCCAGAGACATTTTAAAATTATATAGAGAACTTGGCGGAGAAATTATTACAATCGGCTCGGATTCTCATAGAGCGGAACAAGTTGGATCAATGATTCCTTATGTAAGAGATGAGCTTAAAAATATGGGATATAAGTACTTCTGTACTTTTGATAAAATGAAACCGATTTTTAACACATTATAACGACAATATTTTCTAAAACTATTCAATGGAAAAAGATTATAAGGCTTTCCAATCAGAATTATGAAGGATTTTATGAACTTTTGAAATTACTTTATTCAAGTATTCTTCGCTTGGAGCCTCTTTTGTGTTAATTCCCATATACAATAAATCCATCTCAAGTTTTTTATACTTATTCGGGAAATAATATTTTATTCCTGTGTTTTTACATCCGAGTTTTTCGTAGAATTTTTGACGTCTTATAGCTTGTTCATTTGTAGGTTTTTCTACTTCAAAAAAGCAATATTTTTTATCAGAATGTTCTTTAAGAAATTCTTTTAGGTAAAAGCTGCCATATCCCTTTGAGTGAAATTCTTTTAAAATAGCGATATAATCCAGCCACAAAAAGCTCAACTCATCATCAATATACCAAAGTGAATATCCCGCTATCTGATTTTGCGGAACAAAAATATGCAATGAATATTGAGGCAATTTGAGAAGAGTTTTAAATTCGTCATAACTTTTGAGCTCCTCTTTTGGGAATTGAGTGAGCATATCCTCATAAATTTTATCAAAACCTATATCCATAACATCTAAAATATCATAAATTTTGATTAATAAAAAGACATTTGCATTGCATTTTTGTATAATTAGCAATTATGGAACTGAGAATAAATAAACATACAATATTAAATATTATCGTACTCGCAATTTTTGGGATTTTAACATTTTTTGTAGGGCTTCATCACGAGCCGTGGGCAGATGAAGCTCAAGCTTGGCTTATTGCAAGAGATTGTACCATTCCTGATATGATACTTCATGTTCTAAAATACGAAGGTCATCCGATATTATGGTTTGCTATATTGAGAATTTTACATTTTATTCATTACCCATACAAGTTATTTTTTCTTCTTCCTTGGATTGCCTCCTGTATAGGCGTTTACTTGCTTGTTTTTAAATCTAAATTACCTGGCATAATAAAATATTTATTCCCGTTTACATATTTTATTTTTTATCAATCAGCAGTAATTGCCAGAAACCACTCTCTTTTATTTCCAATGTTCACAGGTATTGCAATACTTTATAAAGACAGATTTAAACACCCTTATTGGTATTCTTTACTGATAATTTTGACAGCAAGTATAAGCGTATACAGTTTTGTCATTATGCTCATATTTTTAACGTTCTTTATCATTGAAATTTTTCAATCTAAAAAATATTCATTAAAAACTTTTATTCCGCCTATAATTATACTTATATACATGCTATTTACAGCATTATATTTAATTAAACCTGCCGATTATACATCATATCCTGACATAGATTTAATTAGACTTAACCCGTTAAGAATACTATATATTACAACAAGAGGATATTTTAATACTCCACCTTTATCTTTTATTCTATTAGTAAAAATGATTACTGTTTTAGCACTATATATATACAGTGCAAAAACATTTTGCAAATCAAAACAACAAGTCATGTTTTTCACCTTGACTAATCTGACATTGGCAATAGCAATAACAGCTCTGGTTTGCAAACCTTGGCACATAGCATATTTCATAATAACTTTAATATCTATTTGCGCTACACTTGCAAATGAAAATCCACAAAACAAATATGATTTTTCTTCCAATAAAATATTTTACATTATTATATTAATCATTTTTTCTAATCAGATTTGTTGGAGTTATAAAAGTGCACTATACGATATTCATAACAACTATTCAGCTGCAAAAGCTGCCGCAGAATTTATAAAATCCAACAATCTTGAAACTAAAAATATAACAGGTCTTGGCTATAAAATTACTGCAATACAACCATATTTCAATAATAATCTATATTCAAATTACGGTAAAAAATCTGCCTATTGGGTTTGGAGCAAAGGCTTCTATCAACACCAAAAAGAAAATGGACTGGCAGAAGCCTCTGTTATTATCCTCGATACAAGAAATAATAACAACTTTATTAACATAATCAATAATTTACAAAACAGTCATAATTCATATTTCTTTAACGGATATCTTTACGCAAAAGGTCATCCGTTAGAGGAAGAAAACTTCGTTATCCTAGTAAAAAAATAAAATGATTAAGAAAATAAAAAAGAGTCTTCTGCCAATTAAGACAAAAGACCCTTTTCAAGTTTATTAAGCTTAAGCACTATGCTTATGCTAACGGTTTCAAAGATTCTCTGTAGATTCTTTCTACGATATCTCTTCCGTTACCGGTAGGTGCAATTGCAAGCAATCCGTCAAGTGATGGTGTAGTATAAACAAGGTTAACAAGTTTTTCTACATCAGCTTCAGCAAATCCTTCATCAAGAAGTTTTTCAGAAACTCCAACAGATTGAAGCCATTTTTCAACACCCTTAGCAGCCTTCTCAGCATCACAAGCTTCACCCTTTAAACCAGGAACAATAGGAGCTAAGATGTCAGCTAAAATATTAGCTTTTGACGCATAAATTGTCTTGATAACAGAAGGTAACAATATTGCAAGACCTAAACCATGAGATAATTCAGGTTTTACAGCACTCAACGGATGTTCAAGAGCGTGAGTATAATGTAACAAACCGTTATCGAAACATACACCACCCATCATTGCAGCATAAGCCAAGAAATATCTTGCTTCTAAATCATCAGGATTTTCAATAGCTTTTGGCAAATATCTTGCAACTAGTGCGATAACTTCTCTTGCCAATGTTACGCAATATGGTGATAAAACTTTAGATGTAGCAGCTTCTACAACGTGGTTAACAGCATCAATTGAAACATATCTTGTTTGCTTTGGTGATAATTTTGTCATCAACTGAGGATCATCAATTGCAAACATAGGATAAATACAATCATAAGCAATTGCAGGCTTAAAATTCTTTTCAAGATTTGTTACAACTGCAAATCTGTTAGTTTCTGTACCTGTACCATGAGTCAAGTTGATTGAAACAATAGGTGCAGCCTTTTCTGGAGTGAATTCAAAATCGAAAATCTGTTCTGCATTCTTGTCAGGATATTCAAGCAATATTGCAACAGACTTACCGGCATCTGTAGGAGATCCACCACCAATTGCTATTACAGCCTTTGCTCCGAATTCTCTTGCCAACTTAGCTGCTTCATTAACATGATGTGTTGTTGGGTTTGGAGTAACTTGTGCATAATTTACATAACCAATACCGTGATCTTTTAATGCTTTTTCTACGTAATCCCAAGCACCTGTTGCCTTGTAAGCATTTCTACCTGACATTACAATAACTTTATCAATTCCCTTATCTTTCAATGTTTTTGCTATATCATCAATCTTTTTTATTGCACCAACACCGAAAAATACAGATGTACGAGTTCTAATTTCTCTTACTTCATGAATATCTATGTCGTTTTCCCACATAATAAACTCTCCTTTCTTTCACCTCTAGTATAATCCAATGCTTAACAATTTGCAATATTTTCAAAGAAAAAAGCAATTTTAAAAATGTTTTTACTTTGTTTTAATATCAATAGTGTGTGTATAAAGGAGAAAAGTTTATGTTAAATTCACCTATTCAACCGGTTATGGGCTATAATAATGGGCAACCGGTTCAAAATATACAACCTCAACCTATGCAAGTACAGGCTCAACCTGCACCACAACCGTCAAATAATGACAAAACTGTTCTTAGAGAACAAAGTATGGCGATTACCTCAGATATAGCAGCTGAGTATAGTGCGGTTACAAGATTAAATGACATTTTGGTTGATCTTGCAAAAACTTTAAAAGAAGAAAAAGATTCTGATCAGAAAAAAGTACTCGAAGCAAAAATTAATACAACAAACCAAATGATTCTACAACGAGAAATGAAAATCAATCAAATGGAAATGACAAAAGCACAAATTGATGCTCAATTAAAACAATAATCCTCAGATACAATAACAAAAAAGTCCTTTTAAAAAAGGGCTTTTTTTATACACACTTTTTATAAAAAATTTTTATGCTACCTTATCAGTTTTTGTTTTTTTTAGCGTGAAATTTATCAATTATGCAATCCGCAACAGCACCTATACCGAGCCCGACAAGCATACCGGCAGCAGCCAGTACCACAGGTAAAATTTTCAATCCTCTTGATATCACTTTATACCTAGATTTTCTATAGTCTTGTCTGGAAACCTCAATACTCTCCAAAAAATCCTTAACAGAACTATTAGAAGAAAAAGAAGTAACCCCAAAGTCCAAATATTTTACCAAAATCTTTTTCAAAGAAACAGACTTATTTACGTTATTTACGAAACGAAGCCCATAACCGCCCGGAATAATAGCCCCAGCACCAAGTCCAACATATTTTCCGATATTGGATTGTTTATAGCTTTTTTCAGAATTTTTTGAATCTTTTACTGTAGAATTCTCATTCCCTTTAAAATTAATTGTATTTATTGCTGTAATAGCCATATATAAAACCTTTTTCTTTTATAAGCAATGTGCAAAAGAAAATTTTGCACATTGCATCCTCTATTCATACTTCCTTCTCAACTAAGCAGCTTTATCAGCTTTTTTGGCTTTTACGTGGTTAATAATACCATCTACAATAGCACCAACTCCTAAGCCTACTAATAATGTAATCGCACCTGTAACTACAGGAATACCCTTAAGAACTTTTGAAACTGACTTCGCAGACATCTTAAGGTTTGAAACATCCACACCTGACTGTGCCAATCCGTTTTTAAATTCCTGACGACATCTTACTAATACTTTTTTAAAGAAAGGCTTATCTTTTTGAACCTCACGCAGGATATATAAAGGATATCCCGCACCAACAATAGCACCTAAACCCATACCAACATATTTACCGGCATGTGTTTTATTGTATTCGTTACCATTCTTAGTATAAGAACCTTTTCTACCTTGAAAATTTACTGAATTTACTGCATCTACTGTCATAATATACACCTTAAAATTAACTACACTTTCCTATATTAAAAACCAAAAATTTTTATATTTGCACATATTTTTAAATTTATTAACTTATTGTTACCAAAAATACCCCAAAAAGCATAAAAAAAGCGAGACCGAAGTCTCGCTTTTCTATAATTAATCAGTCTACTTTTCATCCAAAGCAGCAACACCAGGAAGAACTTTTCCTTCAATAAATTCAAGAGAAGCTCCACCACCTGTTGATACGTGAGTAAAGTCAGCTGCATTGCAGAATTTCTTAGCTGCAGAAACTGAATCACCACCACCGATAACTGATACAGCACCGGCTTTTGTTGCTTCAACAATTGCATTCAATACTTCCTTAGTACCTTCAGCAAACTTAGGATTTTCAAAAGCACCTACAGGACCGTTCATCAAGATTGTTTTAGAAGATTTGATAACTTCAGCAAAAGCTTTTCTTGAATCAGGACCAGCGTCAACACCTTCAAATCCGTCAGGAATTTCGTTAATTTTAACGAATTTGTTTGTACCATTACCGGAGAAGTCATCAGTTACTAAAACATCAGTTGCCATAACAAGTTTTACACCCTTATCAGCAGCTTTCTTTTCGATAGCTTTAGCTACTTCTAACTGATCATCTTCACAAATAGAGTTACCGATTTTGCCGCCGTTAGCTTTTACGAATGTATAAGCCATACCACCACCGATAATCATGTTATCAACTTTGTCTAACAAGTTTTCCAAAACACCGATTTTAGATGAAACTTTAGCACCACCTACAACAGCTGTGAATGGTCTTGTTGGGTTATCCAAAGCTTGAGATAGACATCTGATTTCTTTTTCCATTAACAAACCTGCAACTGCCGGTTTCAAAACTTTAGCCAATTTTGCAGTTGATGTGTGGTTTCTGTGAGCTGCACCAAATGCATCATTTACATAGAAATCACCCAATTTTGCAAGTTCGTTTGCAAATGTCATATCATCATCTTTAGCTTCTTCAGCCTTGTAGAAACGGATGTTTTCCAACAAAGCAACCTGTCCGTCTTTCAAACCTTCTAATGCTTTTTCTGCACCTTTACCTACAGGTTCTGATACAAATAAAACATCTTCGCCCAAAACTTTTGACATATATTTAGCTACAGGAGCCAATGAAAATTCCATATTCCATTCACCCTTTGGACGTCCCAAGTGAGCCATTAATATAATTTTTGCACCCTTTTCTTTCAAAGCCTTGATTGTAGGAACAATAGCCTGAATTCTAGTGTCATCTGTTACATTTTTGTCTGCGTCAAGAGGAACGTTTACGTCAACTCTTACTAACGCTCTTTTTCCCTTAACGTCACCTAAATCGTTAATTGATTTTTTCATAATTTTCTCCTTATTTAAAATCACAAAAATCTTTGCATGATTATTTTACAAAAAACAAAATCTATTAGCAAATAAAAAAAAGAGCCGATAAAACGGCTCCTTTTGTTATGCTTCGTTTAGTTCTCTTCTAATATCCTCAACTGTAACGTGAAGAACAGGAGAATTTTCGTCTTTTTTCAAATAAACGTCTTTAATTCCGGACTGAACAATAAATCTCTTGCAAAGAATACATATAAAGTTATGACCCCAAATATACATTGTCGACCCTTTACATCTATCCTGTCCTGCCTGAATAATAGCATTTTGTTCAGCGTGGATAGAACGACAAGTTTCATAACGAGTACCAGACTCGATATTATGTTCAATCCTGTAGCACTTACCTCTTTCATAACAAGATTCAACCTTTGAAGGTGTTCCGTTATAACCTGTCGCCTTGATTTTTTTATCATCTCCGACAATTACGGCACCTACTTGCGCTCTAATACAATTTGAACGGCTCGCACAAGTTTTAGCCAAGTCCAAAAAATAATCTTCCCAGCTTTTAATTTCCATATTTCATAATCCTTTTTATAACTAGTGTTTATAATTTTTAATTCCGGTAAATACCATCGCAATATTATACCTGTCAGCAAGCTCAATCATACTCTCGTCATTCATCGAACCGCCAGGTTGAATAATCATTGAAATTCTACTCTGAGCTGCAAGTTGGATACAATCCACTGTTGGCAACGTGTTATCCGAAGCCATTACAGCATCCTTACCGTTATCACAAGCCCATTTCATCGCATCCTCAACCGCAGTAAGCGGTGAAACGTGACCTTGAGCTATAGCTGAAGTTTTAAAATCCTTCGCAACTACAATAGAATTTGAACGAGCATATTTTGATATTTTCCAAGCAAAAACCGCATCTTCAATCTGTTCTTTTGTAGGTTTTTTCTTTGTTACTATTTGGAATGAATTTTTACCCAAGTAACTGTTATTAAAGTCTTGATACAATGTTCCAAAAGGCGTTACGTGAATATCTTTCTGTATAAGCGACCTGTACTCTCTCAAAGGAGTATTCAATTTTACAACTTTTATAAGCGGATTATCCTTTAAAAGTGCAATTGCGTCTTTATCATAATCAGGTGCAAAAACAAGTTTAACTGACATAGAATTAATATGCTTTGCAACCTCAAAATTTATTTTTTGAGAAGCCCCGATAGCACCAAAAAATGAAGCTACAGGATCACAATCAAAAGCTTTTGTATAAGCTTCTGCAACATTATATCCCAAAGCAACCCCGCAAGGAGCAGCATGCTTTACTATGGTAACTGCGCAAACATCAAAAAATTCACTAACAATGTTTGCAATCTCAGTAACACTCATAATTTCATTATAAGAGAGAGACTCACCGTTTAAAACTTCAAAATCTGCCATACCATCGGTTTTAAAAGCCATAGCAGCCTGTTGAGGATTTTCTCCGTATTTCAAATCCCACATTGGTTCAAAAACTCTCTCACTTTGCAATTCAAAATTTTCTGAATCATTAGAATTATCAAAAACTCTTAACTCAACTCTTTTGCTCATGCCATACCCTCTTTTTTTCTACTAATTTACCATAAAAAACCCCGCATGTAAATTTTAATAGTGTTGAAATAATTTTATGTTCCTTTTATAATATTTCTGTTCAAATAACATAGGATTTAATAGTATGAATAGCAATAAAATGCCTGAAGGCGTAGGTAAAAAAATAGTAGAAGCTTTAAAACAGCAATCAGATATTGAAATTATTCCGGTTACAGAAACTCCTGCAAATAATAAAGAACTTACAAACTTGAATTCTTTAACTCAAAATAACAATAACAATTTGATTGATGAAATGGTTATGCCTCAAAATCAACAAAAACCTGCTTCTACATTTCAATTTAATACTCAAGCAGAAGAAGTTGACGCTGCACTAAAAAACACAATGTTAAATTTCCAAAACCCTGAACCTAGTATTCCTGCAGTTGAGGAAATGGAGTTACCTCCGAATGTAGCGGTTTTGAGACAGTTGATAACCAAAATTCCGCCAAGTGTTTCAAAACAAACAGGTGCTATGATTATAAAACAAACAATGGAAGCTCTTGGAATATCAATGACAAGTGTTTTGCAAGAAGCTCAACAGGTACAAGAAAACCTTACACAATCAGTAAGAGAATGCCAGACAAGTGTACTTGAGCACAAAAAACAGATTAATATCCTTGAAGTACAAGCTCAAAAATATCAACGCCAGTTTGCAGCCGTTAATGATATTATCAGCTTGTTTATCCAAACAAATAATTAATAACATTGGGATTTTAAAGTTTTAAGATTGCGCTATGACGATTAGTTGTAGCGTTTTCTTTTCTGTATGAAAAAAACATATCATTATCACAACAAGTGCAATAAGGACATACATCAATATTTGAAACACCTGTTTCAATAAGCTGCTGACGATTTATTCCTTTTAAATCAACATAAATTCTACCATCTCGGACTTCAGAAAGCCCGCTAAAATCATCCACTGTAGCCTTTAACTTAGAAAGAACTTCTTCCCCGACATCATAACAACACATAGAAATTGCCGGACCTATTAGTGCTACAATATTTTTAGGTTGGCTCCCAAAACAATCCGTCATTTTATTTACGGTTTTTGCAGCAATCCTTCCGGCTGTACCTCTCCAACCGGCGTGCGATACTGCGCCTATTTTCAATGTTTCATCATATAAAATAACAGGGGTACAGTCCGCAAAATTGAGAAAAATCGCAACCCCTTTATCTTTAACTATCAAACCGTCTGTATCAGGATAATCCTGTTTTGACTTTTCTGCAATTTCTATATGCGAAGTATGAGTTTGAGAAGGGCTTATAAGCTTATCCACATTCAAATATTCACAGATACTTTTATAGTTATCTGCAACAACTCGTTCCTCCTCGGGATCTTTTGTTTTAATAAAGCTTTCTCGAGTGGTAAAAAAATGCTCTGCTCCCAACAGATCTGATTTTAAAATTTTCTTCCCAAAGATTTCATCAAAATAAAACATAAAATAATATTACATCAAAAAATATAAATATGTCTAATTCATAAATTGAAAAAAGAGTAAATAATTTATACATAAAAGGAGAAGTTCATGTCAAAAAATTTTGGGAAATACATTGTAGAATTCATTGGAACATTCTTTTTGGTACTTGTAATAGGTTGCAGCGCAACTCTTAGCAGTACAAGTTTTATTAATGCAATAGCAATAGGCTTTACATTAATGGTTATGGTTTATGCAGGAGGACATATCTCAGGAGGGCACTACAACCCTGCAGTGTCTCTTTCAGCCACTATCAGGAAGGCTCTTCCAGTTAAACAATTAATGCCTTATATGATTGCACAGTTTGCGGGCGGAATCATTGCTGCAATATGTGTCAACTACTTTGCCGACGGGCCTTCTATACCTTCACTCACAGGCTATTATCTTCCTCTTATGATACTTGCAGAATTTTTATTTACTTTTGCACTATGCTACGTTGTATTGTTCACGGCCACTGATGAACAAACTCAAGGAAATTCATACTTCGGGCTTGCTATCGGCTCGACAGTAACCGCAGGAGCTTGCGCCGTAGGAGGGACTATTTGTATGGGAGCATTTAACCCTGTTGTTGCTCTATGTGCAACAATTATGAGCAGCTGTTGTATAAAAATTGCAATCATTACTATTCTTGCAAATCTTGCAGGAGGTCTGGCAGCTGCACTTGTTTACAGAATAATCAAAGAGCAGACCTAACAAGTCTGCTCTTTTCTTCAATATAAACTTTTTTAGTATTCGTTATTTTTTCACATCATCTTTTATTACTATCAGATTATTCATGATTTTCATTGCACAAGTAGGTAACACTACGTGTTCCAAGCCGTCTGCAATACTAATAATTTTGCCGGCTTCCAATACTACATCTTCACCTTTGTACATGAATTTGTAATCATCTTTTCTGTCTGAACGAATAGTAACTTTGTTCATTTTTTCCCTTTCTTTTTTTTAATATATAACATCTACATTCTTTTTGTAATACCCAAAGGATTATAAAAAACTCCGTCTTCTATGACTTCATTATACAAATCCTCATCTTTTTTAAATTCATCTTCCGTATATGGATATAAGTCTATACAAACCTCCAACTCGGTTTCTATCTTACCTACAATCGGCCAAATTTCTTCTCGTTTAGATTTATCCTGAGCATCAAACAAAGCAACAATTTCGATGTCTTCATCTTCATGATCTTTTCCGTCAAGAAACGCCCCGAAAAGATATAATCCCTTATAATCGTCAAATTTTTTTCTAAATGCCGCAGACAAAAGCTTTATTGCTTCATAAACTTTTCCAGACATAATTTAACACCCTTTATTATAACAACGCCAAAACTTCATTTTCTTTTACTGTATTTTGTTCAGACGTTGCCAAATTTTTTACAGAGACTGTACCACTTTTTATTTCATCCTCGCCCAATATAAGAGCGAAATTGGCAACCTTTGATGCCTTTTCTAATTGCTTTGTAAACTTTTTGTTTGTTAAATCAAATTCAACAGACTTACCTTCTGCACGGAGCTTTTCAGCCAACATGAAAGCCTCTTTAGGGAAATTAGAAACAACGTATGCATCCAATTTTTCAGCTTCAACTTCAGGTAACAAAGAATTCAATCTTTCCATACCCATAGCCCAACCGACAGCCGGAGTATCTTCACCGCCTAAGTTTCTGACAAGCCTGTCATATCGGCCACCGCCGCATACCGCATTTTGAGAACCCAAATTGTTAGACTTAATCTCAAAAACTGTTCTGTTATAATAATCCAAGCCTCTTACCAACAATTTGTTTTCACTATATCTTACACCCATTGTATCAAGGTAAGATTTCAATTGAGAAAAATGCTCAGCGCAATCTTCACATATAAAATCAGACTGTATAACTTTTTTAATCTCAGGTTTTTCAAAAATTTCTTTGCAAGATTCTACTTTACAATCAAGCAGTCTCAGCGGATTTCTTTCATACCTGTTCTGACAATCCTCGCATAAATTATCAAACTCAGGTTTCAAAACCTCTTTAATTTTAGCCTTATAAGCTTCACGACAAGTAGGACAACCCAAAGAGTTAATCTCTACAGTTAAATCATTCAAACCCAAAGATTTCAAATAATTAACCGCCAACAGAATAACTTCCGCATCAGCAGTAGGTTGCTCGATACCGAACATCTCCACACCAACCTGATGGAACTGTCTTTGTCTTCCTGCCTGAGGACGTTCATATCTAAACATTGGACCATGATACCAAAGCTTAACAGGTGCGGAAAGCCTTGACATACCATTTTCAATAAAAGAACGAACAACACCTGCAGTATTTTCAGGACGTAATGTCAGAGACCTGTCACTTTTCTCAAAAGTGTACATTTCCTTATTAACAATATCGGTAGTATCGCCAACACCTCTTGCAAACAACTCTGTCGCCTCAAATATAGGAGTTCTGATTTCCTTATATCCGTAACGACTAAATACGTCCAGTGCAACTGATTCCAACCTGTGCCAAGAAGGTATATCCTTTGGCAATATATCTTTTGTCCCCTTAATTACGTTAATTATCTTACTCATAAAGTCATTATAGCCATGTGCAGCCCAATTGTCAACAAATCAGAGAGCATATTTTTAATATATATTTATGATTTCAAAGCATCAAAGTCATTTTGAATTTCTTTGGCCTTTTCACTCAATTTATTATACGTCTGTGAATTAATTTCGCCGCCAATTAATATCAAAATAGAAGTATAATATAACCAAACCATAAGCACAGCAAAGGCACCTATCGTTCCGTAAACCATATTATAAGTCTTCAAATTATTGACGTAAATAGAAAATCCCCAAGACGCAACTAACCAAAATATTACAAAGAAAAACGACCCAGGAATCGCACTTCTCCGCTTAAATCTCTCGTTTCCGCGCAAATCAGGCAAAATATAATAGCTCAAAAATGCCATTAAAAACAGAGCCGCAAATGCAATTGGCCAACGTAACGTCAAAAGAATTATTGCAACAACTTTCGATATAAACATGTGTTTTACAAGAAAACTTATAATAACCTTACCAAAAATAATCAAGTTTATAGAAAGAAACAATACCATAATATCGACAAAAACCATCAATAACGATAAAACTCTTGTGTATATAAGATTTCTAGTTTCTTTAACCTTGTAAGCTCTGTTTAAGCCTTTTAAAACAACGGCCATACCATTCATAGACAAAAACAATGTTGCAATAAGACCACCGACAGCCATAATCCCGCCTTGAGAAAATATCATCACCTCAGACAGTACAGTTATTATTAAATTCATTGCCTGATCAGGCATAAAATTAGCTAAAAATATGATTATAGGATCCATTAAAGACTTATTTCCCATCCAGCCAAAAACAGCCATCAAAAACAGCATAAACGGGAATATCCCTATAACAAGCATAAACCCCATTTCAGCAGCCATTCCGAAAAAATCGTTTTCTATAACTGATAAAATAAGTTTTTTTAAAAGTTCTATAAATCTAAAATTTCCCTTTTTTCTCATAATTTTAAATTATTAACTTCTTCCAGCACTCGTCTTACAGTTTCCTTAACACATGCCTTTATCAAACATCCTGCAGCAAGCTTATGTCCGCCGCCACCAAATTTGGCACATATCTTAGAAATATCTGCGCGCTCGCTGCGCATTGAAACTTTTGAAGATGTACTTGAGATTTGTTTTACAATAAAAGCAATCTCAACAGATTTTATTGCTCTTAACTTCTCAGCCAACCCTTCCGTACAATCTTCTCCAACTTTAAATCGTTCCATATCCTTCTTATAGACCGAAATATATGCAACTTTATTATCCTCGGAAAAAACAGCATTCGTTATACAATATGCTTGAAACAAAACAAGCTCCTTTGAGCTGGTTTCGTAACAAGCTTTATATATATCAGTAGGAACAACTCCTATATCAATAAGGGATCCTGCAATTTTTAAAGCTGTTGATGAGGTATTACCATACCTGAAAGCTCCTGTGTCCGTAAGAATTGCAGTATACAAACACTTTGCACTCTGTAATGAAATCTTCCATTTCATCTTAGACATCAATGAGTACAAAACTTCGCCGGTAGAACTTGCAGACGGCACTACAAAATTGAGTTCAGCATAATTCTCATTAGTTATATGATGATCAATATTAACCGTATGTTTTGCCTTTTCAAACAGAATTGACGAATCAAACATTCTGCTATCTGAAGCTACGTCTACATTTATCACCAAATCATACTCTCTGGATTTATCATATTCAGAAATATGTTTTGCTTCTTCAATGTATGGCAAAAAGTCAAATGTAGCAGGACATTTCGACATCAAAAGCATCTCAGCTTTTTTCCTAAAATTATCCTTTATCGCAGAATACAAACCGCACATACTGCCAAGAGTATCTCCATCAGGGTTTATATGCGAAATAATAAGTATATTTTTTGACTCTTTTATGATATCATTTAATTGTATCCAGTCCATTGTCTTATTTTAGCACAAAATTACGGGGAAGCAAATTTGAAAAAAATCTTATACACAGACTTTGTCTCCACTGAAGAACTTATAGCTGAACTTTTAGAACAGAAAGATTTTCAAAAAGCTATGAAACGTTCTAACCTCTACAAATTCTGGGGAAAAGTTGCGGGATCTAAGTTGGCTGGGAAATCCAAACCTTATTCTATGATTGGCGGGAGCATTATGGTTATTGCTTGCGAAAACCCTGTTGTCGCTCAAGAGCTTATGTTAAAAAAGACCCAACTGCTTGTAAAGCTTAAACCATATCTGGAATCCCTAAAAATAAATGTAAAAGACCTGCGCTTTGATACTAAAAAATGGGCATCTTAAGATATATATTAACTTTTGTAACAAAAAATACAACTCTTGAAATCGGACCTCTCCTAAATACTTTATGTATATAAGAAGAGTATAATTTAAGGAGAGAGCAAAATGACATTCCTAGCCATTGATGCACAAAAAAGTTTATTCACTCTGCAAAAAAGCCAACTTGAATTTGAGCAGATGCTAGTTTTAAACCAAGTTAACTGGTGCACAAAACAAATGAATTATGTTACACAACAATACAGTGAATTATATGGTGATGATTCTGATAAAGATCCGGAAGATGATCCATACTTCATTGAATTGCAACAAACCGAAGAACAGTTGCAAACCAGAAAATCAAATCTGGATTCACAAATATCACTGTTAAATGAAGAAATCAACTCAAGCAAGACTATGATCAACAACAACATCAAATCTTCTTGTGGCTTGAACTTACTTGGCAGCTAATAAATAGTCCATACAAACAACAAAAACAATCTAAAATAAAAAAAGAAGTTTGTAGTGATGTGTGCAAGATAGAAATTTCTTGCTCATACTACAAACTTCTTTTTATTTGTTCTTTATACAACTTAACAGTATTAACCATCAAAGAAGCGATAGTCATAGGACCTACCCCTCCGGGAACCGGAGAAATATATGCAACCTTCTTTGATACAGTCTCAAAGTTTACATCTCCGCGAATTTTCCCATTTTCACCACGGGAAATTCCTACATCAATGACTACACAATCATCTTTCATCATATCATCTTCTATTAATACTTCCCCTACTGCAGAAATTAAAACATCTGCAGTTTTTGTTATACTTTCAAGATTTTTTGTATGACTGTGACATATAGTCACTGTTGCATTACGCATCAGCGCCATCTGTCCCATAGGGCGACCTACCAGATTTGATCTTCCGATAACTACTACGTGTTTTCCGTCAAGATTTATTCCGTACTCGTCCAATAGAAATAACACCCCTTGAGGAGTACAAGGATAAGCATTTGGCTCTAACCCTGCAAACAATTTGCCCGTATTCTCAAGCGTAAAGCAATCAACATCCTTTTCCGGTGCAATAGCATTTATTACTTTTTGCTTGTTTATATGCTCCGGAAGAGGAAGCTGCACCAAGATTGCATTAACAGTGCTATCTTCGTTCAATTCTTTTATCTTTTCAAGGATAGTATCTTCTAAAACATCGTCCGGATAAGTATACACTTTTGATTCAATACCCAATCCTTCTGCTGTTTTCTTCTTGCTATTCACGTAAATTTGGCTTGCAGTATCATTCCCAACCAAAATTACTGCAAGTGAAGGCTTTTTATCGAAACATTCAACTTCAAACTTCAAACCTTCTAAAATCTTATTTCTTAATCTTTTACCATCCAAAATTACTACCATATTAATTCTCTCCACTCTGAGGCAGATTTAGCCTGAAATAAAACTGTTTAATCGCGTCTTGAACAACCTTAGAATCTCTAGTTATAGAATTTTTTAACAACTCCTTATCAAAAGGAATTACACCTAATACGTCCAAGTCGTATTTCTTCAACAAATCGTACACTGCTGTCAAATCATTATTATCAACTTTATTGATTACAACACCAAGCTGGTTTCCTGCAGCATATTTTGCACTAAATTCCTCAATACGCTTTGCGAGATGTGCAGACTCCTCAATAGGGTTTGCAACTATCAATGTAGTGTCTATTTCGGTATCTACCAGCTGATTTAGATATTTCAAATCAAATTCGCAATCAAAAATTACTATATCATACCTTTCAATAAGCTTTTGGCACGCATCATTTATCTGACCTGTAATAGGGCACCTGCAATCCTTTGAACCTACAAACCAAGAAACAATCAAATCGACATTTTCATCTATAGGAACCAAAATATCTTCCATAGCCCACTCGATGAACTCTTGTTTTGTCATATTTTCAGGAATACCCGTTTTATACTCGTGCTTACCGCTTCTTATACCATAAATCGTATTTCTTACGTCAAGCCCGAAACTATGGCCTAACTCACTTGCCAAATCATTATCAAACAGCAATATAGATTTTTCAGGAAACAATTCCTGAAATATTCTTAAAAACGCCTTTGTTATAGTTGTTTTTCCGCTTCCGCTTTTTCCTGTTATAGCAAGCTTAAATGTCATAATACCTCTTTTGTCTAATTTATCTATACATCTCTTTTAGCTTCAACGACAATTCTTTAGTCAGCTCAAACGCCTTCGCGGCAAGTTCAACGGAAAGACTGCCGGCACCACAAGAAGTCGATATCAGAGAATTATCTATCACAAGTTTCTCATCAATACCTCTTTTAGTCAAATAATTTACAGACTCCTGAAATTTTCTGATTGCATCTTCCAAAGTCATCTTTTCAAGAGCATTTTTATCTAATGTAGGAACAACCCCCCAGACAATCTTACCTCCGTTTATCAAAAATTTTGCCACATCATCTGAAAACAAACTCAAATTTTCAGCAAAACTGTATGCATCAAGATTAATCATATTAACTCCGCTAAAAATAGGAACAGTCCAATCACATTTCCCACAACAGTGAATAGCACTCAAACTGCCAAAATCTTTGATTACATCTGATATCTCACTGAGCATACTTTTTACATCTTCATCAGAAATGGTTACATAAGCTGAAGTTCCCAACTGAGAAATTGAAGGCTCATCAATAAAAATAACAGGCGTAACAGCAGGATTTACACTCTTCATCTTCTCTATCTGCCAAATTGCTTTTAAAGTAAGTGTTTTTACTATAATTTCTTTCAAAGTTTCATCATATATTACGCAACGACCATCTTTATCAACAAGCGTAGTAGCCAAAGTAAAAGGTCCGACAATCTGTCCTTTTGCAAAACACGGTTTTGTTGTCTTTACGGTATTCAAAAAACTCTGAAATGCACAAGCAGACTTTTCTGATATACCATATTTCATTACAGTAGCTTTACTATCTTTGGAAATTACACTTTCATAATCAGTAAAAAACTGCTCCAAATCATCATAAAACTCTTCATAATCCGTATCCAAATATGACTTATCAGAAAAAAATGAAGGCATACCTTCCAAATACTGCAAGATCATGTCTTCATTTTTACTAACTTTTACCATCTGAGGCCAAAACGGAACCTCATTGAAAGTCTTTCTTATTAAATTTATAGCTTCATTAACGGAATTGTGTGGGACAGAACCTATTGCTAAACATTCAAGCTTTAATTTATTTAAATCTGTACCCATCAACCCCTCTTTTAAAAACTACGCTTCTTCAGAAACTTCTTCAACTGATTCTTTCAATATTTCAGAAGCTGTAACAGTAACTGCCAATTCGCATTTTACCTTAGAAGTCAACTTGATAAGCATAGTGTAAGAACCAACTTTGTTGATAGGAGCATTCAAAGATACATTCTTTCTATCAACTTCAATACCTGATTGAGCAAGCAATTCTTCAGCCAATTTCTTAGTAGTAATAGTACCGAACAATTTGCCTGATTCACCTGCTTTTGCACTTAATTTCAATTCAGCAAATTTTTCAATCTTTTCAGCAGTAGCAAGAGCTTCTTGATGAAGTTTTTCTTGTTTAGCTTTAATTCTTGCGATATTTTGTTCTCTATTTTTTACAGCTCCATCAGTAGCTACTTCAGCGACATTCTGAGGAAGAAGGAAGTTTCTGGCATAACCGTCTTTTACATTTACCATATCACCAGCTTCGCCCAAATTTTGAACGTCTTTTTTTAATATAACTTGCATAATAATTCTCCTTTTTCTATTTATATTTCTTACTGTAAGAGAATACTACAACAAAGATAACCTTTTGTCGATAGTTTTTTTCTGAATGTTAAGCTATCTAAGCCCCTTCTTCTTCATCCCAAATTCTATAAGCCCGTTTACTATACCCTGAGGGAGTTTTGAAATTAGTTCCGCAAAAAATGCATCCCCTCCAACAGTATATGATGGTTTTGGATTTTTAAGAGCATCAACCTTTCTGATTAATTGAACAACCTTTGAGACAGGTAAGCCTTTTTCTTCATTTTTCATAGCATTTTGAGCCATATAAAGCATTTCCTTCTCATAAGTTTTACAACCCTCGATGCTATCACGGTTTAGCGCAATTGATTTTCCCCACAAAGGAGTAGCAATCACACCAGGCTTAATCGAAATCACTCTTATCTTATGATTAGATTCAAGCTCGAGCGCATTAAACAAAATATCCAAAGCTCTCTTTGACGCACAATAAGGAGCTACAAACGGGAAAATACCAAAACTTGCCATTGAGCTTATATTTATAACTTTTGCCCCCTCTAGAACTGGCATAAGCTTCTGAGTAAAACGAAGATGAGAAAATGTATTAACCTCGAATTGCGTCCTCAATTTGCCAAGAGACATCGTCTCCATAGGCCCTGCCATTACGCAACCCGCTACATTTATCAACAAATCAATATGTTCCACCTGACGCTTTAATAAAACCGCAGCACCATCTATTATAGATGTTTTTTCCATATCTATAAAAAACGGTATAACATTTGATGAAATTTTTCTCAATGGAATTTCATAATTAGGATTTCTATATCCGGCAAAAACAAGGCAATCCTCAGAAAAACTCTCAACAAGGGCTTTCCCTATACCTGATGTAGCACCTGTAATTACGATAACTCTTTTTTTCATACCTATTCTACATAAGATCCAAACAATGGCAGATATAACGCAAGAGCCAATGTTAATACAATACTACCGATTACAATCAACATCAAAGGTTCAATCATTTTTGTCATAGTATCAACAATTGCATCAAGCTTTTTATCAATATATTTAGTGGCCTGATCTAACATTTCGCCCAAACGACCTGACTGCTCACCTGTTGCAATCATAAATAATATCATCTTCGGAACTGATTCTGTAGTTCTCAAAGCAACTGACAAATGCTGACCTTGCTGAACCAAAGATGTCGCATGCTCTATTTTTTGCTGAAGCGTAAAATTTGTAAGTGTTAAATTTGCCAAATACAAACATTCTACAATAGGAACACCTGCTTCATAAGCAACTTGCATTACGGCAATGAAGTTTGCAAAGTTGGAAAATTGAACCAAATCCTTTAACAAAGGTATTTCTAACGAAATTTTATCAATCTGTTTACGGCTGGTCGGCCATTTGAAAAGATAGACTATTGAAAATACAGCACCACCTAACATTAAAGGTACAAACAACCAATATTTTCTTAAAAATAAGCCTGCATCCATCAATGTCTGAGTAATCCACGGCAAAGATTTTCCCATATTATCAAACATATCTTTAAATACAGGGAATACAAACATCAACATGACAAGGACAATAATTACAGCCAAACAAATTACAAAGCAAGGATACATCAATGTACCAATAACCTTACTTCTGATATTTGACTGTTTGGTCAAAATTTCCAACAAACGATCCAATGTCTTTTCCAATTCACCGGAATCTTCACCGGCCTTACACAAACCGATATATATCTGTCCAAACTGTTCAGGATATTTTGCCAACGTATCTGCAAACGTAGCACCAGCCATAATCTGACGTCTGAGCTCTTTGGCAACTAATCTAATCTTTAACTTTGCTGCATCATTTTCGATAAACATCAAAGATTCAATCATTGGAATACCGGATGATGCCAAAATTTGAAGCGTTGATGTAAATTCCATCTTATCAGTCAAACCTAATGCTTTCATTTGACCTGGGTTTACACCACTAGAAGCCTCAGTTTTTGCCTCTTTACCAATCTTTTCTTCATATACTTTTGTCGGCAAAAAACCAAGTTTACGGACATTATCACGGGCCTCACGAATATCCTCGGCCTCTACTTTTCCTTTAACAACTTCTTTTCCGTTTTTTAACGCTTCATAGTTATATATTGCCATACTATATCCTACTATTCATTTACAATACCCAGAACTCGGACAAACTCTTCTATTGTAGTCTGACCGTTCAAAATATGTCCGATACAAGATTGATTCAACGTTCTCATTCCATTCTTTATAGCAAGTTCCTCAATTTCTATATCATGGGCTCCTGCTGCAATTAATTTTCTAATACCCTTGTTAATGGACATAATTTCATATACACCCAATCGGCCTTTATATCCCGAAAATCCGCATTTATTACATCCTTTTGCGCGATATATAGGTGTTTTCATAATTCTTTCAATTTCTTCTTCGTCAACCGTAATCTGTGAAACTTCTTCACGTGTCGGATAATACTCTTCCTTGCAATCATCACAAAGTTTTCTTACCAAACGCTGAGCAATAACGCCTGATAATGTAGAAGCAACCAAATAATCTTTTGCACCCATTTCTACCATACGGGTGACAGTCGCTGCTGCTGAGTTCGTGTGAACAGTACTCAATACAAGGTGACCTGTTAACGCAGCGGAAATCGCAATTTCCAATGTTTCATAGTCACGAATTTCACCGACAAGGATAATATCAGGGTCCTGACGTAAGATAGCTCTCATACAAGATGCAAACGTAATACCCGCCTTCGCATTAATTTGAGATTGGTTAATACCCTCCAACTTAATTTCTATAGGGTCTTCAATTGTTGTAATATTTACATCTTCATTGTTTAAGCTCTTCAGAACTGAATACAAAGTTGTTGTTTTACCTGAACCGGTAGGACCTGATGTCAATATAATACCATTCGGACAGCAAGTCATAATCTTAATCTTTTCAATATCTTCCGGAGTACCGCCAACAAGATGAATATTTTTATCCGCAGCATTCAATGAAACAGCAGGTGCCAATACACGGATACAAACCTTTTCTTTACCAGCAACAGGAAGGGTATTGATACGGAAATCATAAGATTGGTTCTTATACTTGATTGAAAAAGTACCATCTTGAGGTCTTCTGTGTTCTGCGATATTCATTCTTGACAAAACTTTAAAACGAGAGATTACGGAAGTCTCTACCTTTGAAGGAATATTCAAAACTTTTGAAAGCATACCGTCTTTTCTGTAACGAACAATATACCCCTGAAGTCTTGGCTCAATGTGAATATCTGAAACATGAGTATCAATAGCTGTTGTAATAATCTGATTTACAAACTTTGCTATAGAACCGCTGGAATCTTGTAACTCATTATCAACCTGTTCCCAAAGAGAGCTTTCCACCTGCAAAGTTGCAGCTTCATCCTCAATTTGGTTTATAATTTTTTGAGTCTCTTTCTTCTGCTCAGAGAAGAAGGTTTCCATACAATTGGTAAACTCGTAGTGAGTCATCAACAATTGTTTAGGATTTTGACCGGTCAAATAGATAATTTCTTTTAAAACATCCGGTTTAACAGGTGCCACAACACCTAAAACAAGAGTCTTGCCATCAGAAGAAATAGGAACAACCTTGTTATTCTTAATAAAATCTTCAGGCAAAATATTTATAAAAGCACTCTGCTTTGCAAGCTGCTCGGACGTAACCATCTCAAATCCGGTCTGTCCGTGTAAAACTTCCTTCAATTGTTCCAATGTTATGAAACCAAGCTTAAATAACATTGAACCAACCGGCACTTTTTGACGTTTACTTTCGGCTAAGGCCTGCAATAACTGAACATCAGTAATATAACCTTTTTCGATAAACAGTTCACCCAACTTAGATTGAGGTTGGGGTACTACATTAGGTACAACTTTATCTTCTGTTGCGGAAGGTGACATACTGCCAACTACATCAACAATAAGTTCATCCAAATCCTTATCCGGAACCTGAATAAATTTAATAGGATAGTTTAGGGTTTGTTTTAACTTTTCATTTACAGTATCTTTATCAGATTTTGAATTAATAGCAACAAACAAATACTTGTCTTTGACACTGATAGGAACAAATTTATATTGTTCCATCAGTGCCTTATCAACTTGATTTATTATTTGTTTATTAATACTATTTTTTAATCTGTTTTGTAATTCGTTCATTTTATTTTCTTAAATAATTGATATTAATTATAGTGAATCGCCTGCTGAAGATGTATCTGAATCAACGATAATCTTTGGTGTAATCAAGATAACCAACTCAGATCTTTCTTTTTCAACATTAGAGCTTCTGAAAAGAGCACCCAATCCAGGAATGTCTCCTAAGAACGGAACTTTATAAACTGTCTTAGTTTCTGTTTCTCTCATCATACCACCGATAACTAAAGTATCACCGTCCTTAATTCTTACATTCTTCAATTCAAGGTTTCTCTTTTGAAGCAATGTAGCTTGCAAATCTTGCAATCCTTGTGCAGCAGCCTCTTCATCAGCAGCAGCTGCATAAATTTTTTCCTTAATAGTTGTATAATCAGGTTTCAAGTTCAAATATACATAACCGTCAGGAGAAATGAAAGGAGTAACGGTAATCTTTATACCTTCATCATCACCGATTTCGTATGTTCTTTGAGTTGTAGCATTACTTGAATAAGTACCTTGTACAACCTGAGATGTTACAGTTTTAACGTAATCACCCGTCATATCAATCGTAGATTCTTGTCCGTTTGTTGCAATAATTCTAGGATTTGATATTGTACGACCCTTACCATTTTTAATCATCATATTAAGAGTATAAACAAGTGAAGCGGATCCTGTAGCACCCGTACTATATGTAGGTCTGTTTTGACCGCCAAAAATACCAACACCTTTATCACCAAATGATGTATTTCCGTTGTTATCTGTATTTACAGAGAAGTGTCTGCTTGTGTAGCTCCAAGCATTGTTGAACTCTCTTGAACCGGTTTCTGTCAACTCGATAATTGAGAATTCAATGTAAGCCTGAGGTTGACGTTTATCGTTAGATGCGATAAAATCTCTAACCATCTCGATTTGCTGAGGAGAACCACCTATTAAGTTTACGGTTCCTAACTGAGTATAATAAGCAACAGATAAGCTTTTTAAATTAAGCGGAGCTGTATTTTTACCGCCTGCATCCCCTGCACTGCCTGAACAAGCAACTGTACCTTCACCTAAAGTAATATCGCTTTCAGCAGCAGCACCTGTCATTATTCCGGCTGCACCACCTGTTGAAGCACCAGCGCTTGGCAATAAAATCTTACAAATCATATCTGCCATTTGAGCAGGAGTTGTGTGATTAACTTTGAAAGATGTTACTACAGGCTTTTTATCAAATTGGCTTATTACCTTTCGTGCTATAGCTACATCATTATTATTTCCGAATATTAAAACTTCGTTTGTTGCAGGATTTGTTGTTGCAATATCAGAACCTGACAAACCAGGTTTCTTCATTCCGTAAATGTTTGTATTCAAAAATTTTGCAACAGCGGTAGCGTCAACATACTTAACAGGAATAACTGCCATTTCCTGCTTTGCAACACTTGATTTGTCATCATTCTTGGTAATTATTAAAGTGTTATCCTGAAGAGTGTATGACAAATCTGTTGTAGTCAATACCATATTAAAAGCAGAATTCAAAGGAACATTTACCAAATCCATTGTAACTTTGTCCTTGATGTCACCCTTAAATATAATATTTAAACCTGCCTTATCAGCAAACATTCTTAATACCTGCTGAACATCAGAATCTCTTAAACTCAGGTTTATAATTGTATTTTTTCTGGTAATGCCGGTATCCCCTTCCAATTTAACAATTGAAGGCTCACTACCTCTGATTGATGGCATATAATCTGCACTGTACGCCAATAGGTTACTATCAGTCCCAATTGCCAATGATGATGAAACCGGCGCTGTTAACGCAAACGCTAACAACATCGTACATACTGTAATTTTTTTAATCGTATTTTTCATCGCTGCTCCTGCTTATCTTCTTATTTTATTACTCTACCTGTTAGCTCCGCCAAATTTTTTATTCAAATTTGCGACCTTATTGTAATTTACATCAGCCTGACCACTAGTCACTAACTGACCAACTCCAGCCTTATATACATTTGAACCCATTTGAACAGTTACACTATTTTTACCTATTGATAATACCTTGTAACCGTTAATTACATCTCCGGATCTTACCAAATAATCTGATCCTTCTATATTTAATATTGCTGACGGATTGTTTCTATCATACATTATACCTGAGACTTTTGTTGTGACAACTCTCTGTGCTGTCGAATCCACACTCGGAGACTCTAAAGGCTCTAACAAATCATATTGTAATCTTTCGTGTGGGGCTGAAGCCATCATACTTGCCTCATTTGGCGGCAAAAACGGATTTGCCCTTCCTAAATCTTCTACAGGGATAGACACCATCTTATCTGTATCTTCCTCAGCAGGTATATCTACAACATTATCATTTGAGCTTTCATCCATAGGGATTTCAGTTCCTGCTTGTTCCGGAAGATCTCCTAACACATCATCCGTATCAGATTTTTGACCACAACCAACAAGACTAAATGTCAGCGTAGCCACACACACCAACACAAATAGCATCTTAATTCTTTTTTTCATAATAGGCATCCCTGTTATATTTTTCATACTATTTTTCTATCCAATTTCTCTCTTCACTTTAAAGTTACTCTATCGACATATTGATTATATAAAAACATTCAAAATTACGTATCAATCTTTTAATGTATTTATTTACAATATACCATTAAATATTTTATAAAATCATATCATATATCTGAAATTTTGGCAAAAATATCAGTAATATTAAGTTTCATTAAGCTTCTACAGGGAATTGCTCAAAATTATTTGTTATAGCATGTATATATCTTAGTATCTCAGCGAAATAACCTAAATCAGCATTCCCGTTTAGTATCAAATCAGCCTGACTTCTAAACGGTTTTACATATTTTTCACCGGCACTTGTAATATAATCCCAATGTTTTAGAGCATTTTCTTCACTCTGATTTCTCTCACTTATTGCACGGGAAAGAAAACGATTTTTTCTCAATTCATTATTAGCTTCTACATAAATTTTTATATCAAAAATATCTTGAACATCTTGATACATTGTTGCTATTCCTTCAACAACAATAACCTTACGAGAAAATACATCCTGAGCATTTGGAACAGAAACTCCTGTTCCGTTAGGTAAATACATAGGTGCCTTAATATCTTCTCCTGAAGCTAAACTAATCAAATCTCCTTTTAAAGTATCCAGCTGGAAACTCGTTGGAGCATCAATATCATAACCATTATCACGCAAATTATCAAAACTGCCATACTTTGCTATTAAATCTGAAATATCATTAAAATAATTATCTGTACTCAAAATAGAAACCGGCATCGAAAGCATCTCTATTGTTTTCTTAATTTCAGTACATATTGTAGATTTCCCTGATGCTGACTCACCCGTAATACCAATTAAAAGGCGTTTGGACGGATTATTAATCAATCGTTTAGAAAAGCGATTTATAAAAGCGGGGTTTACATCAATAAATATTGGGGAATCACAGCGTCTGTCATAAGCCAAAATCTGTCGGAACTTAGTTTGTAAATAGAAAACCAACAATTCACGCCCTGTTTTGGAGTTAAAATCCGGTTTTAGAATCTTATCCGTAGAATTTAATTCTTTTTCTATTAATAATTTCATATTTTCACTTTCCAACACTTTATTTATATAAAATAAGGTGATGTTTAGAATAATACATCAGAAAAAAAAAAATTGCTATCGATGAATTGATTTATTAAAATTTATTAACACATAGAAAAAGTGCCCGATAATATCGGGCACTTTCGGTTAAATTAATTATAAGAATTAATCTTTTGCGTGACCAGCTGTTCCAAGAACATCTCTCATCTTGTGCATAACCATTTCTTTAACAGCTGTTCTACCAGGACCCATATATTCTCTTGGATCGAATTTTTCAGGATGTTCAATAAAGAATTCTCTGATAGTAGAAGTCATAGCCAATCTCAAGTCTGTATCGATGTTGATTTTAGCTACACCGTGCTTAGAAGCGTAGTTAAGCATATCTTCTGGAACACCTTGTGCATCAGGTAGGTTACCACCGTATTTATTACATTTAGCAACAAATTCTTTTGGTACTGATGAAGATCCGTGCAATACTAACGGATAATCAAAACCTACAACATCGTTAACTGCTTTTTTAATTTCAGCCAATCTTTCAAAGTCTAATTTTGCTTCACCTTTGAATTTATAAGCACCGTGAGAAGTACCGATTGCAACTGCTAATGAATCACAACCAGTTTCTTTAACAAATCTTGCTGCTTCTTCAGGATCTGTATATGTAGAATCCTTAGCATGAACTTTTACATCATCTTCTACACCTGCCAATTTACCAAGTTCAGCTTCAACAGATACGCCATGAGCGTGAGCATAATCAACAACTTGTTTTGTAACCTTAATGTTTTCTTCCAATGGGAATCTTGATCCATCAATCATTACAGATGAAAATCCGCCATCGATACAAGCTTTACAAATATCAAAATCAGCACCGTGATCTAAGTGTAAAGCAATAGGAATAGTAGTTGTAGCCAAAGCTGCTTCAACTAATTTAATCAAGTATGTTTGGTTAGCATATTTTCTTGCACCTGCTGAAACCTGCAAAATAATAGGTGATTGAGTTTCTTCAGCTGCTTCTGCAATACCTTGCAAAATTTCCATGTTGTTAACGTTGTAAGCACCAATAGCATATCCGCCAGCTAGTGCTTTTTTAAACATTTCTCCTGTTCCAACTAATTTTCTTTCACTCATGTGAGTTCTCCTTCTTTTTGTAAACAAATATTACACAACATGAAAATATAACAAAAAAAATGAGAATACAAGCACTAATATAGATATACAAAAAGAGAATGTAAACATTTATTAAAATAGTATATACATTTTTACAAATTGCCTGTTCGTTTGATATAATGCAGGAAAAAGGGGAAATGAATAAAAAAAATATGGCAAAAAAAGTTTTGTCTGTGTTTTGTCATATCATAACAAAAAGGAGTATTGAAAATTATGGCTTTGCAACCAGTATCAGGTGTGACGCCGCTTAGCACCGCAAAAGTTTCATTTAGTGGCAGAAGAAACAACAACAATGAATCACCTAGCTTGTACCAGAGAATTCCAGCACAAGTAAAAGCTGTTCCTGTCGTAGTATTGATGGCAATGAGTCCGCTTAATAAAATTAATGCAACAGAGCCTATGGAACCACAACACGTTGTAACGGAACTAATACAAAGCAACCCGTTACCTGAAAAACAGCCTAAAATTATTCAGCATTTTGACCTTGGCGAAAGAGGAAAAGCTTGCTATGGTATAAACAAACTTAGCTTAGACGACGATGATAACACATACGAAGCTATTGAACTTGTAAAATATAGTAATGCTAACAAGGATGTAATGAGAAGAATGATTATTACAAATGCTGCAATATTGAAGAATGCTGCAAATGAGGAAAGCCTGACAATGGCAGGAGTACCTTTATCAGACGAATTTACTAAGGATTATACACCAGGGAACAGTATTGCAAGAGAAACAAAATCTCCGGGTAATAACGGAGCTGCTATGGATATATTAATATCCTTCCTAAAAGTTTTTGATAATGACAAAAAATACAATAATGGCGCTTTCAAACTTGGAACTTTGCAAGATTGTCTTAGTGCCAAAGAAGTACGAACTATGAGAATGAAATTGAGAAGTTTCATGGAAAGTGAATAATCTTTAATGTAAATTTTTGTAAAAATTTAAAAACATGCCGCAATCGAGAGATGTGGCATGTTTTTACATGTGTATATGAGAGTATAACAGAGGATAGAATAGCCATGTCGATTGATGGAGATGTAACAACAAAGAAGATTTACATTAATAGTGATGGGACATCAGTGCAATCTACTTCTGCAACTACTTCATCAGCTGCAACTACCACAAGCGTAAACACAGTATTTGAAGGAACCAACGCAGAAGAAAATGCAAAAAAGTTAGGATTAACTAAAGAAGAATACCTAAATCTTTTAAATAATCCTGCATTTTTAGCACTGAAAACAGAAGAAGAAAAAGTTAATTTTATTAAACAATATAAAGCTGATAAACAGGCCGGAGCTGCAGTCGCACAACAAGGTGAAACACAAACCGCAAATACAGTTCCAGTAGCTGCAACTGCAACACAAACCCAAACGACAGCACCAGCTGCTTCTATGGAAGCTGAGACACAACAGCAAAATGTAGCGGCAGAAAACGCAAATAAAGCTGAAGAAAATACTGTAGTGTCTTCTGATACTGAAAAATATGAAGTTACAGAAGATACAACACTTGATGAGTTTTTCAATTCTAAAGAATACAGCAAACTTCCGGCAGACAAAATGTATAAAATTTACGCGGAAGAATATGCTAAAAACAAATTCTTATACCAAGACTCAGATCAACCGAGATCAATTGACGAATGGGATAACTTAAGTGACAAAGAGCGCAAAAGTTTAATAAAAGACGCAAAAAAAGAATTAAAAAAAGAATATCAAACATCAGATACAAAGAAAAAAGCATTTTTTGAACGAAAAATGACAGAGTTACAAGCTGCACATAATTTGGGTATTAGCATTAAAGAATTTTATGCAATGCGACCAGCTCAACAATATGAATCTGTAGCAGAATACCTTAACGTTGTCAAAGCAATGAGCCCTGGAAGTATGTCAAAAGCAGAACAGGCATATTTTGCCGTAGCAGAAACAACGTTAAATGCAGTAAAAGGCAAGTTAAAAGAACAAGGTTACGCTTACTATGATAATGTTTGCTATGGAGATATCTCCGAAAAAATAAAAGAAAACAAAATCAATCTTGGAGTAGCCATACAAGACTATCTTGAAACAAAAGAACAAGATAAGAGTATAACACCTGCTGAACAACGCCAACTTGACATGTTAAGAAAACATGTATCACCTGAAGCTCTTAAAGAGTTTGGTAAACGCTATGGCGAAATTTCATTAATGGAGAAAGAATTTAACAATTCCGACTTTGCAGACTCAATAGATTCAACAACATCTACTGCAACAAAAGCTCAAATAATGGCAAACCACGTTTACGAGAAATACATTAATACAAATCCAGAGTATATTCTTCAATTAATAAAAGATGCCAACGAATGTGGTCAAATTGAGAATGTTGTTGCATTAAGAAAAGTGGTAAAACGCAATCCGAAACTTACACAAATGTTATCAAAACAAATTGATGACCAAATTGCATACAACGTAAAAGATCAAGATATCTGTAACAACTTTGGAGAAAATATCGGTGGTTCGATTGCGGCTAAAATAGAACTTGATCCTGCTGCCGGAACAAAACTTGCCAAAGTAGCATACAACACAGTAAACGATGAAAATGTAGCTGCAATCATTAAAGGTATTGGTAACGTTGATGTTCAAGAAGTTAATGAAGCCGGAGTTGACAGAACGTATGCAATAAAAGACGTAGATAATCAAAGAAAAAGTATCAATGCCATCAATAATTTTGGTAGTGAGACAATGAAAGATTATGCAGCAGTAAATGTTGATAGAGCTCACGAAGATATACAGAATGAAACTTTGCATTTATTTGTTGATGAAAACGGAAGAAGGGCAAAACTTGTTATTGAAAATGAGACAGTAACAAGGATGGCAGTTAAAGCCCAAACTGAAGGTTTCAAAACCTTACAGACAAGCGTTGAAAAATTCTTACCAAAAGATGAAGCTATTAATACTTTAAAAACATTAGCTGACCAGATTGAAAAATGTGATGCCTCAAACCAATTAGACATGCACAAATCAATCACTAACGGTAAATACGAAGAATTACAAGAATATGCAGCTTCTAACATTCACAAGTACGATAAATCAGTACAAGCTGAAGCTTTAAAAGAAACATATAACTCAGGAAACCAAAAAGCAATAGAAGCAGCAAATGCTCAAATAGACAAATGCGATCCGGAAGCTGTTAAATCAATAGAAAACGAAGTTAAAGCTCAAATAAAAGCTATGGAAGAACGCCACTCAGAAGAAGTTTCTGAAAATGTTGGTAATTACTTAACTCAGATGGACGCAGCAAAAGATCCGGAAGCGTCAGATAAATGGTCTGCAGCAGAGAAGACTTCAAGAAGAGAAGAATATAAGCAAATCTTCATGAAAGCTGATGCTGCAACAAAATTCAGAATGATAAGCAAACTTCAAGGTGTATGGCAAAAAGAAATAATCACACATATTGCAACATACTGTCCTGAATTACTTTCATCATTAATTTCATCTATGGGCCCTGATTTATTCCAATTACAGCTCACACCTGAAATTAAAAACCAAATAATGAAAGAAATGCTTAATATTCCTGATATGCAAGCTAATGCTCTTGAATATTTCAAGGATAACCCTAACAACTTTAGCAGCAGTATAAAATCTACTTGTGCGGAATTAATGATTGCAAGAAAAGATCCAAAACTTGAATCTCCTACAATGCAAGAAGTTCTAAGAGCAGAATTATACTTTATGTCAGAACCTGACACTTTATCAGGAGGAAAAGTTTCAAATCGCGAATACTATAATAACAAAAGCGATTTAACTTTCTGGAAAAGAGATAAATACGGCAATTTCATAGGGTAAACAAATCAATAATAATAATTACAAAAGAGCTGACAATTTAAACTTTGTCAGCTTTTTTAGTACTTGATTTTAGGAGATGTTTATGGTCCAATAGAAGTACAGTGAGAGATTTTTCTTGCGAGTCCATTAAGAAAGAAGACAATATTAATTGCCTAAAGATATTAAACTAGCGAAATTTGCAGGGTTCTGTTACGGTGTAAAAAGAGCCGTTGAAACAGCAAAAAAATTAAAAGCAGAAAATCCTGATAAAAATGTATTTGTACTTGGAGAGCTTATACATAATACAGATGTTATAAATGAGCTTGAAACTCTTGGTATAAAAACAATAACAGAAGTTCCTGAAGTTGGGAACGGAATTTGTGTTGTAAGAAGTCACGGAGAAAGCCCTGAAATTATTGAAAAAATACAACAAGCAGGCTTTACTCTTGTAGATTTGACCTGTCCTGACGTAAAAAAAGTACAGCAAAAAGCTATCGAACTTGCCAAAGACGGATACTATCTTGTAATAGTTGGGAAATCAGAACACCCTGAAGTTATAGGTATAAAAGCTAACGCAAAACTATGGAGCGATAAAGTAGTCGTAGCAAGCTCAGTCGAACAATTACGACAATATGAAAAAGAAATCAAAAGCCACAAAAGAGTTGGAGTAGTTGTTCAAACAACACAAATGCTATCAACCCTTAATTCTATTGTAGAGTACTTAACGGCAATCTCAAAAGAACTGCATATAGCAAACACAATCTGCCAAAGTACCGCAATGAGACAAGCTGAAGCTAAAGAATTAGCACAAGAAAGTGATTTAATGATAGTTGTTGGGTCTAAAAAAAGTGCAAACACTTCTCATTTGGCGGAAATTCTCAAATCAATTACCAAAACTATCCATATCGAAAATGATACTGAACTTAAGGAATTTAAGGACTTAATTTTGGCATCAGAAAAGATTTCAATTACAGCAGGAGCATCAACTCCTCAAAATATCATAGAAAAAGTTGTTGAAAAAATAAAAAATATAGAAAAGGAGAAATAAAAAACATGACAGCGACATTAGAAAAAACTAATTTAGATGAATTTGAAAAATTATTAGAAGAATCTTTTTCAAAATCATACTCAGTAGCAGATATCGTTGAAGGTACAATCATTAAGAAAGATAACGATGGCTACTTAGTTAGCGTTAGAGGAGCAAAAACAGAAGCTTTCTTACCTAACAAAGAATTATCATCAGCTGATACTGAAGAAGAATTACAAATTGGTGATGAAAAAGAATTCTACGTATTGAAAGAAGAAAATGATGATGAAGGAATGCTTTTATCATTGAAAAGACTTGCATTTGCTCAAGCTTGGGCTCAACTTAATGATGCAAAAGTTCAAGGCGATACTATCTTGGCTAAAGTTGTTTCTGTAGTTAAGGGTGGTGTTCTTGTTGACGTTGCTGACTTAAAAGGATTTATTCCTTCTAGCCAATTAAGAACAGGAACTCCGTTTGACGGCCTAATCAATACTAAGATAGAAGTAAAAGTTCTTGAAGCTGATCCTAAGAAAAACAAACTTATCCTTTCTCAAAGATTAGCAGTAGCTGAACAAAGAGATCAAGTTGTTGACAATATTCTTGCAACACTTGAAGAAGGAATGGTTGTAAAAGGTGAAGTTGTAAGAATTGCTGATTTCGGTGCATTCATCGATATCAACGGTATAGATGGACTTCTTCCTATTTCAGAAATTTCTTGGCAAAGAATTAAACATCCTTCAGATGTTATTTCATTGGGTGAAACTGTTGAAGTTAAGATTATCAAGATCGATAACGAATTGAAAAGAATTTCACTTTCTCTAAAGAGAATGGGTGAAGATCCTTGGCAGCAAATTGAAGGTCAATTCGAAGAAGGTCAAATTATCACAGGTACAGTTAACAAAGTAACAGGATTTGGTGCTTTCATCAATATCTTCCCTGGAGTAGAAGCTTTGCTTCCTGTTTCTGAAATGAGCGACGAAAACGTAAATCCGTTTAATGAGTTCAAAGTTGGTGACAGCGTTGAAGTTCTAATCAAGAAGTTCACACCACAAGAACACAGAATCGCTCTTAGCATCAAAGATATCAACAAAGATGCATAAGACTTAAGATAAAATTTAAAAAACAAGCGGGCCTAAAAATTTAGACCCGCTTATTTTTTACTTTATTTATGACACTTAGTTATCAATTGAGCAACAAACTACACACAAAAGACAAATTCCTTTTACTGGACACAAGATTATAAGCAATAAGCATAATAAAAAGTCTCATCCTTTTTTGGATGAGACTTTTATACACTACACTAACACTTACCTGTTACTTCTTTAAGAAA
Source organism: uncultured bacterium (assembly GCA_949283255.1). Classification (GTDB taxonomy): domain Bacteria; phylum Cyanobacteriota; class Vampirovibrionia; order Gastranaerophilales; family Gastranaerophilaceae; genus UBA1221. The sequence continues at coordinate 23,973 of CASDRS010000009.1, read as the reverse complement.
TCAGGAATTTCGATATTAGAAAATCCTGAAGAAACTTCCGGCATTGAACTTCTTCTAGGAGTTGTAAGATTAGAAGGAGTTGCAGAAGTAAATGTTCCGGCAAAGAAGTCAGATGCGCTCAACTGCTTAACATCAGTTTTTGGCATATCAACATTTTTCTTAACTTCAAAACCGGTAGCAATAACCGTAACATTAATTTCGTTTTGAATATTTTCGTTAACAGCAGTACCGATAATAACAGTAGCATCTTCTGTAACTGCATCGTGAATAATATTAGCAGCATCAGAAATTTCGTGTAAAGTCATATCAGGACCACCTGTAATATTAACAATAACACCAGTTGCACCATTGATTGAAGATTCCAACAACTGTGAATTAATAGCGATTTCAGCAGCTTTAACAGCTCTGCCTTCACCCTGAGCACGACCAATACCCATCAAAGCAGAACCTGAACCCTGCATAACGCTCTTAACATCAGCAAAGTCTACATTTATCATACCAGGGATAGTGATGATATCTGAAATACCTTGAACACCACGAAGTAGAACTTCATCAACAATTAAGAAAGATTCTGTTAATGAAACTTGTCTGTCTACAACTTGAAGCAATTTATCATTAGGAACAACGATAACAGCATCAACAGATTCTCTTAATTTTTCAAGCCCTTGGTTAGCTTGATTTTGTCTCTTACGACCTTCCCAAGAGAATGGCTTTGTAACAACGGCAATTGTTAAAATACCCAATTCCTTAGCAATCTTAGCAACGATAGGAGCTGCACCTGTACCGGTTCCACCACCCATACCTGCTGTTATAAATACCATATCAGCACCATCTAATGCTTCAGTAATCTCTTGTTGAGCTTCTTCAGCAGCCTTTTCACCAACTGAAGGATCACCGCCGGCACCAAGACCTTCTGTAGATTTAGCACCTAACTGGATCTTATTTTTTGTCTGACCATACTCTAACACTTGTAAGTCTGTATTCATCAACCAGAACTCTACACCTGAAAGTCCTGACTTAATCATTCTGTTTACTGCGTTGCCGCCGCCACCGCCAACACCAACTACTTTAATTTTTGTCGGGTTAACACTTGATCTTGCGGCAGGTGCCTGACTTGTTGCCGTTTCATCTTTTTTCGCAAAGATATCTGATACGAAATTTTCCACTAGTTTTACCTCTTTATATTAAATATTACTTGATCTCCATACATCAACCCTAATATACATTAGAATTCATCAATAATATAATAACATAGTATTTTAAAGAAAAAAAATGTACAATAATTTAAGCTCAATTATGAACAAAAGTTAAGATATTGATTTTAGGAACAAAATGCAGGAGATTCACCCCAATGAAGTTTATCTCTCAGTATCGTATAAAAGTCGAAATCGTCCAGCAGAGCAAGTTTTGCGCAATAAGTGGATTTTTTTATTTCTATAACTGAGGCTGCTTCATAAAATTCCTGACCATCTGCTGATATAACATATTTTCTATCTTTTTCAGAGCTACAAACCACAATTTTTTCACTATCAGGAACAACAAGCGGGCGAGCCGTAAGAGTATGCGGACATATAGGAACAATAACAAAAGTTTTCAATCCAGGAGTAACTACAGGCCCACCTGCTGATAAGCCGTAAGCCGTAGAACCAGTAGGTGTTGCGACAATTATTCCATCCGCCAAATAATCACATACAGGCCTGTCATTTATTTTTAAAGAAAATCTTGAAGTTCTGCCGGTAGAAGAACCTTTTATTACAATATCATTTAACGCTACAGAACCGCCTGATTCAAGCATTACCCTGTCTTCTACAACATAATCTCCGGACATAATCTTTGCAACCGCATCTCCAAGCCTATTTACGGATGTCTGAGATAAAAAACCCAAACGCCCTAAGTTAACCCCAAAAATAGGAGTTCCGAATTTCGCATAAAATCTGGCAGCTTTCAATATCGTACCGTCACCGCCTACAACAAATACAAAATCAAAATTCGGGTTAAAATTATCTATATTTACAGTCTCAAATTCAGCCCCGTAACTTGCAAGCTGACTTCCTAACATACAGCCCACTTCAGAGGCCCTATCTATCTGAGGATTGTAACAAATTCCAAACTTCTTATTTTTCATACAATGTAAAATACCACGACTCCAATCTTTATGCAAGAAACAAAAAGCCGGCTTTCACCGGCTTTATTAAACTATCCTCTCTTCTTACTCTCAAGCGTGATTATTGTAAAGGAGCTCTCCACAATGAATCACTAAACTTAGTTTGAGTTTGATTCATATCAACTGATAAAGTTACATTACTTGGGGTAAATACAAAAACTAAATCTCCAACCTTTTGAGGTTTTCCGTTAAGCGCGTGGGCAGCACCGCAAACGAAATCTATTGTTCTTTGTGATTGTTCTTTATCTAATAAATGAAGATTAAGAACAACAGTTTTTCTATCTTTCAAGTGTTGTACGATTTGAGCAGCATCATCAAAAGAACGAGGTTCCATAACCAAAACTTCATATCCTCTGTAGTTAGGATGATTTACAACTTTTAATTCACTTGTTTTTTCTTGTTTTGGCTGATAAGAATATGCAGGATCTAAAGCCAAATTATCTTCAACTTCATAATCATCATCTACAATCTCTTCACCCATTTCATCAAATATAGTTTCTTTAGGCTCAAAACCTTTAACCAAAAAATCTACAACCGATCTGATTTTGTCTGTAACTGCTGCCACCGTATTTCCTCCGTCCTTTTATTTAATTTTACTTTAATAACTAACTACTACTAACTAAACAATTTTCTGCCTATTCGAAGCATCGTTGCACCTTCTTGCGCCGCGATTTTGTAATCTTGACTCATCCCCATGGATAACTCGCTCATTGAACAACCAAAAACTCTGTTAAGTTCATCTCTAACATTTCGAACTTCTGCAAACAAAGTTCTCAACACATCCTCAGATGCGCCTAGCGGAGCCATATTCATCAACCCTAAAATTTTCAAATTCTTTAAATCTTTAATTTGACCAAATGAGTCAAACAGTTCCGTCTTTGAAAATCCTGATTTTTGAACTTCCCCCGCGTTATTCAATTGCAACAAAATACTTTGTTCTTTTCCAAACTCAACAGCAACTTCAGAAATCTTTGATGCAAGCTTTAAAGTGTCTACAGAATGAATAACATCGAAATGCTCCATAGCCTTTCTTACTTTATTACTCTGCAAATGACCTATAAAGTGGAATTTTGAATTTTTTCTGATAACTTCAGGCAAACGACTAATTTTTTCACTTGCCTCGATCACTCTGGATTCCCCAAAATCCCTAAGACCTGCATCATAAGCTGCTATCATTGCATTTTCGTCAAAATACTTTGTTACAGCGATTATATTTGGTTTACAAGGTGCGATTTCTTCCTGTATTCGTAAAAGATTTTCCTTAATTCTACTCTGCATAAATAATCTTACCCCTACAAGAATATACCCAAAATTTGAGTATATATTAATTTTATCTTATATGGCTGATATGGACAACTATTTTATTTTTTACACTTATTATCCCTACCACCTTACCCCCAAAACCATGGTTTAACCATGCTTTCGAGCGTTTTTACATTTCTTAAACTTTAGTAATATTTATTAATACTATGTTAACTTAGCATGCCATCTAAGTTTTCTGCCTTCAATGTACAAGCTTATTTATACTCTAAACTTAAACTATAACAAACAAAAAATACTCCTCCAAACGGAGGAGATTTTAATAAAAATTTTAAGTGTAAATTAAGCCTTTATGCTAAATAATCCACCATTACATCTTGCACAGTGTCGTTAACCACTTTTGCACCGATTTTAACTTGCGCCGGATCGTGAATACGGGAAACTACTTCATCGTACTTATCACCACAAAACGCCTTCATATCTTGCCCTACTATCAAGCCATAACGTAAATCTTCACTGTCTAGAAAATCCCTGTTCACTACAAACTTTTCTGGTTTTGTTGATACGAGTTCTCTTGTTAATTTAGCAATAAACGAATACAACCCCAAAGTTTCGTCACTAGGATTTAACGGCTTACCATTCAATACCAATATACTTTGTCTTTCGTTGCCATCTGTTGCTATGAGTGCTGCAACATTTAAGAATGATGAATTTATAGGATTTCTATAAATTTTTGTATTTTCATTCTTTTTTAAAACATCCTTAAACTCACTTAATTCTTTTCCATAGCTGTCATCTGTAAGCTGGACATTTATACCAATAGCAGTATCTCCATTCCTAGGATCCACTAACTTCAATGACGACGCATTTTTAAAACCTGTAAAACTTACTTGCATATTTTATCTCCTGTGACTATCTTAAAACATAAAAAATTTTTTTTTGCTACATGAATTTATAAACGCAAAAAAAGACCTCTTTATTTTTGTTATCAAGAGGTCAAGGTTGGTTATTTTGGTTATGTTATAGTATTGTTATGGTTATATGTTCGTTTATATTTAGTATGCTTAATTAATTTCAGAATTTCCACTTGTACAAATACCCCTGAATATAAATATTTGCCTAATACGTTCCGAACATTTACAAAACTTTACACTAAAACAAACAGACCTATTTTTTGCAAAAAATTTCGCGCAATATTAATTCCATGGCAAATAACGCTTTGGAAGAGGAGAAGATTCAAAAACAACTGGGTCTGATGTCATTTTACACACGGAAGGATTATTAACATAAGAATTCCAAAGCTTTTCAGCAGTTGGATCGTACACATATTTTTTGTTAAAAACAACCATAGTATTGTATAGATTAAAAACCTGCTCGTCGTTAAATCTGCAATTTACTTTTAGTGACCCGTAAGACGTAGTAATAATTTGCGAATAATTACATTTATTATCGTAATCTTTGAAGATAAATTTCAAATCGTGAAATACAGTCCCCTGATTATTCAAATCATTAGTTTCAGCATATATAGAACAAGTCCTGAATTTCTCAATAAATTTATCAGAAAAACCGTTTTCCGCTCTTACACCTGCAATTGACAGTCCAAGAGCGGCAATAAATATGATCAAAGACTTTTTCTTTGCTAATTTCTTTAGAACTTTCTCAAAAGGAACAATAGGAAGCATTTTATACCCGCAATCCTCAGACAAAGCTCCTCCCATAGAAAATAATTCTTCTTGCGGATATCTGCGGCAAATTCCCGGACGAGTCTTATGGATTTTACATTTGTGTGTAACCGGATCCAGATTAGTACATTCAAATACCAACCCTGTTTCATCCTTATCGATTACTTTCAAATACGTATAGAACCTATGCAAATACTGTAATTTTTTAAACTCTTCTTCATCTTTTATAACGTGCTTAAAATGTTTTACATAAATCTTAGTGCAACACTTGCCGCAAGCCTTGCATTTGCCAACTCGATAATATTTTCTTCCAAGAATTTTGGATAAAATAAATTTTCTTATACTAAGCAAAAAGTTTTCCATGCTAAAAACATAATAGCACGGAAAACTTCTTACAATTAAATAATAGTATTATACAATCTATAGAGATGTTACATTATAATCACGCTCTGCAACCGAACCGGTGCATTCGCATACGAATTTTAGGCATTTATCAATAAATGCTTCAACAGCACTTAATTCATTCTGCAATGTTTCGTAATTAACTTCCTTTTTGTTTTCTGTAATTAATTCTTCATATTTCATACGTATCTCCTTATAAACCTCACAAGTTTCAATACGGAAAACTTGTATAAAAACTTTAGAATTTTCGACTTTTTGTTACAAAATTAAATAAACCAAACCAAGACCGCAGCTATTATACAAAGTGAAAAAATCACCCAAGATAAAAAGTTCCTTTTATCAAAACTTTTTCTTGTTGAAGATACTTGCTGAACAATTTGTTCAAACTCGTCGTTTCCGCAATCGCAATATTGAACTTTATTCGGGTAAATCTTTTTACATACTTTGCATCTGTACATATATACATTTTAATATATTTTTCTGCATTTTTCAAGATTAACTTATGTAAAAATATCGCTATTTGGGGTTAAAATAATATAAAAAATGATTTATACTACAATTGTAGTAGTAAGAAATTCAAAAAGGTTATGTTTACATTAATTGCCATCTAAATGGCGGATTGTAAAATGTTAGTGAAAGAGTAAAATGTTTTAAGGAATGTTAAAATTGATAGAAATTTTGACAACTTAAAAGTTTCACGAGTTTTAAAAATGTGTCAGGCAGGTAGAATTTGGAAAATAAATTAGACATAAACAACGCTCAATTAGAAACAGGACAACCTGAAAACAGCCGTAAGGTCAGTACGGTAACAAATCCTGTTGCCAAAAATACTCCGCCTGTTGCAAAAAAAACAACGAGAAGTAAGAGCAGTACTACTAAAAAAGTTACCAAAATAAATGCACCTGCTAAAGATGCAGCACCTGTCGAAAATCCGCTTAAAAAGAACAGAGAAATTGTTGCTCGGATAAATCAGATTAACACGGTAAAATCCTCTAATAAAATGTACGGAGGATATTTAAACAACTCTTTAACCGCAAAGAGAAAGGTTATAGACTATTCTGAAGTGGTGAAAGATTTGAACACATCTTTGCAGAATAAAAAAACTCTGAATGAATTATTCTCAGCCATTCACGGAGTATTTACCGAGAAATTGCATTCTTGTTTCACGGCATTTGGAACATACCACGAAAAATCGAAATGCATAAATCTGAAACTGACAAACACAATGGGAAGCACTTATTCTTCAAAAATATTTTTATCAGAAACAGACAATCCTGTTATAGAGTGCTTTTCAAATTCTTCTGCCGTAATGCAAAAGGATAATAAGTTCTTAAATATACCATATCTGAAAAACACTCCGACAATATTATTGCCACTGGTATCACTTGGGCAAACTGTCGGAATAATGGCATTAGGTAAAGAAGACGAAGATTATAATATCGGTTTGTTATCCTTTATTGCAAACTATGCTGCAATATTTATGCAAAACATAGATTTGAGGGAAAAAACTAACAAATACGCAAACACTGACACCCTAACAACATTATACAATCACAGAGGATTTCAAGAAGTTTTGGCCAGTGAAATCAACACTAGCGAAGAGACTTCAACCCCTCTTTCAATTGTAATGTTTGACATAAACAACATCTCAAAAATAAACAGAGAGTTAGGGCATGCCAAAGGTGATGAAGTAATCAAATTACTTGCGGAAAAAATCAAACAAAATATCCGTTCAAACGATAAAGCAGGCAGATATGGCGGAGATGAAATCGCCGTAATCTTGCCAAACACAAATACAAACGATGCAAAATATCTTGCAGAATATATTACATACTGCTTGTCATGCTGTTTTGTAGATGATGTAGGGCCGGTAAAAGTTTCTGTAGGTATTTCTACATACCCTGACAACACAAAAGATCAAGAAAAACTACTTATCCTTGCTGAACAAGCAATGTATATATCGAGAGCAAGAGGCTATAAGGAAGGCATGTCTGCTATCGTAAGCTCATCAGATTTCAATTTCTGGGATGATGCCGCACTCAATTCATTCGCTGAAGTTGTTGCAAAACGCCATGCTCAGCTTGGAATAAACTTTGAAGATGAACTTGTTCATAAATTTAACAATGAAGAAGTTATCTCGCACAACCACCTTGTAGAATTGGTAACATCACTTGCAGGCGCAATAGATGCAAAAGACCCATATACAAAAGGTCACTCTACAAGTGTATCTCGTTATGCCGAAGCTCTTGCAAGAGCAATAAATCTTCCTGAAGAAGAAGTCCAGAAAATTACACTCGGCGGACTTTTACACGATGTAGGTAAAATTGGAATACCTGAAAATGTTCTAAGAAAACCGGGCAAATTGGAAAGCGAAGAGTGGGAAATTATGAAACAACACCCTGTTATCGGTGTTGAAAAAGTTCTTGCGCCAAATGAAGCGCTGAGCCACTTGATACCTATTGTAAAATACCACCACGAACACATTGACGGAAGCGGCTACCCTGAGCACTTAAAAGGTGATGAGATACCGTTATCGGCAAGGATTGTCGCTGTTGCAGACACTTATCACGCATTAATAAGCGACAGACCTTACAGAAAAGGAATGTCAGTAGAAAAAGCTTGTGAAATTCTTCAAGAAGGCGCAGGCAAACTTTGGGATGCAGATTTGGTTAGACATTTCATTGCAATTGCACCATCTTTGTCTACAACAATTTAGAATTTTGCAGTTTTGTAAAAAAAAATAACCAAAATTTTTGGGATTAATCAGAACTTTCGCCTTTAGGCAAATTTAATTCTTTTAATTCCGGCTCTGAATAAAGTGTTAAAATTCTGTCTATCTCATCTCTGGCTTCAAGTTTTGATGACAATTCCTGCTTTTCCAGATTATATTTTTTACAAAGCCTGTCATAATAATAAAGCTGTTTTTTGGTAGGAAGCTCCTTACTCATTTTCACTTCCTGCAAAAACTTTCTCTTTTTCTTTTCGTACTCTTTTTGCGCTTGGATCAGAGGTTCTTGCTTCTTTTTATAGTCATAATATTTTCTGCATTCTTTCAAATAAAGTATGGTATCAGAAAGAAACTGTTCATCATCGATAATATCAGCCAGAAATTCAAATCTTGAAGCATTAATTTCAAGATAATATTTTTCATCTTCAACAAAATTATCCAAAATTTTTTCTACAGACACATCAGGCGTCTTTTTAACCAAAGCTCTCAAAAAATTACACAATGCAGATTTTTGATTTTTTGTAAAATTAAGATAAATCCGTTTTTTTATTTCGTACATGAGAGTATTTTACCACAAGCTTTCTTTAATTTTATACAACAAATAAACAACTTTTGGCAATGAGTTTTCAAATACAATTTGATGACATTACGATAAAATTTTTCATTGCTAAAAGACGGATAACTCTTAATAAAATGATTTAATCTTGGAGAAAATAATAATGCTTTAAGGAACCTCTCACTCAAAAAGTCATTAAAAGCATCATATAACACCGCTAACGCATTTCGGCTTATTTCATCGCCAATAGATTTATTTTCACAGCCTCTACTTATCTCTTGCAGCACTTCAAACCACTTAAAATAACTTTCAAAACAATCAAACCTCGTGTTCATGATGGAATTTTTACGTATTCTATAATTATAAAAAGGCTCATTAATAAACATTATTCGTTTAGCTTTTAGCAAACATTCGATATAAAAAGGAGTATCCTCATTTCTCAAGCTTTTGAACATCAAGTTATTTTTGCTTAAAAAACTGCTGCTATATATTCTCAAACAAGCAGCTTCAATAAATTTAAAAACTATAGAGTTTTCCATAGGATCAAGTACTTTTTCACAAATATTATTATCCCAAGCAAAAATCTCAAAAGGTTCTTTTGAAAATTCATCATTTTTTTTAATGTAAAACTTAAGAAACCAAGCTTATTTTCCTCAATTATAGGAATAAGTTTTTCATATACACTGTTGTCAATCCAATCATCAGAATCAAGAAAATGTATATATTCACCGGTTGCCACTTTCAACCCGCTATTTCTCGCCTCTCCCAGTCCCCTGTTTTGCTCATGTTTTATAACCCTAATACATTTATCTTTAGAAGCATAATCTTCCAAAATTTCTAATGAATTATCAGTTGACTTATCATCAACACAAATTATCTCCATTGCATCAAAATTCTGCGACAAGAGACTATCCAAGCAATCAGGCAAAAATTCAGCCACATTATAAACAGGAACTATAACACTAATCTTTGGGTTCGTCATATATACCTCTTTAAACATAAAACAGGTGAGAACAAATCCTAACATAATCATTACTACATTTCAAGTTAAAGGCAATTTTACAAAATGTAAATAAATACTTTCAAAAACATATCCTTTTTTGTATGATGTGTGTGTATGGAAAGGAGAAACAATAATGCCAAAATTTAATTTGATGTCGTATATAATGCCTCCTGAAGATAAGATGTTTTTCCAGCTCTTTCAGGATAGCGCAGAAATCTGTTTGCAATCAGCAAAACTTTATGATGAAGTAATGCACACACAGCTTACGGAAGAGCAAAAAGAAAAAGCTCTAAAATTCAGAAAAAAAGGAAAGCTATCATATAAATTGGTATTAAAACAATTAAACAAAAGTTTTATAACTCCAATAGAAAGAGAAGATATACAATATATTGCTTCACAATTAAATAAAATCAACAAAAAAATTATAAAAGCCTGTCTAAACTTAGATGTGTATCATTTAACATCATACACTGAAGAGATGAAAGAACAGGCTTTAACTTTGGTACAAGCTACAGAACAGATGGGCGAAATTATTAAAAAATTCAAAAAAGTATCAGATGTTGAAGATATAACAAAAACAAATATCGCAATGAAAGAACTTGAAACACATGGGGATGAAATTCACCATAGAGCAATGTATCAATTATTCTCAGGTAAATATGAGGCCTTGGAAGTAATCAAGCTCCGCGATATGTACAAAGAAATTGAAAACGCTCTTGATGCATGCTTTAACGTATCAGATACAATCTTGAACGTTGTATTAAAACAGAGTTAGTTGTCACAATAAGGGAAAATTTATGTCATTAACATTATTAATACTAATAGCTGTAATTTTAGTTGCATTGGCTTTTGAATTTATAAACGGATTTCACGATTGTGCAAATGCAATTGCCACAGTAGTTTCTACAAAAGTCTTATCACCAAAGCAAGCAGTTTTATACGGAGCAACATTAGAATTTATAGGAGCCCTAACAGGTACACACGTAGCAAAAACAATCGGAGCAGGAATCGTTAATGCTGAGATGGTAACACTTACAGTCATATTCAGTGCTCTTCTAGGAGCGGTAATATGGAATTTATTTACCTGGTACTTAGGCTTACCGTCAAGTTCATCTCACGCACTTATAGGAGGACTTCTCGGAGCCGCAATAGTTAAGGCAGGAGTCGGATGTGTACATGTTGCGACTTTGGTAGATAAAGTTATTATTCCGATGTTTGCATCTCCTGTATTAGGATTTTGCGTTGGGTTTACCGTAATGCTTATTATGATAAGAATTTTGTGGAGAACAAACCCGCAAGTTGTAAACAAAAAATTTAGAAAATTACAGCTTTTCTCATCCGGACTAATCGCACTGAGCCATGGTTCAAATGATGCACAAAAGACAATGGGTATTATAACATTGGCATTATTGTCTGTCGGATATTTACAAAAATCCCCGACAGGAGACTTTGATATTCCACTTTTTGTAATCATTATATGTGCTATGACAATGGCTGCCGGAACTATGAATGGCGGATATAAAATCATAAAAACAATGGGACACAAAATTATCAAATTAAAACCTGTACATGGTTTTGCAGCTGAAACATCAGCAGCATCATTAATTTTGATGGCATCTCATTTCGGGATTCCGTTAAGTACAACACACATTGTATCAACGGCAATTATGGGTGTCGGCTCTACTCTTCACGCACATGCCGTAAAATGGAGAATAGTAGGAAACATTGTAACAGCTTGGGTTGTAACTATTCCTGCGTGTATGATATTATCTGCTACCATTTATTTTATAGTTGAAAGCTTTAAATAAAAATCTTTTAAATAAAATTTACGTAGTAAAAAAAGCCTCTTATAAAAGAGGCTTTTTTTATTTTATAATGACTGAATTACGTATTAAAAATTCTATCGCCAGCATCTCCCATCCCAGGAACAATATAACCCTTATCATTTAATCCTTCATCAATAGCCGCAGTTATAATTTCAATATCAGGGAAATGCTTATGGATATTCTCCAACCCCTCAGGAGCGGCAATAATACAAATACATTTTATATTATTCACAGGAATCCCTTTATCAGCATAAAGCTTAATAGCCTCAAGAAGAGAATTTCCTGTAGCAAGCATTGGATCTGTAATAAAGATATGGAATTTTTCAGGATTTGGAGCTTCCATAGGAACTTTGTTATAATACCAAATAGGTTTTAAAGTTTTTTCATCCCTGTACATACCAATATGTCTAATGCAAGCTTGAGGAAGAATATCAATAGCTTCATCGGTAAAAATAAGTCCGGCTCTCAAAATTGGAGATATAATCAAATTTATATCAGGATCAATAGTTTTTGCCTTAAAGGTTGTAAGCGGAGTAGTAACCTCAGTTTCCACAAGCGGTAAAGACTTCGCTGCTTCATACAACAAACATCTGGTAATCTTTCTTGTAGCAATACGAACCCCCTGACTATCAGTATCCTTATTTCTCATAGTACAAAGGTTCTGCAAAACAACAGGATTTTCAATCACCCTTATTTTCTTTTGATTCATCTGACAACCCTTTCACCTTCTTTTTTACATCTAAACGTCTTCTATTAAAAGTATCAATCAAATTTCCAACCTGATTTACAGAATTTGAGACATACCCTACAGGATCTTTTATTTGAGGCTTCTGCTGAGAAGGCATCAATCCCGCCACATTATCGCTGAAATATTCACATCTTACAAGAATTGAACCCAATTTTTCAAACATATCATTCAAAAGTCCTAATGCAGCTCCCAGTCTATTCGTCTGCTTAATAGCAATAAGATTGCCGGAAGCTTTTGAAACTTCATCAGGAGGATACAATTCCAAAGATTTTGACCCGCCCATACCGTTAAATTCAACTGTTGCAATAACACCTTTTGGCAACGGAAAATCTTTTTCAGTAATAAGAAATTTTACATAAACATGATCCTGCACAATCTTAACTGTGCTTATATAACCAATAGGCACACCCATCATTCTAACAGGAGAACCAACAATCAGGCCGTCTACATCCTGTAAAAAAACCTGATAAGTCTTATATTCGCTTTGCTTTTTAATAGCCTGATAACGAAAAATACTGACTCCAACTATTATAACCAAAAGCCAAACAACTAACTCTAATAAAAAATATAACCGTATTTTCCTTTTTGGATCCATAATAACATTATTACATAAACACATCGTTATATTACTACTTGCGAAAAAAAAATTTATATTATATTATAAAAAAAGAAACAGAAATGAGAGGTTTACAATGGAGCAAATAATAAAAGTAGCATGGGAATTGAATGAAAATACAGATAACAGATATCAATTAGTATATGAAATTGCAGAATTAGCAAAAAAACTAGTTGATGAAAATCAAGCTAAAAAAGCTCACGATGAATTTGCATTTGAAGAAAATTACGAAACAGGTTATACAAGAGAGAACCCTGTTGAACATGCTATTATGGTTAAAGCTTCAGAAGCAGACGACAACAGATTAGTCGGTTAATAAAGTTTAACACAAGAATTGCGTGAATAGTCAGGGTTAAGGCTAAAAATTGCAGTTCTTGTGTTTTTTTGTGTATTTAGGGGGTAATATGGAAAGTTCAGAATTTATAAAAGAAAAAATAGGCAATTTTAATCCTGAAATTGCAATAGTACTTGGGTCAGGTCTCGGAGAATTAGCTGATGAATATACAGATATAGCAATTCCTTATGCGGAAATTCCGGGATTTATAAAATCTACAGTAAAAGGGCACAAGGGCAGACTTGTATTTGCTGATATAGCAGGTAAAAAGGTAGTTATGATGCAAGGAAGAAACCATTTTTATGAAGGCCACACACTTGGAGAAATAACTTATCCAATAAAAGTTTTAAAAAAACTCGGCGTAAAGACAATAATCCTGACAAATGCAGCAGGAGCAGTAAATGAAAGCTTTGCTCCCGGAGATTTGATGCTAATAACGGATCATATCAATTGCATGGGCCAAAACCCTTTAATCGGCGCAAACGATGATACTTTAGGCGAAAGATTTCCAGATATGACAGAAATCTACAAACAAGATTTATTAAATATTGCTAAAACTTGCGCAAAAAACTTAAACATAAACATCAAACAGGGAGTTTACTTAGCAAATTCAGGACCAAGCTACGAGACACCTGCTGAAATCAGAATGGCAAGACTCTTCGGAGCAGACGCTGTCGGAATGTCTACTGTACCTGAAGCGATAGTTGCAAACTACTGCGGTCTAAAAGTTTTGGGAATAAGCTGTATTTCAAATGCAGCAAGCAAAGCTGGAGGAACTGCACTTTCGCATGAAGAGGTTATTGAAACCACAAACAAAGCAAAAGTAAAATTTAAAGAATTAATTCTGGAAATAATAAAACATATATAATCAACAAAAAACCGCCTTAAAAATAAGGCGGTTTTTATTTATCTAAATTTAAAGATTTACAATTTCTGGGTTATCAAAGCATAAATATCATTAAAGCAAACCAGAATCATAAGAGCAATAAGTAACAAGAAACAAAACGTTCCGATTTTGTCTACTGTCTCATCGCTCAATCTTCTTCCCCTGATTTTTTCGATAATCAGGAACAGAACATGCCCGCCATCCAACGCAGGGATCGGAAGGAAATTAACTATCGCCAAATCAAGAGAAATAATTGCAGTAAGCAGCAATCCTGAGAAGAAACCGCTTGTATTAATTACATCCCCGCCAACTTTAGTGATAGCAATAATTCCGTGCAAATCACTTACAGGAATTTTGCCTGCAAAGATTTGATATAGACCGTACAAAAGCATAGAAGTCTGTTCCCACAGATACTTCCCGCTTGTAACCATAACAGCCTTAAAGCCCTTAGTCGGAATAACAATTTCTCGAACTTCCATCTGAATACCCATAACCCCTGTTTTATTCGGATATATAGGTTTCAGATCAACCATTTTGCCATTTCGCTCAACAACGATATTGACAGGTCGAACATTATCTGTAACAGCATAAGCCAAATCATTCAAAGAGAAAGTTCCGTCTGAAACTACATAAGATTTGCCCTGAACTTTATCCCTAAGACTTTTTTGACTATCATTAAGTGATAATCTTAAATCTTTGTATTTTTCAAATCCTTTTAAGACATTGTCACTCAATTTAGCAGGAGTTTCCGGTTCAATAGCAGGAAGCTTTATAATAATATCTTTCGGAATAACCTCTTCTCTTGTAAAAGCGGGGTTAACAGCCTTAAGTTTATCGTAATTCTGATCAACTGTAAGCTCATCAACCTTACCGTCAAATTGCTTGCTCAACTGAACATAAGTAACAATCGCATTCGGATTGGTAATTTTAGAACCGTTAACTTCGACAATTCTGTCACCTTTTTGCATGCCTGACTGCCAAATAGATTCCGTCTTAGGAGCAACAATATCTTTAACAAAGATATTATAATTTCCGGAAGGCATCTGTCCCCAGATAAACGCCGTCAAAACTACAAAAACAAAAGCGCATACGATATTTGCAAAAACCCCCGCAGACACAACAACAAAACGTTGATACACAGGTCTGTTCATAAACCTGTCAGGAGAATCCGCTGGCAGGTCCAAATCCTTATCATCATCAGGAAAAGCGACATAACCGCCTAACAGGAAAGCATGCACTAAAACTTCCAAATCACCAAATTGTTTTTTCCACAAAGTTGGTCCGATAGGAAGTCCAAACCCGAACTTTGAAACTCTCATCTTAAACATTTTAGCAGCCAAAAAGTGACCTGCCTCATGGACAAGAATAAGTACACTGAGTAACAAAATCATTATTATAATAGACATAAAATATTCCCTATATTTTTACAGTAATTCTTTCAAATAATTAGGCAAAGCAAAACGTGCCAAATGGTAATCCTTATTATAGATTTTACAAGTTTTCGTAATTTCACGACATCTCTCATCATCTATATAAGAAAGCGGTTTTACATCCTCTGAGCAGAATGCCCAAGCCCAATATCCGCCAGGATAAGTAGGAATATTTGATGTATAAGTTTCACAAACAGGGAATACCTTTTTCAAAAGGTTATACATCTTTTTAATTTCCTCTTTGTTAACAAACGGAGACTCAGACTGAGCCGTAACAATACCGCCTTTTTTCAGGGAATTTTTAACGTTTGTATAAAATTCTTCCGTGAACAAACCTTCTCCCGGTCCCATAGGATCGGTAGAATCGATAAGAACTATATCAAACTCATTTTTCTTATCTTTAATATACTCAATAGCATCCTGAACAAGAATTTCTACTTTAGGATTATCAAGTTCACAAGCTATAGTTGGAAGATATTTTTTGCAAGCGTCAATAACCATTCCGTCAATTTCGCATAATACAACTCTTTTAACAGTTTTGTGTTTCAAAACTTCTCTGACAGTACCACCGTCACCGCCGCCTATAACAAGAACAGATTCCGGATTTTTATGGTTCATCATCGGAACATGAGCAATCATTTCGTGATAATGATACTCATCACCCTCAGTTGTCATCATCAAATCATCAAGAGTCAAAACTCTTCCTAATGAACTTTCTGTCTCAAATACTTCTACTTTTTGGAATTCGGATTGTTCAGAAAACAAAACTTTTCCTGCTTTTATGGCGATACCAAATCCCGATGGGGTAATTTCGTGATAATATCCGTTTTCTATTCCGTTTTTCATTTATTTTCTCCCTTATTCTGAACTATGTAAATCTAAAATTTATTATTTACCCATAACATGAATATGCAAGTGGAAAACTTCCTGACCTGCTTCTTTACCGGTATTAATCTGGGTACGATAAGACTTCAAACCGACTTTCTTGGCAGCCTCTTTAACACCTAACATCAACTCACCGAGCAAATCTTTATCATCAAGCTCGTTAAGAGACGGAACATGTAATCTAGGAACTACCAGCAAGTGAACAGGAGCCTTAGGATTTATATCCTTAAACACTACCAAATGTTCATTCTCATAAACAAACTCAGTATTAAAATCTCCTCTTATAATTTTACAAAAAATACAATTTTCATCCATAATCAAACTCTCCTATACATCAGCAACAGGCGGAATATCTATTCTTTTTAACCTCTGTTCAATTCTGCGATACCACTTCAAATGCTGTTTAAACAAAATTTTGTAATCTTCAACTCTTCCATGAGAAATATCTTCAAACTGACTATCACAAGTTTTGACCATTTCTTTTTCAAACAAATGAGTTAATTCTTTTCTGTCTGAGATAATATTATCTTTTGTCAACGTCAATTTTTCGCCAAAAGTAACAACAACTTCAGGTCTATTATCTCTAAAGAAGCAATAATCAAGAGCCACAGGAACAAGGTTAACTTTACCGTATTTTTTAACTGATTTTTGAGCGATATAAGCCAAACCCGTTTGGAAAACAATAGGTCTGTAATGAGGCGGACGAATAATACCTTGCGGGAAAATACACAACATATTTTTCAAATCTCCAACAACATCAACAGAATATTGCAAAGCTTTCATTGCAGACTGCGGAGACTTTTTGCAAACAGAATAAGCACCCCCGCGTCTCAATAGAGGAAATCTGTTTAATTCCTCAATCATCAAGCGAATTTCTTTATGAAAAATTCTGTGAGTTATATTATACAAAACACTACCATCCCACCAATTGCTATGAGGAGCATACAATATAGTAGGCACACCCTTTTCCAATACACCTTCATCACCCTTATATCTAAAGGCATAGAATCTGTTTTGGACCATATTAAAGAAAAATAAACTGGCAATCATAAGCCAAAAACGACTAGTCTTTGCCGGTGTAAATTTCTCCTCCTTATTTCTAAGTTTTGTCGGTGGAATGTCAGAATATAAATGTTCTTCTACTGTCATAAAATCATTGTACCCCATAAAATTTAATAGTGAAGAAAGAAACCATAATTTTGTAAGAAATCTTAACTTCTTATATCATCGTACACCGACAAAATTAATATGCAAGCGCAATAGTTTACAAATTGATAAAAACTCTTCATCTGAATAATTAGAAAAATCCTTCAACAATCTCTCATCCAAAGTTTTTGAAGGTACAAACTTTTGTAAATAATATCTTTTTGCCCCGCTGATTTCTTTTCCTATCTGCTCAAAATCCTCAACTGTAAGAAGAGACTTTAATACAGTCGTTCTGAATTCATAATCAATCCCGCAGGACTTAACGATATTAATACTTTTTGCTATATCATCAACATTAACGTCAACTCCTGCAACATTTTTATACTTTTTAAAAGGCGCTTTTATATCCATTGCAATATAATCTACTAAATTTTCCTTAATTAAGCTTTCCAACATATCAGGATTACTACCGTTTGTATCAAGCTTTATAAGAAAACCTAACTTTTTTATTTCACGCAAAAAACTAGTCAAATCCTTATGTAAACATGGTTCCCCGCCTGTTACAACAACCCCGTCAAGTTTTCCGACACGAGTTTTCAAAAAATCCAAAACGGAAGTAATACTCCACTCAGAAGTATTACTCCCATTTTTTAATAATTCAGGATTATGACAATACGGGCATCTGAAATTACACCCTTGAGTAAAAACTATTGCGCTTATCTTCTCGGGATAATCAAGCAATGACGTCTTTTGAAATCCGCCAATTAACATTTGCAAGCTTCATCCTTTACAACAAATGTTTTTCTTGTATTAAACTCAATCTTTTTACCCTTATTCCACTGTTTTACCGGTCTTATATAGCCTACAACTCTTGAATACACTTCACAATCCGCACCACAAGTAGGACAAGTAAAATGTTCACCCGCAACATAACCGTGATTTGGGCAAGTACTGAATGTAGGTGAGAATGTAAAATATGGAAGTTTATAATTATTACAAACTTTTTTGACAAGATTTTTCATTGTCTCAATATTTGAAATTCTCTCACCTGCAAAAATGTGGACAACAGTACCGCCAGTATATTTTGTTTGCAAATCATCCTGATGATCAAGGACTTCAAAAATATCATCGGAATAATTTACAGGCAATTGAGTTGAATTTGTATAAAACGGATACTTATGTTTTTTATCCAACTTAGCGAGCCTATATGAAGTTCCTTCTCCGGGAGTTGCCTCAAGGTTATAGTTATTGCCGGTCTCTTCTTGGAATTCGACAATTTTTGCACGCATAAAGTCCATAACTTCCAGAGCAAATTGTTTTCCTCTAAAGCTTCCGATATCATCGCCCAACAAATTTATACAAGCTTCATTCATACCGATAAGCCCTATTGTTGAAAAATGGTTTTTCCAATAAACTCCAAACCTTGCCTTGATATCTCTCAAATAAAACTTGGTATAAGGATATAAATCCTTATCGGTTAAATCTTCCAACAAATTACGCTTAATCTCCAAACTTTCCTTAGCAATTTCCATATTTTTAGAAAGTTTTTCAAGAAATTCACCCTTACTCTGTACACTGTCTGCAATTTTAGGCAAATTAATAGTAACAACGCCAACAGAACCTGTAAGAGGGTTCGAGCCAAACAGACCGCCGCCTCTATATTCCAACTCTCTATTGTCAATTCTTAATCTGCAGCACATAGAACGCGCATCCTCAGGCGACATATCAGAATTAATAAAGTTAGAAAAATAAGGGATACCGTATTTTGCAGCCATCTCCCACAATCCGTCGAGATTTTTATTATCCCAGTCAAAATCTTTTGTAATATTGTAAGTAGGAATAGGGAACGTAAATACTCTACCTGCACTGTCTCCCGCCATCATAACTTCAAAGAATGCCTTGTTTAGCATATCCATCTCGTTTTGGAATTCTTTGTATGTTTCTTCCTGACATTCTCCACCGATAATAACAGCCTGATCCGCATAATAACTAGGAACAGTCAAATCCATAGTTATATTCGTAAACGGTGTCTGAAACCCAACACGTGTAGGAACATTCATATTAAACACAAACTCTTGTATAGCTTGTTTTACCTGTTCATAATTCAGTTTGTCATATCTTATAAACGGTGCCAGAAGAGTATCAAAATTTGAAAATGCCTGAGCACCAGCGGCCTCACCCTGCATTGTGTACATAAAATTAACTATCTGTCCTAAAGCAGTTCTAAAGTGTTTTGCAGGAGCACTCTCAATTTTTCCGACAACTCCTCTAAACCCTTCCGTAAGTAGATCTTTCAAATCCCAACCTACACAATAAACAGATATAATATTCAAATCATGGATATGAATATCACCATTTACATGAGCATTCTTTATATGCTCAGGATAAACCTTGTTCAACCAATAAGTTTTACTGATTTCTGAAGCGATGTAATTATTCAAACCCTGAATAGAATAAGACATATTGGAATTTTCATTAACTTTCCAATCAAGCTTTCTTAAATAAGAGTCAACCAAATTGACATTAGCTTCTTCAACCTTTGCTTGAATGCTGTTATAAGCATCAATCGACATTCCAGTCAACATACGAGTAGTCGACAAATCAACTACACTACCTTTACCCATCGTTTTTTCCATAAACCAAATCTCCTAGTCTCGAGGTGTAACACAACTAAAATAAGCATTCCGACTATAACGGCTGCGGACCAGTGAGGGAATTTCACCCATGCTTTCCTTAAGTTAGTAAATATATTTTATAACTTTATATATAACTTGTCAATTTATCTAAAGATTGAATATTAATAATCTACCTATGCTTGGCAACCACCCTCAAAAGATCGTAAACAAGGGGTAATTTCTTTCGGTCAATAGATTTTATCATATCAATAATTTCAACTACATCATCTGTTTCAGGCTTAGAAGCTATATTAAAAAATTCATTGATATTTATTTCAAGAACGCGTGCTATTTTGACAAAAGTTTCCAAAGAAGGATAAGAGTTCCCATTCTCGATAAGGCACATCTGCCTTGGAGAAAGGTCAACAGACTCGGAGAGTTTTTCTTGAGAAAAACCCTTCGTTACTCGTACTTGTCTTATCTTTGCACCTAATGTCTTTTTATCCCAAATCTCGTCCTTTTTACATAAGTATATTAATGATAATAAAGATATATAATGAAATGTATATCAATAATATTGACAAGATGATATAAGTATCGTATAATTACAATGGAACCATTCTAATTTACGGAGGATTTGAAATGACTAATGGAACAAAGAAAGCTTTTACGCTTGCAGAAGTATTGATTACGCTTGGTATTATCGGTGTTGTAGCCGCAATGACTATGCCAACATTATTGAATTCAACACAAGGTGCACAGTATAGAACAGCTTACAAAAAAGCATTGTCTGTATTGTCTCAAGCAGTTGTATTGAACGTAGCTCTTGATGACTATGACTTGTCTCAAGCTACAGCTTCAGGTGAGAGTGGTCAAGCTGAAGGAGCTGCATCACTTTACAACTTGTTTAACAACAGAATGAACGTAGCAAGAGTTTGCGGTGCAAATGAAGGTTGTGTAGGCAGCGATAAATGGACTGTTAGCACAGATGATACCAACACAGCAACTTTAGAATTTGGTACCGATACCAACTATACTTATTTCTTTAATGATGGTATTGCTTTATCTTTTGCAGCTGACGCAAAAGAATGTACAGAAGGTAATGCTACCGTTACTAGACACCCATGTAAAGGTGTAATAGACGTTAATGGCAGCAAAAATCCTAACAAACTTGTAAAATGCGATGCAAATACATATCACGATGCCGATTGTAAAGTTACAAACCCTACAGATGTTTATCCTGTAGTAATGTTTGATCAATCAATTGTGCCAAACTCTCAAGCTGCTAAAGCAGTATTGTTTGGCGGTAAGTAATAAAAAGATTTACTTTTCACAAAGTAAAAACGAAACGAATCTTTTCACCTGATACCAAAAGTATCAGGTTTTTTTTGCAAAAATTTTTATACTCACGAAATAAGATACTTACTCTCCCAAAGGGGATAGTTTACTCATCATATTTATGTTAATATTACTTTCAAAGAGGTAATATATGAAAAAAATAGCTTTAATAAATCACGGTTGTGCAAAAAATCTAGTAGACTCAGAACTTATGCTGGGACTATTGGCAGAAAAGGGTTACGAAATCACTCTGGATGAAAACGATGCTGATGTAATAATAATAAACACCTGCTCATTTATCCACGATGCAGAAAAAGAATCCGTTCAATCAATATTACAGATGGTTGAAACAGGTAAAAAAGTTATTGTTACCGGATGTCTGCCGCAAAAGCACAAAGATGAGTTAAAAAAAGCTATCCCAGAGGTATGTGCAATGGTAGGAGCGACTGATTTTAAGGAAATTGTGCCTATCGTTGAGCAAGTACTCAATCAACAAAATGACGAATACATCGCAAAAATATCGGAAAAACCGGAATACATATACCCTGAAAATGTTAACAGACAACAGATTACAATGGGTTCAAGCTCTTATATCAAAATAGCAGACGGATGTAATTACCACTGTGGGTACTGCATAATTCCTCAACTACGTGGAGCATACCATTCCAGAACAATAGAAAATATTGTAGAAGAAGCAAAAGAACTTGTTCAAAAAGGAGTGACGGAAATTGACCTTATAGCTCAAGACACAACAAGTTACGGCATAGACATATACGGCAAACCTTCACTTGCAAAACTTTTGGAAGAATTAAACAAAATAGAAGGATTAGGCTGGATAAGAATAATGTATGCTTACCCGTCACAGATGAACGATGAACTTATAAATGCGATAGCAAAACTTGATAAAGTTGTAAAATACATTGATATTCCGCTTCAACATTACAGTAAGAAAATTCTTGAAGCTATGAGAAGACCCGCATTTGATTATAAAGACTTGATAAACAAACTAAGGAAGAAGATACCGCACGTAGCAATCAGAACGGCATTTATCGTAGGGTATCCCGGCGAAACGGAAAAAGATTTTAATGAGCTCTATGATTTTGTAAAATTTGCAAGATTTGACAGAATGGGTGTTTTTGAATACTCGAGAGAAAAGAATACCGCATCATATTCAATGCAAAATCAAGTACCGAAAAAAATAAAACACCAAAGATATAAAAAATTGATGGAACTCCAACAGCAGATTTCATACGAAATAAATCAAGGTTATATAGGCAAAACAATACCTTGCATAGTAGAAAGCTTCACTGATGATGGAGTAATCATAATGAGATCGGAACATGATGCACCTGAAATTGACGGACTTGTTTACGCAAAATCAGAAAAACCTGTAGTTCCGGGGGATATCGAAAACGTATTAATCGAAAATGCGGATGAATACGATTTGTTTGGAAAAGTAATTTAAATAACTTTACAAACATGAAATTCGGAGCAATTTTGAAAATTCCTGCACATTAGATATGTGGAAGGTAATTTGTTATGACAGAAATCTCATTTACATCAGGAATACAAGCCGTAACTCAAAAAGCATTTGGAGAGGCAGCCGTAAAAATCGGTTCAAAAAACAGCGTAAATTATCCTTGGACAATAAACGAATCAATTAAGGCACCTGCAGCTTACACAAAAGGTATTTGTGATTGTACGATGATGGGATTAACGGATGGAAAAGACATCTTAATGTTACATCTCACACCAATGAATGAAAGTAATCATCATTTTTTCTCAATCACACAATATATTGCACAAAAAATGGACTTGAAAAACCCTGATCTGCAAGGGATATTAGTTGGCTCAAAACCTACCAAACGCAGCCAAGACATATATAACAAATTTCTAGAATTTTTCAAAAAATATTCAATCCCATTTTCTGAATTAAAAATAGGCAAAGACAGGATTGACGTTGCATATTCATCACAAACGGATTCTTGGCTTGTTGCATCACCAAAAATCGACAGATTAATGAAAAAAGGTGCCGACTCAAAAACCGCTCTGGAAGGATGTTTTAACGAAGTAAAAATCGCCCCGCAAGACGAAATTATAAAATAAAATTAACAACTTTAATACAATTATACAAAAGAGACAGAAAAAATATCTTGCAAAATATGGCCATTTTGTAAAATACAAACATAATGAGACTATTCAAGCGTGGAGGAGAAATCCAAGACAGGCGAAAACGTAGTGAGAGCCGAGGTGTGAATATACTAAAAAAGACACCCGAAGGTGTCTTTAAAATGGCGGGAACGACGAGCGGATTTCCGCACGGACGACACGAGCAAAGTGAGTTAGTCCGGATA
>CASDRS010000008.1 GCA_949283255.1 uncultured bacterium | reverse complement strand
ATGCCGCCATACCCATGACTTTGTCCCTTTCCGTTTCTAATTTCCTTAGTCATGTTTACGGCCTTTTTACACCTTTTCTTTAATTCATGTCTGTTACTTCGTTACATTTCGTTACAATTGGTTATTCGGTAACACCAGTTTCTGTAGTCGTAGCAGGCTTTTTGAATATATTCTTCAGATTTTTTAAATCTTGTATACTGTCTTTAGTTTTCTGAACCTGATCTTTTATGTTAGTTGCAACATCCTTTGCAGATTCTTTTACATTTTCGACACTTGTCTTAACATCAGAAACAGTATTTTTACCTGAAGTCTTTATTGCATCCGTTGTAGTTTTAAGCTGTTCTTTTATTGTTCCGCCTGTTATTGCGGATGTATCACAAGTAGAAAGCCATTTAAAAGACTTTATAGAAGAAGGATTAGTAACAGTTCCGACATACAACACTTTAAAATCTTTTGCATTAGTATTACCACTCGAAAGTGCAGGAATACTCGAAATGTTTTCCGACTTAGGATTTGAAGTTAAAGCACTTAAGATTGCACTTGTCTTTGTCCCGAATTTAGGAATATAAGAAGTCAACTTACTTGCGGACAACTCCCCAAGAGGCCCTAATGCCGCAACAACATCAGCCCCAAGTCGACCTAATATAACTACATTTGTATAACCGCTAATAAGATTATACTGCCCTGTAACATAATAAGCCATTGAAGGACCTGTAGACTTAATAGATTTTAGGTAAGCTATCCCGTTTTTCAATGACAGAGAGCCGTTAATCGTCTTAAAATTAGAGGCATTCTGAACTACAGGCAAATTTCTAATCGGAGCAATAGCCGCTTTTAATATTACATTTGCTGCAATATTTTGAGCAAGTAAAAGATGATCAAGACTACCTATATTTGCATAATGACCGTCTTTTACATCAAAAGAGACATCGCCTTTTACTGACTTGAGCATAGAATTATAATCCTTTGCAAAAGCATTCAGACTTAATTTAGCGGTAAAATCTAATACCCCGGAGAGCGCATTTTTTATTCCTGCAGCACCTTCTATTGCACTAACTGCACTCATGCCTGTCCCTGACATATTTACATTTGTAGCTCCAGAAATTACGTTACAATTAACATCCCCGCTAATCTTTCCGCCAAAAGCGTCACCTTTAAGGTTTTTCAAATAGAAAATATTATTCTTCAAAAGAAAATCTGCAAGAAGGTTAGTTGCAATTATAGATCCGCTCTTAAATTTAGTAACCGTACCTTTACCACTCTGGATTACAATGCCTAAATCGGCAGGCGCACTTGATTTTGATGCGGATGAGGTACCAACTGAAGATGCAGAACCACCCCCACCGGCCAGAGCTGCCGCAAGAGTATCAGAATCTATATAATCCCCATTAAAATCTACAGATTTTAGAATAATACCATTTGCAAAATTCGGATTTATTACGAGTTTTGCATTCATTGTAGAATTATCCACCTTAATTTTTGGAAGATTTACATTAATTGCATTTGCACCCATATCAACAGCTACATTTTGCAATTCGGTTTTCATAGTTGGCAACGAAACCTGAGACAAATCAGCCTGTCCAGTAATTGATGGACTAGCTGCATTACCGTGCAATGATATATTGACATTTCCTATTGCTTTTGAGTTTTTAAAGCCCGGAATTGAAACTGTTTGAGTATTCAAAGTCGCGACCTTCAAATCCTTAAGAGCCAAACTTGAGATATCAACATCTCCTGCAACACGTAACAATTGAGTCAATCCGCTGACACTTCCGCTCTCATCTATAGTATTTTTTCCATAAACATACAGCCCGGTATCAGAGAGTTTAACAACATTACCGTCAAGAACTACATTTGATCTCCATAGAGAATTTTTACCCGATATAGCGGCTAAATCGGCTATATGAAGATAATTACCAGGAGTTGCAAGGACTTGAGCATCAACAATCTGCTTTTTATCATTACCTGTAATTGAAACATACACAGGCAAACTTCCGGAAGCTGTTACCATAGATCGATACTCTGCAGGCAAAGTATTCTTTAAATCAGAAGCCTTAAGCGCTCCTTTTGCCTTCAGCGAAATTGCTATATTCTTATTAGCATAATCAGAAACCTTTCCTGAAATATCTATACGTGAATTATCAAACATTAAATAAGTATCAGCAATATTCAAATCCTTTTCATTCAAAGATAAAGCAACCTTTGGAAGAGCAAATTTCAGCATTGGATTAATTATATTGATAGAATTTGCATTAACATTACCTTTGTAAGATTTTCCGTCAGTCGATATATTTACATTTGAACCAGCCATCTTCAATGTAGTCTCAGAAGGCTTATTTAATATATTTAAGTTATTAACAACCAAGTTTACGACAGGAACGACTTCCTTAAGCTTACCCTTTACGGAAGCATCAAGAGAAAGTGTACCAGATTTCACATCATTATCTTTGAGCAATCCTACCTGACCTGTTGCTACCAACAACCCCCTTATCATCAACTTATCAGCAAGCAAATGCAAATCAATTGTGGAATCATGTTTTATGGTTCCGTAAGCTTTTAGAGGCTGATTTAATATAGTAAATCCAAAATTCTTAAGATTAACGGAATCACCTGAAAAATCAATATCAGCTTTTATGTTATTTATTAATACATTATATAGTGCATACTTAATACTACCCTCAGGGATCTTAAAATATCCGCTTGAATATACCTTTTTCATATCAGACTTTAACTTGAAATCCGTATCTATAGCACCAGTTGCACTAAGCGTATCCAAATCATTATAATTAAATGTAGAAGCTATTACTTTTATTATATTAAATATGTTATTAATTTTTGCATTAGACTTAACTGCTAAATTAATTTTTTTAGATTTACCACCACTATATTCACTTATAACAGTAGTTGTTTCATTGTCTCCAGAATATAACGCAATATCACTAACCGCTTTTTTACCTTTAAAAGTCAATTTTACATGACCTTCAGGAAGCGGTTTTCCGTCAATAGCTAAAGATAAATTCTCAACATCAACCAAACCATCGACATGAATATCATCTAACTTTCCATAAGATTTCACATCAGTGGTTAAATTTGCTCTCAGCTGATTTTTCCTAATATTTTCAAATATATCAATAATATTAAAAGCTAAAGGTGCAGCTTCTTCTGTTTTAGCAGCAGGCTGAGCAAATACCAAATCATCTAATGTCACATCCGGCATAACCTTATTGAAAACTTTTACATCATATTTGAAAGGCACATCTCCAGCCAAAGTAACAGAACCATTTGTAGATATTTTAACCTTTTTATTAATTACAAAATCAGTAACCTTCAACTCACTTCCATTAACTGAATAAACTTTAGAAGTTTTAGAATCAACAACAGCTACAGAGTATTTATCCACTCTAATATCAGGTAATCTGTTTGATAATTTCAACCCAAAAGGTAATGCGCACATAGGAGCTTCTGAAGAAACCTCAGCTGAGCCATTATCGGAAAAATAATCAGCTATTTGCAAACTTCCATCAGGCTTAACCTTCAATGATACAGATGCATCCTTAGCCCTGATTACATCCAACTCGACACGCCCAATCAAAAGCGGTAATAAAGAAACCTTTACCTGAGCATTTTCAGCTGCCAAAACCTCATCTCCAGCAGGAGAATTAAGCTTTATTTTTCCAGCCCCAACGCCTGCAGTAAGCTTTGGAGTAGTCAACAACCTGGCATTTTCTATAGATAACTTAAAGCCACTACTCTTTTCTACAAGACTCTCTATTTTAGGTACATACGAATTTACCAGACCTGTTAAACAAAACGGAATACCTAAATACAACAGGTACAAAAAAGCCAAACAAGAACCTACAATAAGACCAGTCTTTTTTATATTCATACACATAACCCTCAATATTACTATATATTCAATTGTAACATAAAATCTTATTTTCTTAAAGGCTCAGGATAGCAATTCCACTGTATGTCAGGATTGCGCCTAAACCAAGTCAACTGACGCTTTGCATACCTTCTGGTATTTTGTTTTAATCTTTCAATAGCCTCATTAAAAGATAACACTCCGTCCAGATAAGAAATTATCTCCTGATAGCCTATAGTACAAACCAAATTTTGTACACGTCCATATCGTTGGAGCAAACCTTGAGTTTCTTCAACCATACCATGTTCTACCATGATATCTACTCTTTCATTTATGCGCTGATAAAGTTCTTCTCTCGGATAATTTCTGCCAATCCAATGAATATCAAACTCCTTCTCACTCTTTATACCTCTAACTTCACTTAAAGGTCGACCTGTAAATTTTAAAATTTCAAGCGCACGTATTATCTTTTTCTTGTCATTAGCATCTATCGTAGAAGCACTCTCAGCATCGAGTTCACATAATTTTTTATACAAATCTTCAACTGGTAAACTCCTCAATTTTTCACGAAATTCATTATTTGGCTTAACCTCAGGCATGACATAACTTTCTAACAAAAGTCTAAAATAAAGTCCGGTTCCGCCAACAATGATAGGAACTTTTCCCCTTCCTAAAATATCATATATATAATCCTTAGCCTGCTTTGAATACAACCCAGCAGAATAATCCACATCCGGAGTAACTATATCCATCATATAATGAGGAATACCTTGCATTTCCTCTTCTGTAGGTTTTGCGCAAGTAATATTAAAGCCCTTATATACAAGTCTGGAATCGGCTGATATGACTTCACCGTTAACCTGTTTTGCAAGCTCCACAGCATACGCACTCTTTCCGCTGGCTGTGGGGCCGACTACAGCTATAACTTTAGGCTTCTGTATCTTCGATTTTATCGGATTTGTTGAATTCTCTATCATAATAAGTAAATATTAACACAACCACGTACACAATGAAATAGAAATACATTATCATCAAAAACATGTACACGATTGGGTGCAAAAATGCAAATGTACTAAAATAAGATATTATAAAATTCAGAAATACAATATATGCAAATAAACCTATTGATTTCCAAAATCTAACAAACAACTTTTTGATTGATAAGAATAATGCAATAAATGGATCACGCTCACTATAAATAACTTCAGGCATCCACAACATCTGCATAAAAGCAAAAACCGAAGTTACAATCATCAATATTAAATTAAGCTGAAAAAGCACTATTAACTGTTCTTGAGGTAATGAATTTAAAAAAGCTGCTATATCTTGCTGAGAATTTATCACTGTACCCATCTGCGAAAGCGAAAAATGTATTTCTCTAATAAACGGAATACTTATCTTATACAATACAGAAGCCGTCAAAAGAACAATTCCTGCAAAAATCAAAGAAACTTCTACATAACGTAAGAAAAATTTCCCAATACCATCAGTAAAAGATTTTATCAAGTTTAAAGATTCACTCGCCTTATCCTCATCCAAAATAAAATCTTTTTTGGAAAATTCAACACATTTTTTTACCATATAAAACCAACCGGCACTGAACGCACTTGACATAAAAAGAACAGTTACGCCTGATAAAATCATCTCCGGAATAGTATCTACAACTTCCTTTGAATAGGATATATAAAGCGTTATTAACCACATGAAGCACACCAAAGGAACTGCTAAAATTATGCCTTCATTGGTTATCTTAAAAGCATCACGAAATAGTTTAAACATATACTTATTTTTTCCTCAATATTAAAATCATCAACCTACAATTTACTTAATAGCTTCAGGCTGTTTTTTATTTTTCAACGCATTTTTTCTTTTACGTCTGCGCATCAAATCAACAAACGCTTCCAACCTTGTTAAATATCCAGCCTTACCTGTCTGCTCATCCATTATTAAAGGCAAAATAGGAACATCACAATTTTCTCTCATTGCTGGGAAAATATTTTGTGACATAATTTCAGGCATGCAAGTAAACGGACTTATGTGAATAATACCATCAATTCCTCTTTCTTCAGCATAAGCAACATCAGAAACACATTCCAAAGCATCACCGCCGATATCTCTCATCAAATAAGGTTTAGCCAGTCTGTTCGCTCTTTGAAGGTGAGTTTCACCTTTTCTAAAGATTTTAGGAATAATTGCATCCTTCAAAAAACCGCTTACTGTAAGGCTCTTTCTGGTTTCAACACCCATCTTGCCAAGCTCTTTTACAATATCTTGATTAGAAAATCTATCGCACACTAGATAGATTTCGCCCGTAATATCAACATGCAAAACTTCTTTATTTTCGTCTAACTTAACCTTGTCCATTTCGGCAAAAGCAAGCTTCTTAGCCCTGTTCATCTGGCGTGTATTCATCGCCTCATCAATTATCTTCAAAGCTTTTTTAAACGCCTTGTCAGAATCACCTTGAACAACTTCTCTTGCTCTGCAATAAGAAAGTTTTGCCTGCAAATCATCCAACAAAAAGACTTTTCTTATCGCCAATATTATAGCTTTTGTAAAAAGAACATAATCCTTTTTACCACTAATCTTTGCCAAGAAATCATAAAGCCCTTTTATTCCGTCATAAAGGGTTAACTCAATATAATTTGCATGATAGCCCATATCTTTTAAAGCATTGTTTATACAAGCGCCATACTCACCCAACCTGCAGCAACCGGGAGAAGCAATCATTGCAACATAATCAGCTCCGCCTTCTATTGCTTCAATAAAGTTACCCAAAATCAATTTATAAGGAAGACAAATTGCCTCAGGTGAATTTTTGGTACCTAAAGACAATGTCTTTTTACTTGTATAAGGTGGAATAAATGGTTCAACTCCGACTTTTCTTAAAGCTGCCGACCACGCTATATATATTGTTCCCATATGGGGAAATGCTACTTTTATTTTTGTTTTTTCTTTACTCATAATTCGTTCTCTTTATTATTTTATTGTTTATATAGGAAATTTTAAATCTGGATGACGAGCGGCAAGCGTCTCATCAACTCTTTTTACAGGAGTCGTATGAGGAGCTGAAAGTACCACATCAGGATCTGTCTCAACCTCTTTGGCAATCTTTATCATAGTATCAACAAACTCATCCAATTTTTGTTTCGTTTCTGACTCAGTAGGCTCAATCATTATAGCCTCATGCACAATCAATGGGAAATAAACCGTTGGAGGATGTGTATTTCCATCCATTAATCGTTTTGCTATATTCAATGTTGAGACTCCATATTGCTTTTGTCTGTCACCTGACAATACAAATTCGTGCATACAAGGTTCATCAAAAGGAAGTTCATAATATTTTTTTAGCTTTTCTTTTAAATAATTTGCATTTAATACCGCATTCTCAGTAGCTTCCTTCAAATTATTCCCCATCATAAGGATATAAGCATAAGCTCTTACAAGGACACCAAAGTTCCCGTAAAATGATTTTACAGCACCAATTGTATGTTTTAAATTGTAATTTCTGTAATATTTTTCACCATCATAAGCGATAACAGGTGTTGGCAAATATTCTTTCAATCTTTCAACTACCCCAACTGGCCCTGCTCCGGGACCGCCACCCCCGTGAGGAGTCGCAAATGTTTTATGAAGATTCAAATGCACAACATCAAATCCCATAAGTTTTGGATTTGTATATCCCATTATCGCATTAAAATTAGCACCGTCATAATAAAGAAGCGAGCCGTTATCATGCATTAACTTTGAGATTTCAAGTACATTTTCTTCAAACAAACCTAAAGTATTAGGGTTAGTCATCATTATTGCAGCTACATCCTTGTCAATAAGACGCTTCAAATCCTCAACATCAACTTGACCGCGACTGTCAGATTTAACAGGAACAATATCAAAACCGCACATATGAGCACTTGCGGGATTTGTACCATGGGCTGAATCAGGAATAATGACTTTTTTTCTGTTATCCCCGATTGACTCAAAATACTTTTTAATAATCATCATGCCTGTCAATTCGCCATGTGCACCGGCAGCAGGCTGCAAAGTAACAGCATCCATACCGGTAATTTTTTTCAAAGCTTCCTGAAGGTTATACATAAGCTCAAGCGCTCCCTGAGCATACTCATCATCCAATAAAGGGTGTAAATTTGTATGCCCCTCAAGAGAAGCCAAAAATTCGTTTACCTTAGGATTATACTTCATAGTACAGGAACCGAGCGGATAAAAACCTTTTTCAATACAAAAATTTCTGTCAGACAATTCTTTGTAATGACGCAAAACTTCCAATTCTCCCATCTGAGGAAGCCCGCATTTTTCTTTTCGTAACAGAGAACTCCTTAAAAAGCTGACATCTTCCAATTCATCTGTTAAACAAATCCCCTCAACATCATTGCTCTTTTCAAAAATAGTTTTCATTAAATTACCCCGCGCTTTTTTAAATCTTTCTTTACCTTATCTAACCCTGATTGAATAATTCTCGAGATTCTCGATTGCGAAATATCAAACTCCTCCGAAATTTCACGCAATTTCTTTTCTTTAAAAAATTTATACTCGATTAATTCTCTTTCACGTCTAGGTAAACGACTTATAGCGTCAATAATTTCAGACTTCAATTCCATAAACTCGATAGCTTCATCAGGAGTACGCTCATCAGCCTTAATCTGAGTAGGAACTTCAGCATCCTGCATTTCATCTATAGACAAAATTGTCTTATAAACTTCGCAACGGACGTCCTGATTATCTCCTTCTACACTATCAGCCTGTTTTCTATTTTTCAAAGAATACCATTTATAACGTCTGCGGACTTCATTTCTTATTGCCCACTTAATGGCAGTTGACAAATAAGTGTTGTTATAGTGTTCCGGCGGATTAGCCTTAAAAAGTATATAAAGAGTGTGATTGCCAATATTTATCAATTCTGGCAATTCAACAAGATGTGAAAGTGAAAATTTTTGATATTCAACTTTCGCAATTGTTTCTATTAAATTTTTATAATCCCTAAGATTTACCTTTTCACCGGCAGGCATAACTATAACATCCATTCATTTAAAAATGTATTTATCCGCACATATATCTTATCAGAAAAAAAAATAGATGACCAGATAATGTAATTTTGCTTAACATAAGTTAATTTGTAACCAAAAGAAAGGAATAAAATAATGAAGGTTTTATTTTGTACAGACGGCTCTGAGATAAGTTTTCGAGCTCTAAAGAACTTCTCCAAATGGGGGAGAGAAGTTGAAATGGATGCAATATGTGTTGTAGACTGGAGTTTTTTGCCAGACAGTGTAGCAATTGAAGATTCAAACTTTGAAAAATCCTGTGCAAACGTTGCAGGAAGAATTCTTGAAAGAACCGAAATAGAATGTGAAAATCTTAATATAAATTTTCAAAAACAAATAAAATGCTGTGGCGAAACTGTCTCAGGGATACTTGAACAAGCACAAAACGAAAAATATGACTTAATACTTATGGGCTCACACGGGAAAAAAGGAATACAAAGATGGTTAGGCTCAGTATCAAGAGACATCGTAAACAACGTAACTCAATCAACATACATAACCAAAAACGTAAACGACTGTAAAAAAGTCCTATTTGCTGCAGACGGGTCATCTAACTCTAGATTTGCAGCATCTGAGGCCATTAAATACCTTGAATTGAAAGATAAAGAAATTTATATAGTAATAGTACTGGAGAACCCTAACCTATTATTCTTGGAAGGGGCTCTTGATGCAAAATGGCTAATGGAAATTGAAGAACAACAACACCGCTATGCAACCAGAACAATTCTTGAAGTACAAGAAAAACTACAAAAATACGGACTTAAAGCCGACAAATTTGCAATTTTACAAGGCAATCCGGCAGAAAAGATTGTCGAATTTTCTAAAAAAGAAAATATAGACCTTATTATCACAGGAACAAAACATTCCGCGAAAAACCAATTCCACGGTTCTGTAAGCAAAAGAATACTTGAAATTACACCCAGCGATGTCGTAATCTTTAAATAATTATCCGCCGATTAATCTATAAGATTCAATATTTCTACAATCAGCTTTTCTTATAAATTCAACATTATATTTTTCAGCAATAAACTTAATATTATAAGCAGCAGAAATAATTATAATTCTGCTGTTTTTGTATGCTTCCATTTTTTGAATTTGCTCAATCAACCACTCTCCTGCATAAAGCGGCAAATAATCACTTTCCATCTGCATATCCGTCAACACAATATCAAATGGAGAATCACCATATATTATATCATTAGCCTCAGTAGCTGAAGAAGCAGTCTCAATCTCATACTTGTCCTTATAAATCTGTCTTATAACATCTTCATGGTATCTTCGCCAGCTTGGAGCATCATCTACAATTAAAATTCTATTATTCATAACAGAATAATTATATCACAATACAAAAACCTTTTTAAACTTAGCATAAAAAAAATGCCGAAACAACTTGAGTTTCGGCATCAGATAAGTGTTAGATTTTAGAGTTATTATTTTTCTGTTGGTATATAAATTATCAAATCCTTACCCTCACGAACTTTTGTCATATTGGCAAGATTTATATCATCATCAAACATATAATTTTGCGTAATTTTTAAGATTTTCTCACGTCCGTGTCTGCTTGATGATCCTGCTGCAGTAATAGTCAACATATTACCGTTTGCTGTTACTTCAACATTTTTCTCATCATCATCAAAAGGTCTCAAATCAACAATAATCTTATAGTTTTTATCAGTCTTTTCAAGGCGAACATAACTTTCATCTTTCATCATCATACGTTCACCTTTTTGAACCTGACGTTCTGCCATTTTGCCCATATAATCAACATTTGAGCGAATCATCTTATCCATTCTACGCATCTGATAAGCAGGATCCATCATTCTCTTAAAATGCCAATCTGTTACAACATAAAATGCTGCAAAAGCACCTAAAAAGATTAATAAAGATACAAACATATACTTCATCAAAGGGTGTCTGCAAGCAAAACTGTTGCATTCCTGATTATGCATATTTTCTTTGTTCTCGTCCATTGAAATCTCCTTTCTCTCTCTAGTACAAAGTCATAATATTTCAACTTCAAAAGCTTTGTCCATTAGTCACCACGGCTAAGCTAAAAATGCATGGTTGCAGAAAATATAAACATATGATATACTATAGATGTATTAATTTGGAGGGTTAGGTGTATGGCAAAAATTTTGGTAACTATGCCTGATGCATTCTTAGATAAAGTAGATGGTCTAGCAAATAATGAACAGCGCACTCGAAGTGAACTGATTAGAGAAGCTCTACGCACATATATGAGAAGAGTTTCTGTTAATCAGTCAAAACGAGCTGATGAAAATGCTAAAATATTAGAAAACCTGTTAGGTTAAACTAATAATTACTCATCATCGCTTCTAGCAACAACGGTCGTTATCAATTCACCGTAATTGTTAACGTGTCCATCTGTTTGCTCAATAATCCAGATGTAATTTTCTTTATTTTCTATAGCTTTGTTGCCTCTTTCTACAGCCTTGTCATAGTCTGTAAATTCACCAACTAAGGTTTTAGAAAATTCGTTTTCGTCTTTTTCAGTATAAACGTGATACATAATACATCTCTCCTTTTTGTCTGCAAGATTATATTACGACTTTTTAGATGATTTTGCAATAGGGAGTAAGTTTATTTTTCGAGTTCACGGTTAAGCTTGCGCTGCATTCTTCCCTTTGCATAATCTATCGCTCTTATTTCACTATAAAAAATATGATTTTCACCCAATTGAGAAATAATATCGTGAGCAACCAATTGTTCTCGGATTTCTTCATTATTGATGACCAGCAAAAGCTTAATATGCTGGCTTTTAAGACGTAAAATTATATCCTCAAGCGCAAATATAGCTGATATATCAAGAGTTACATCAGAATCATAAACCAACACAATAAACTTAGTCCCTAACATTTCATCGAAATGCGAAACCAATTGAGTTGCAGAGCCAAAGAAAAACTGACCGCTTATGTGAACTACACGAATTTTATGCTTAAAGTCCTTCTCGACCATTCTTTCCATATTCTGAATATCACTATCATAAACGTCAGTCTGCACGATTTTTGTTCTATCAGCAAGCCCCTTAGCATAAAGAAGAGCTGCCAACACAATACCAGCACCAACGGCAGCGATAAGATTGTAAAACACCGTAAGAAAGAAAACCACACCTAACACATACTTGTCATCTTTTGGTGCATATTTAAGCACTTTCAAGAGTTTAAAATCAATAATATCATACCCGATTTTTATCAAAATACCAGCCAGTACAGGAAGCGGAATTTGAGCAACAAACCCTGAAAATATCGACAAACACAACATAAGAACAACCGCAGAGATAATTGCAGCCCCTTTAGTTGAAGCCCCAGTCTTAATAGCAGCAACGGTACGCATAGTAGCGGCAGAACCGGGTAATGCACCGGTAAAGGCACAAAGCATATTTCCTATACCTTGCGGAATAAGAAGTTTTTTAGGTTGAATATTTTGTTTGGTAATAGAACTGCATACAAGCCCTGTCAATAAAGTTTCTGAAGATAAAATTATTCCGAGCATAATAGCATAATGGAAATATCTTACAAAATCGTGTATCGTAGTATGAGGAAGCTGTATTTGCGGAAAAGCCGCAGATATTGTAGAGATTTTGTCAACATTAAATCCCATTTTTACAGACAATACTGTACATACAATAAGAGCCAAAATTTGAGAAGGAACAATTTTATTAATTGCTTTTGGAGTAAAGAACACTATTAATAATGTTAGAACCCCAAGAATTAAAGCCTCTGGATTTGCAAAATGCAATGTTAAAAATAAATTTTTAATACTTTCAATTGTATTTGAAAAAGGTTTCAGACCGAAAAGTGGATTAAGCTGCATTATAATAATAATAGTTCCAACACCATTCATAAACCCTGAGATTACCGGATAAGGCACATATTTTACAATATCAGGCAATTTTGTAAATGCTAAAATTAATTGCAGAAAACCTGCAATTAAAATTATAAAAATAACCGAAGAAATATCTTGATTAAGCGAGTGCATAATAGACGCAATAACGATAGCCACAGGCCCTGTAATCCCTGCTATCATAGGAACACGAGTTCCAAAAATACCAGCAACTAAACACAAAATAATAGCGCCCCAAACACCGGCACCTGCCCCAAAACCGGTAGCAACGCCAAAAGCCAAAGCTTGAGGTAAAGCAATTATAGCCGCATTTATGCCTCCAAATAAATCCCCGCTAAAAATAGAAAGTCTATTTTTTAAAAATTCAAAATTTGCCATATCACAAGTATATCATAAACTACATAGACAAATTACAAACTCTTGAACTTTTTAAAAATATTTATACCGCGAGTTTTATACATATAATCTATAGTTTTTTCCGTTTCATAAATATGACGAGCTTGCAATTTAACAAATTGAGATAACTCAGATTTACCCGGCAAATGTTCAAAAGGCCAACAGACTCTACCCATATTTCCATCTAAAAGAGTAGACAAACCTAAAGTAAAATTACCTATACTGTTCTTTGTTATAACAATCTCAGAAGATTCTAAACCCCAAGATTTGAGCTCTTCAAGTTTTTTATTATACATAGCAGTAAGTTTTTTTCTGGATTTTGATGCCCTAAGTTGACGACGAAGCTGATAATCTACTCGATCAGATATTCGAGCCTGAAAATTTACATTGGAAGTTGGTTTTACTTGAAAATTTGAAATATACATATTCTACACCTGTAAATGTGTAAAAACGCAGAAAAATATTTTTTGCTAAAAAATCTGAATTATTAATTTTCTTTATGAAATTTCCGCCATTTCAAAGTAGGATAAGTTCGTCTAATACTAGCCCAATCAACTTCCGTAGACACATTTAGTTTTTGCCTTGAACTTTCCCAATCTTTAATAAAATCAGCACAGGCATGATCCATAAAATGTAGTCTGTCCGCACAAACATATACATCTCTATCCTCAGGCAAATGTTCAAATATATCAATCAATTGAGGCAGCTGAAGAAAAACAATATTTCCGGTAAGTCTCACTACTACTTTTTCTCCATCCTCAAACACGTTTATATGAACTTTCAAAATTTTAAAAACACTTTTTGCAAGTGCTGCGCCAAACCCGATTAGAATACCCTCAAACAGATTTGTACAAAGGATTGCAATTAAAGTTATCATATAAACAGCAAACTCACCTTTGCTAAGGTGATATAACTTTTTAGCAGCCTCTACATCAACAAGCTTATATCCTGTATAAACCAGAATAGCCGCAAGCGCAGACTG
This sequence comes from uncultured bacterium, assembly GCA_949283255.1. Taxonomy (GTDB): domain Bacteria; phylum Cyanobacteriota; class Vampirovibrionia; order Gastranaerophilales; family Gastranaerophilaceae; genus UBA1221. Next base: position 65,630 of record CASDRS010000008.1, on the reverse strand, counting down.
AGGAATCAAATTCAACACTTGAGGGAAACAAGTAACAAAAATAATTATCCACACACCATGCATAATGGTAGAGAATCTGCTTTGCGCATCAGCATTAATATTAGCAGCACTTCTGACAATAACACCGGTTATAGGCAAACCTCCAATAAGTCCCGATAAAGAGTTTCCGATACCCTGAGCAATTATTTCTTTATTATAATCAGTTTTGGATCTTTCGCACATTTTATCTATAGCATTAGAAGTTAAAAGAGTTTCAGCACTAGCGATAAAAGTTATGATAAGCGCGCTTAATAAGATTTGCATACTAAGAGCCGACTTAAAAGTCGCAGGCGCTATTAAAGAAACACTGCTCCAGAAATTAGACCCCACCTCGATATAATTAATAGCATCAAGATGCGCAACACTTGCCACAACAGACGCCAATATAACTGCGACTAAAGCTGACGGAACAACTTTTAATTTTTTATAAGGTATACTATTCCAAACAATTATAGTACCAATCGTAATTAACCCGACAAGACACGCTATATGGTGATGAGAACCGTCCAGCGGTAAAACTGAATGATAAATAACGCTAAATAAATCTGAAATATTTTTTATAAAATTATTTGCAGGCTTGCTATCAAGCATTATATGAAATTGCGACAAAAATATTGAAATTCCGATCCCCGCAAGCATCCCATGGATAATCGCCGGAGAAATCGCCCTAAACCACTTGCCTAAAGAAAGCAGCCCAAATGCAATTTGCATCAAACCTACAATAAAAATTATTAAAAACAGTTTTTCTACACCTTGAACTGCGATAATATCAGTAATAACAAGAATAAGCCCCGCAGCAGGTCCTGATACTTGCAAAGAATTTCCGGAAAAAGCTCCAACAACAACACCACCGATTATAGCGGAAATCAAACCTGAATAAACAGGCAAACCACAAGCTATAGAAATTCCGATAGCAAGAGGCATTGCAATTAAAAATACAATAATAGATGCCAAAAAGTCTTTTTTAACTGAGGTAAAATTAATCAAATTCATCATACGCTAATGATAACAATGAATTTTAGTCATGGCAAGTACCCGATAAAATCGTTACACTACCCTGACCGTCTAATATTTATTTTATAGCGATAAAATTTGCAAAGTCCTACGAAGAATTTCTTCCGCACTTGCATTGTCACCAAGACCGTCCAAAGCCTTTGACATTGCAGCTTTTATCTCTTCTTTTTCATATCCTAAAGATATTAAAACTGTCTTTGCGTCCTCAACGGCCTGAACATCTTGGACATTCGGAGTTTTTATCGCAATAGGCTCGTTGTCTTTATAATTCATAAGCTTATCTTTAAGCTCCAAAATAATCTTCTGTGCCAACTTTGGTCCAACACCCTTAGCCCTAGTCAGTTCTTTGTAATTACCATCAATTACAAAACCTATCAACTCTGAAGACTTAAATTCATCCAACAAAGTCAAAGCCATTTTGCTGCCCACTCCTGAGACTGACATCAAAATATTAAAAATATCACGATCTTCCCTATGCAAAAAACCGCACAAACTCATCTTATCTTCTCTATGAATTAACACAGTAAAAAACTTCACCTCATCACCATCAGTTTCAGCGAAAGTCCTTGATGTAACTTCAATTAAATACCCAATACCACAAGCCTCAACGGTAACAAAGCACCCCTTTGAATTATTAATTTTACCGGCTAAAGCACCGCGAATATAATCATACATATAAATCTAACCTCTTAATGACTTTTTAATCTCATTCACAGAACGTTCAAGTTCCTGATTATTCTTCATATCCTTCTTAATTTTGTCATAGGAATAAAGCATTGTCGGATGTTTTTTATTAAAGTATTTGGCAATTAATTCAAAACTCTTATCCGTAACTTCCCTTGAAAGATAAACCGCAACATGGCGGGCATTAGAAATTTTCTGACCTCTTGAAGGACTCTTAAAATCTTCGACGGTCACTCCGTAATAATCAGCAACAGCCTTTGCTATTTCATCAAAAGTTATATCCTGCTTTTTAGACTCACATTTCAACACTTTTTTAACCAAATCCAATGTCAAAGCAGATTTTGAAAAAGCAGCATAAGCACTAACCTTATTATAAGCACCCTCAAGCTCTCTAACGTTGTTCACAAAGTTGTTTGCAATATACTCAAAGACCTTGAAATCAGCCTCAATACCGTCCTGCTCTGCCAGATTTTGTAAAATAGCAACCCTAGTCTCAAAATCAGGAGCCGTAATCTCTGTCATTATACCCATCTCAAAGCGGCTTTGCAATCTTGCAGGGAGAGTCGGAATTTCTGAAGGCAACCTGTCTGAAGTTATTACAATCTGCTTATTCTTATTAAGCAAACTGTCAAAAGTGTGAAAAATCTCGTCCATAGTTCGCTTTTTTGACTCGATAAACTGAATATCATCAATCAAAAGCACATCGACATTTCTGTATTTTTGACGGAAAGATTCCATTTTACAATTTCTGTCAGTACCTTTTTGTATAGACTTAATCAATTCATTTACATACTCTTCAGTCTTAATATATTTAACTCTTAGCTTTGGTTTATTAAAAATAATATAATGCCCGATAGCCTGCATTATATGAGTTTTGCCAAGCCCCGGAGCTCCGTATATAAAAAGCGGATTATATTTTTTAGCAGGGTTATGAGCAACATTTTGAGCTAATGCATAAGTAAATTCACTGTTATCCCCAACGACAAAATTCTCAAATTTATACTTTAAATTAAGATTGGCAAAAGACTGCATTTGAGCCAAATTACTCATTGCAGAATTTTCATCATCCTCTTCTAAAGCAACTGTTCTCTTAAGCTTCAAACTTTCTTTTTTCTTAGCTTTTTCGTATTTTTTAGCAAACTCATCATCGTACATTACGGAAAAATCATAATCTTTTCCCGTAACCTTTTTGAAAGCCTCAACAATTTTATTATAATAATTCTGCCTGATTATCTGAGGCGCCATAGCATGAACCGTGATAAGCGTAAACTTGCCATCCACACAACCCGAGACATCCATTTCATTAACCCAAGGATAAAAAGCATGATCCGGCAATACAGTTCTTAACTCATTTTTTACTTCGGCCCATATTCTTTTAGCTTCCAAAATATCCATAAAATTATTTTATTATAAAAAAATTTATTAGCAAAAATTATTTTTTACAGTTTTTACAAACAATAACTTACAAACGATAAGGTTAAATGAATGCAAATTAACGGGTCTCGAAATTCAACTAGTTTTAAAGGCGTAATCCCTATTAGAGTTTATATAGACGGGATGGAAACTTTCAACGAAAAAAATATTAAAAGCGCCAACCGTCAACTAATAAAATTACTTGCAGGTCCGACTAAGGACAACGAAAAAGCTATAAGAATTTCCAGAAAACTTTCACTCAGAGATCCCGATTACGATTTTCAACAAGCATACTACGGATTGAAGTTGCCTGAAAAATGGAAAAAGGCAACTCCATCAGATTTTTTCAGATTGGTAAAAGCTAACGACGGTAAATACTATCTCTTTACCGGACATCAGGGGATGCATATCGCAAAATTAGGCAAACAGGTAGGCACTGAAAAAAACACTGCAAAATTAAATAATTGCCCATATAGTTTTGATGTTTACGTCGCTAAAAGGAATTACGAATCATTTATAAAAGAAGCTACAAATAACCTTAAACATCGAATTACCGAATTTTTCAACAAAGCTACAAACCAAAAAATCGGGAAACCGGTTGAAATGGATATTTTTATGGAAAGCAATAAAAAATACGGTAAATCAACATTCAAAATGCAGCTTAGCGATATCAATTTTTCAAAAGAATAAACAAATGCACAGTCCCTAAATCGGAACTGCGCACTCCTTTTTGTTTCAAAACTTACACTTCAACAAACAAACGGCGCCCTACAATATTTTGCTTACCGTTATAATAACCGGCAAAATAACCACCCTTGACAGGTTTATTCTTAGCATAAGAAGCACTGTTATACTGATGTCCGTTGTAATTAACAAAAGGGTTATTATCAAACGGATTGCTTGATTTAGTCGTTACCGGAGCAGTTGTTTGAACTTGAACCGGTGTTAAAACCTGTGACAAAAGATTTACAATATTCGCCATTTACAGAACCTCACTTACTACAATGATTTATTAATGAAAACAATCAATAAGTCATCCATCGTATATTAAATATTAAAAATTGTAAATTTACATCCTCCCATATATTGAGATTTAATAACTAACCGCCTAACCCTAAAAGCAAATTAGCATTAGTTACTAGGAGTAACAAACCCGCAATAGCAAGCGCAGGACCGAAAGGCAAATAAGTAAGGTTATCTTTGTTATCTTTCAATCCTTTAATAACACAGAAACAAGCCCAAAGCCCAAGCACAAACATCACACCCATAGCCCCAAGGTGAATTAGAATGTTATCAAAAGCACTTCCGAAGTGTTCTACAGAATAAAACGCAACGGCATAAACAAAAAATACGACAAGCGAAATAATTGTCCACCAATGTTTATTCTGAGCCAATTTTTTCAAGAACAAAGGCAAAGTTAAAAGCAACTGAATAAAAATTGCCAAAACAATAATAGCAATAATATTGAGCCAGCCGAATACAGCACACAGCCCCATTGCAATATAAGTATCACCTTCACCAAAAGCTCTTTCACCGGCTATCAGATACCCAATTCTTGCTGCAGCCTCCATTATTACAGCGCCTAAAATCAAGCCTAATAAAGAAACTGTAAGCGGATTAGTCAAACACCACTCTGATGTAACATGGAATCCAACAATAGTATTAAACTGCTGAACAACTCCATAACCTGTTATATACAAATTATAAACAAGCCCAACTAAAATTAACGAGTAAGTGTGCATATCAAACACAACGCGCTCTTTTATATCAGTTACGGAAATTACAATCAATAAGCTTGCAACGGCAAAAGCAAATAAAGTATCCCAAGTTAAACCGAACTTTATAAAAACTGCAAGGAATACAAAACCAGTAAGAGCCTCTATAATAGGATACTGAATACTGATTTTCTCATGACAGAAATAACACTTTCCTCGCAACAATATATACGAAATAATAGGAATATTATGCCACCATTTAAGCTTATTGCCGCATTTTGGGCATTTTGACGGAGGTAAAACGATTGATTCTCCGCTAAAAGCGCGAAGAATAACAACATTCAAAAAACTTCCGATTACTGTCCCTACGCAAAATACAAAAAATAAAACCATCAAAATCATAATCAGCTCTATTGTCATAATATATATCCCTAATTCTTCTTAATTAACTCATACATTTTATTCAAAGCCTTTTTAAGCCTTCTTGAAACCTGCATCTGAGAAATATGCAATTTTTCTGAAATCTCACGTTGATTCAAATCCTGATAAAAACTTAATTCAATAATTTGTCTCAATTCAGGAGGTAATTTTTCAATAACAAAAGCTATAGTTAACCTATCTTCAAAAGAACTGCCAAAACCGTCATATTGATCAGCTGGAATTTTTTCCAACAAAGACAAATCATCATCATCACCAGAAGAAACAGACTGATCCAATGAAATCAAACTTTTATACTGTTCAACCTTTAACACATCACGAATTTGAGCAACCGGAAGGTGCAAAAACTCAGCAATCATCTCATCAGTAGGCTCTGCTCCTGTTTCGTCCATAAGAGTTTTACGTGCAGAATTAATCTTATGCATCAATTCCTGCACCTTACGCGGCATCTTTATCAACCCAGCCTTATCTCGGACGTAATGGCGAATTTCGCCTTTTATAAAATAATTAGCATAAGTCTCAAACTTTGCATTTTTACCTGTCTCATAAAACTCTATCGCCTTAATAAGCCCCAATGCCCCAACCTGCACTAAATCTTCCGTAGGCAAACCCGTCTGAACGGCAATAGGAGTAGCAATCTTTTTTACAAGCTCCATAGAACGTTCAATAATCTTCAGATGAAAAAGCTTCTTTCTTTTTTCATCCTTACAATTCTTATATAAAGCAACTATTTCTTCCAATGATTGTCTTTTATCGGTACTATTCACTATGGAAAACACTCCCATTCTCTCAGTATACTAACATACATCTAATGTAATGTAAAATAATTTAAATTTATGTAATATTTCATTCTATTTTGTAATTTTATGATATGATTTTGCTATGGTATAAATTAGTAAATAGGAATAATCGGAGAGATCAATGATTACAATAAAAGATGTTGAACACGTAGCAAAATTAGCCAGATTAGAACTGACAGAAGAAGAAAAAGAACTTTATACAAAACAATTGGGTGATGTTTTAAAATATGTTGATCAAATGAATGAAGTTGATACATCTAACGTAAAACCAATGACACAGGTTATTGACTTTGTAAACGTTATGAGAGAAGACAAAGTTGTATATGAACAAACAAGAGAACAATTGATGGCAAACGCTCCGGAAGAAGAAAACGGATTTTTCAAAGTTCCAAAAATCAACTAAATTTAGTCAATTAATTAAGAATAGAAATTTTCAAATTTGAGATAAGGGGTTTAAAATGACAAAATACATTTTTATTACTGGAGGCGTAGTTAGTTCTCTTGGCAAAGGCATTATTGCAGCATCATTGGGAAGATTACTGAGAGCAAGAGGATTTTCGGTTATCAACCAGAAATTTGACCCCTACATTAACGTAGACCCAGGAACAATGAGTCCTTTTCAACACGGAGAAGTTTTTGTAACAGACGACGGTGCAGAAACAGATTTAGATCTTGGACACTATGAAAGATTTACGGATACAAATCTTGGTAAATACAACAATGTAACATCCGGAAGTGTTTACCTTCACGTAATAGAAAAAGAAAGAAGAGGAGATTACCTAGGCGGAACAGTTCAAGTAATTCCTCACATTACAAATGAAATTAAATCCAGAATACTTGGAGCTACAAAACAATTCAAGCCTGATTTTCAACTTATAGAAATCGGCGGTACCATAGGCGATATTGAGAGCTTACCATTCATCGAAGCTATAAGACAATTTAAAACCGAAGTTGGTATAGGAAATGCGGTATCAGTACATACAACTCTTATACCTTACTTACCTACATCGGGCGAATTAAAGACAAAACCTTCACAACACAGTGTAAGCGTCTTGAGAAGTTACGGTATTCAACCTGAGATTTTAGTATGCAGAACAACAAGACCTCTGCCAAAAACTGAAAAAGAAAAATTGGCCCTGTTCTGTTCAGTTGCAAAAGAGGCTGTAATTGAATGCCGAGATATGAAGAGCATTTATGAAGTTCCGCTTGCACTTGAAGAACAAAATATGGCGCATGTAATATTAGAAATGTTACGAGTTGAGGATAGAACCCCTGATTTGAGCGCTTGGCAAAAGCTTGTAGAAAATATCAAAAATTCAAAAGACACAATGACAGTTGCAATTGCGGGTAAATATACCAAACTTTCAGATGCATATATCTCTGTTGTTGAGTCACTAAAACACGCAGGATACGCAAATGATATAAAAATAGACATAAAATGGATAAATTCCGAAGAATGCGTTGATTACAAAAACTGTAAAGAACTCTTAAAAGGAGTGAGTGCAGTCGTTGTTCCGGGAGGATTTGGAATCAGAGGCATTGAGGGCAAATTAAATGTCATAAGATATGCCAGAGAAAACAATCTTCCGTTCTTAGGATTATGCCTAGGCATGCAGTGTGCAGTAATAGAATATGCAAGAAATGTTTTAGGAATCAAGGATGCAAATTCAAAAGAATTTGATGAAAACGCACAACACGCAGTTATAGACTTAATGGCTGAGCAAAAGAATGTACAAGGCTACGGCGGAACAATGAGACTTGGAGCTTATGATTGTATATTGAAAAAAGGTTCAAAAGCTTATACAGCTTACGGCCAGCCTAAAATTTCGGAACGTCATAGACACAGATACGAAGTTAACAACGAATACATAAAAGACTTAGAAGATGCAGGATTGGTATTTTCAGGAATGTCACCTGACGGTATGTTAGCTGAAATTGTAGAACTGCCAAAATTAGATTGGTTTGTTGCATCACAATTCCATCCGGAATTCAAATCAAGACCAGACAGACCGCATCCGTTGTTTAAAGGTTTAATCGATGCAGCTATAAAGCAGAGAAACAATAAGAAATAAGTTTATAAACTTGTAAATTAAACCAATAAAAAAGAGAAGATTTTATTTAATCTTCTCTTTTTCAATATTTTCAATATCCTTAACAGATATATTAAACTTTAACAAATAATATCCGCCGATTGCAACAAGAATTAGAACTAAAATCCCCTGATGAACTGTTGAAATAGCAAGAGTCGTAGACTTCTGCACCCCAAAAATACCAAGAGCAAGAATATAAGCATACTGATAAGGCCCTAAAAATACCGAAGTAGACGGGATCATTGTTGAGAAAGATATAAGACTTATAACAAATAAACTGGCAGCAAAGCCCAAACCCAAATTAAAGCTTTCCAAAATCAAAAATGCAACATAAGCCTCAATTCCCCATATAAGAAAACTTGAAACGACGGCAATCATGGAATATTTAAAGCTATCCAAAACCTCAAAACCTTCCATGAACGATTTTGAATATCCGCAAACCTTCTCAAGAAAAGTTCCAACCGGAGCGGCTAATTTCTTCGGGAAAAACTTTACGCAAGCAAGCATCTTTTTACAAATCCAATCAATTTTATCAAACTTAAAAATCCAATAAAAAAACAGCAAACTTCCAATGAATAAAGCACCTATCCCATAAGAAATATGTAATATCCACTGCTGCTTACAATAAAGAAGAACCGCCGCGAGCAAAATCAAAAACACACTAACTCCATCAAGAGTACGCTCTAAAATAATAGATCCGAAAACCTTCATTTTCTTCTCATTTTTTACAGAGCCAAGATAATATGCTCGATATAAATCCCCAGCTCTTGCAGGTAAAAATACGTTAAGCATACTCCCGACAGTGAATACCTGTGCCAAATGCAAACTAGAATATCTCTTATCATTGAGTAAAAGAGCTTTCCATCTAATACCGCGAATAAACATCGTCAATACATACAAGATGACAATAGCCCAAATATTTTTAAAATTAAAATTTTTAAAAGTAACAAAAAGCTCATGCCAGTTAATCTTGTAAAAGATAACAGCAAGCAAAGCCAGTGTTATAACTAAAGCTACAATCTTCCTCTTACTCATAAAGAAGATTATAGCACAAAATTATTAATTGAATATTAAAATAAGATTGCCTCAACGAAATACCTGTGATATAATCAAGGTATTATGAAACATACATTTGAACAAAGAGTATTTTATGCAGACACGGATTGCTATGGAGTAGTATGGCACGGTTCATACCTCAGATGGTTGGAAAGAGGAAGAGTTGAGCTTTGCGAACAACTCGGACACAGCCTATTAAAACTGACAGAAGAACAAGACATTTTGCTTCCGGTTATAAATATGAACGTAAAGTATAAAATGTCAGCAAAATTAAATGATGAGATAATTATTGAATCTGAAATTTCAAAATTTAACGGTTTTTCTGTATCATTCAAACAAGCCATCAAATTAAAATCTACAGGCAAAACGTTAATAGAAGCGGAATTTGAGGCTGTAGCGACATCACGTTCAACAGGAAAACTGTACAGAAGAATGCCTGAAATATTGGCAAAGACTTTTGAAGGTGAATTAAAATGTCTTCAACCCGCTTAAATAAATACATAGCATCATCAGGAATATGCTCAAGAAGAAAAGCTGATGAGCTGATAGAGCAGGGTGCAGTAACAGTTAACGGTAAAAAAGTTACCGAACTGGGTTTTCAGGTGCAAGACAAAGATAAAGTTTTTGTAAATCAAAAGCTTATTCACCCAGTCAAGCATCAATATTACAGATTTTATAAACCTGCAGGATATATAACAACGGCAGATGATGAGAATGGCAGAAAAACAATATATGATCTGCTTCCAAAAGAGTTGTTCGGCTTAAAACCTGTCGGCAGATTGGATAAAGATTCAACCGGCTTAATTATACTAACAAACGATGGCGAACTTATACAGGAGTTAACACATCCGTCAGTAAAAGTTCCAAAGGTATATTTAGTACAAGTCGGCGGCTTATTACATCCGCATCAATTAGAACAGCTTGCAAACGGAGTAGAAATCGAACCCGGCAAGATTGCATACGCTGACATAGAAGTTCTTGAAGCAAATCATGACAAAACAGTAATGCAAATTACACTTTATCAAGGTTTGAATAGGCAAATCAGAAAAATGTTTGAGTATATCGGCTATGAAGTTAAGTCTTTAAAAAGAATACAACACGCAACAATCCAACTTACAGGATTAAAGCGAGGAGAATTTAAACCGATAAAACCTGCACAGATAAAAGAGCTTAGAAACTTTTTAAACAGATTGGCAAAAAAATAATGATAAAAATTGCAATAACAGGTAATATTGCATCAGGCAAAACCACCGTACAAAATATTATCGAACGGAGAGGGTTTAAAGTTTTAGATACTGACAAAGTCGGGCATGATTTGTTGCAAGAAATGCCGGAAATAAAAGCGACTTTTAAAAATCAAGACATATTTGATAAAGACGGTAAAATTTCAAGAGAAAAACTTGGGCAGCTGGTATTTAGAAATAAAGAAGCTAAAGAAAAACTTGAGCAAATAATTCACCCTGCAATAAGAGAAAAGATATTGTCATTTTTTTGTAAAAACGCAAACGAAGAAGCCGTATTTGTCGGGATACCACTTTTGTTTGAAACTAACATGAATGACATCTTTGATAAAATACTATTAATCTACACAGATGATACTATAAGAAAAGCGCGGCTTATGGCAAGGAATAATTATACATCCGAATATGCGGAAATTCGAATGAAATCCCAACAATCGCAAGACGAGAAAAAAGCACTATGCGATGATATAATTTATAACAACAGCACTCAAAGCGATTTAGAAACTCATGTAGACGAGTTTCTAAATCGGACAATTAAGCGCTAACGGGCACAAATACACTCATATTTGAGGATTTCTTAATATTATTATTTACAAAATCACTTGCTGCTTTACCATTACCTAGGGTAATTTCAACATGGCCGTATGCATTACTATAACCGGCAGCACCTCTTTGGTAAACAAGAACACAGCCAGCAGGCAATTTCGTAACATCTACGCTATTAATATCAATTTCTTTAAAATGCGGATTATTTCTCAAACTATCACGCAACTCCCAGGCATCCCCTCGCTTACCAGCAATACCCAAACGTGCCATTGCATTGCTTACATATTTTGCACAATACCCCGTAGAATGAGATTCGGCATGCGAAACCGCATCTTGCGCTAACTTTTTAGCTAAAGTTTGATTATATCCTGCATCTTTTAATGACTTAAACTTAACGGAAGTATCCAGACTATACCTTGTACCGGAAGATTTTTTAGATAAAAATTTTGGCAAAGAAAAAGTCGGGAATGTAAAATTAAAGAACGGTTCGACAGGATTTGAAGCCGCCATGACAATGGAAAGCAAAGACCTATCCATAAGAGAAGATACCCCTAATCCAAAAGAGCCTAAATACAAATTACTGTCAAAAGAATTTCCAATAGTAGGCGCAGCAGGGAATAACATAGAATTACCTGTCAATGTCAAATTAGTGTTTACAGGAAATAAAGGCTGTTTATAAACGCAACACTGTGGCTGCATGAAGAAATTACTATAATCTGAAAACGGATTAGTGGATGAAACAGCTTGAAAAGGATTAGCAGCAGGCGTCAAATATGAATTTGCCTGTTTTAAACTATACATTGATTTGTTAATACTCAAATCAAACAATTCTATAACCCCTTAATTTCTATTTCCCCTGTATATATATAAAGTAAATTTAACTAAGACAATTGCGCGATATTACAAAATAGTTACAAATAATAAGATAGGTTTCTAATACAAATGGAGGATATTTTATGCAATAAGTAAAGTTTAAAAAACTTACACCGAAAAAATACTTATACACATTTTATTGGAGCTCAGACATGTCAGAACAAATTTTAATAAATCCTGCAAATACGGAAAAAAGTGAAAAAGCACGTAAATCGTTAGAATTGGCAAGAGTAAGCCACGAAAAATATCTAATCAGGAAAAATCATTCCGATTTACAGGAAGCTATAGATAATTACATTGATGCAGTAAAATATGACCCTACTATCCCTGAAACATACTATAGACTAGCAACTTTAATGTGGGAACAAGGTCAAATAAGCATCAATGCCGCAATAGATCAGTGCAAGACAGCAGTGTCGCTGGCTCCTGAAAATATGAACGCTCACTTATACGCAGGATACTTCATGCAGATGGCAGAAAATTATCCTGAAGCCGTTGAAGAATTTAAGTCAGCGATTAAGACAGGCAAATTTAAATCTGCAAGACCAAGATTAGTTTTATCTCAGGCAATCCTTCAGAAAATAAATACAAACCAAGGTAATGCAGGAGATTACTTACAATTTTTATATTATTTCCTTTCAGGAAGCATCATGCTGGCATGGGACAGACCTTGTCTTAAAATGTTCTACAAAAAAATGTCAGATGATTTCACAGTTTTCACCTACAACACAGTAGGAAACTTCCTTGAAAAGTTTAAACAATATGATAAAGCTGAAAACCTATACCGAAAAGCAATTACAGATACAAAACATGCAGATCTTTTCTACGACAGAATAGGTGATATAGCATTAAAGAACAATGAAATCGACCTTTGCGCAAATTGTTACAGAAAAATATTGGAAACAGATCCACTTAACAGAGACGTACTGGTAAAACTTGCGACAGTATTGCAAACTTATTACCCAGAAAACACAACTGAGACCATTGAGTGTTATGAAAAGCTATTAGAATTTGATATAGATTCAGCCTCAATATACTACGAGTTGGGACATCTGTACTTAAGAAGAGAAGATAAAATAAATTCAATAAGCGCATTCAAGTTAGCACTTGAAAGAGATCCTGAAAACCCTTATTATAATAATTCTCTAGCTTATGCATATTCAAGAGCACAACTATATGATGACGCAATAGAACATTACCAAAAAGCAATTGCACTAAACCCGGATAATGAATGGACATCAATAGTTTGTCAGGCACTTGGAGCAATTTATGCAGAAGTAAACGGAAATATAGAAGCCGCTGTTGCAACATATCAGGCAGGAATTATTCTAAATCCGCAAAATTATGATTTATATCTGGCATTGGGAGATGTTCACATGGCAGAATATGATCTTGATAAAGCAATAAAAGCATACTGCGATGCTATCCTTGCAAATCCGGAAGACTATCGAGCATACTCAAAAGCCGGGATTGCACTATACGAAAAAGATTACGTGGAAGAAGCTTTGGTAGCTTATCACAAATCAATAGAGCTAAATCCTGAAAACCCATACGCACACAACAATCTCGGAATACTCTATCTTGACGGACTTCTTGATGCAGAAGAAGCATTAGAATATTTTGAGGAAGCAATTGAGCTAAAATCAGATTATACACTTGCATATTTCAATGCAGGTAGAGCAAGCCAAGAAATGGGCTTTACAAATGATGCCGCTCATTATTATCAAATGGCAATCGACTTAAACAAAGAGACAAATGAACTTGATGAAGAAGATATAATGAGAAGACTCAGAAAACTTTTTGAAGTTTAATAAATTGCTTATAATAATAAATAAATATAAAAACGGGTAAAGTTAAACTGCTAGCTTTACCCGTTCCGATATATATACCACAAAAAATAAACAAAATAAGTAACATCTACATCAAATAGAGGATAATTTGACGAAAAAGTGAAGATTGCAAAAATCACGACCGTAATAAAAAATATAAGATATGAGAAACGCAAGTTTTTCATACCTCCTCCCCAAGTCTGGTAGCCGTTCTTATTAAAGACGGCTTTTTTTTATGCATAAAATAACATCCCTTGAGGAAAGGGAAAATTAATGTTATAATCAGGCTATGAGTGAACAAAGTTATGAAGACTTTATATCAACAGTAAGCCACGAGCTGCGCACACCTCTAACTTCAATAAGAGGGTTTTCGCAAACTATGCTTTCCTCGTGGGACAAGCTGGATGATGAAAGCAAAAAAAAATTTTTAAAAATCATAGAAGAACAATCGAACAGATTAATATCACTTGTTGAAAATATGTTGTCTGTCACAAGACTCCATACCTCAAAAGAAACCCTTGTATACAAAGAAACAGATATCAAACCAATTATATCAAGTGTAGTACAAATTGTAAAAAATCAATACAGCAAAAGAGAATTTGAAATAAAAATAGATTCCAAAACCCCAACGATTTTTGTTGATAGAGACAAATTCCAACAAGTTATGATGAACTTAATAGAAAATGCGGCAAAATACTCGTATGATAACACAATAATACACATTACAAGCGGATTTTGTGAAAACTGCGAGTATGTATCCATAAAAATAACAGACGAAGGTGTTGGGATAGAGGCAAAGGATTACGAACAAATTTTCAATAAATTCTCAAGAATAGACAACCCACTAACAAGAAAAGTTCAAGGAAGCGGGCTAGGTCTTTACATAACAAAAAGTATTGTAGAAAAAATGCATGGTCAAATATCAGTCAAATCTGAAAAGATCTCACAGGAAAAATCTTCAACAACATTTGAAGTAAAATTTCCTGTATACAGCATCGAACTGCAAGCGGAGGTGAAATGCAAACAGTAACACTGATTATAGATAAGCGCCGCGAACTTTCGGTAAAATATAAAAAATTACTGGAAAACAAATATTCTTTAGTAATTATAACTAAAGACTTGCTTTCTGCAATTAAATATATCAAGGATAAGGAGCCTGATTTAATTATAATATCAGACAGTATAGACGGAGACTTGGCAGGATTTTGCAAAAAAATTCGAGGACTTACATACAATATGCGACCAGTAATCATTGCCCTGTCAAAATCAGCAGAATTAGAAGACAAACTTAATGTATTAAGAAGCGGAGCTGACGATTTCATCAGTGAACCTGTAAATTCAGAAGAATTTACAATGCGAGTAAAAGCACACCTAAGAAGAGAATTTGAATCTAATCTTGACAGAAAAAAATTTCTTCCGAATAAAAATTACTCTTTAAGAGCAATAAAAAGAATAATTTCAACAAAGAAAAACTGGGCGTGCATGCTGATTAGCATTGAAAATTTTAAAAACTATGAAGAGGCCTACACAAAACTTGCCTCTGATAAGTTGGCTCAAACTTATTCTGCGATAATTACCTCTGCGCTTGGCGAAGCAGATTATCTTGGCTGTATTTCAGATAATGAATTTCTTGTAATCACAGATGAAATAAAAGTAGAAAAAATTGCAAATTACCTGATTTTTGCATTTGATATGGTATCTGAAAAATTTTATTCCTCACAAGATCTTGAAAGAGGGTTTATGATAACGCAAGGAGAAACACAAGCCGGCAAACGCTCTGACTTTGTGCATACTACAATTGGAATCGTAACCGCAAACACAAGGAACTATAAGGACCCACAAGACCTGATTGCGGATTTGATAAACATTCACAACCTTGCAAATATGCCTCAAAAATCAAATTATTTGATAGAGCGAACAAAATTATCAGGAGACAATTCAATACTCAAAAGCACTTATAACAACAAAATTTTAATCAAAGAACCTGACGAAGCCCTATCACTATTACTGTCTACCATACTTGGGCTTCAAGGATATGAAATACTATCAGAGGGAACAAACGAAATTCCTGCAATAATGATAATAGATGATGCAGGGAACGGTAATAATTCAGGAATTTCCACTTGCAGAGAAATCAAACAAAATGAAAAATATAAAAATACAAAGTTGATAATGACATCAGTATTTCACGATAAAGAAACCATTTTAAGAGCAGGAGCGGACTTATACCTGCCAAAACCATACGAGATATCTGAACTGGTAAAATGGGTAGATAAATTTATTAAAGAAATAAATTAAAATCTCATAAAAAAAGAAGGACTAACAAAAGCCCTTCTTTTTTTTATTTTGAACTACATACTTATTTTTTTCTTATTTTATACATGCACTTTCAGCGCTATCTTCTGAACAATAAATTTAAACCTGCTGCAAAATAATTTTTAAACTCCTTAAATGATTTAATCTTCAAAAGAGTTCTAAAAATATATTCAGGACGAAGATAGAATTTTCTAATCGCACGTTTGTGAAGTTTAAATATCTGCTCCTTAGTCAAGCTATGAGCATTAACAGAAGGATAATAATAAGCACTCTTGAAAGAAGTATCCGCATTAATCAAATTATGCTCCTTAGCATAATCATAAAACTTCGTCCCCGGAAGCGGTGTCGCGGTATAAAAACTTATAAAATCACTATCCAATTCAATAGCAAAGTCAATCGTATCCTCAACAGTCTCCTCAGTCTCCCAAGGCAACCCTATTACAAAATAATTATATATTTTTATACCAAATTTTTTAAATAATCTGACTGTTAATCTGACATCGTCAAGCGTAATTTTCTTTCCAATATGATTAAGCATCTCTTGAGAACCGCTTTCTACACCTATACTAACGAGTCTACAACCAGCCTTATACATCATCTCGGCCATTTCTTCATCAGCAGTATCAGCTCTCGTATTAGCAGACCAAGTAATATCTAACCCGCTATCTATAATATGTTGACAAAGATCCATTACCCATTCTTTATCTATATTAAAGATATCAGACCAAAATACGAAATTTTTAATTTTATACAACTCTACGCACTCTTTAATTTCATCAACAATATTTTGTGGAGAACGCTTTCTAACTTTTGCACCGGATACAGGAGTTGCAAGACAGAAAAAGCAATGGAAAGGACACCCTCTGGAAACTTTAATAACCCCCTGAACTTCACCGGTATCCGGTCTTCTGTAAATGCTGTTATCAACAAGGTGCCTTGCAGGAAAAGGCAAAGAATCCAAATCCTCAATAAAAGGTCTTGCTCCTGTAAACTTAACTCTTAAATCATCCCTGTAATAAATACCGAGAATATCACTGTATTTTTTCCCTTCCAAAATTTCTTTTAAAGTTTCTTCAGGTTCGCCATAGATAATTAAATCAAGATCCTTAGCAAAATACATAACCTCAAAAGCTACAGTCAAAAACGCTGCACCTTTACCGATAGTAACAATATCAGGACAAATTTCTTTTGCAATGGTGAACGCATTAATATCACTCTTGAAAGTAGGAGTAGCAACATTAACTACCAAATAATCAGGCTTAAATTCTCTTAAATCAGCCTCAAAATCTCCACCTTGACTGTAATCAACGATTTTAGCTTCATAAGAACATTCCTCGGCAACAGCCGCAAGATAAAGCAAATCCGTAGGAGGTAGAGGCGGAATAACCAAAAGTTCCTTAGTTGGCTGCTGACATCTGTCTTCTCTATTTAAAACAGGAGAAGGGGGATAAATCAATAAAATTCTTTTTTTTCTTTCTTCAGCATTACTAGTTTTGTTTTCGTCCATACCTTATTTCTCCTTTACGGACTTAGCGACAAGCGCAGCTAGAATAAGACAAAGTGCACCAATCAAGAAAGTATATTCCCAATGGTAATTAACTAGCCCTTCACCAACAGGAAATGAGCACTTTGAAATAATCCAAGCAACAACAGTACAAACAAATACCTGCGGGCCCGCAATGAAAATATTAAAAATACCCATCACAGAACCTTCAGTCCCAGGCTTGATATATTGAGACAACATTGCAAAAGGCAAAGCACAAATACTTGCCCAACCAATACCTGCAAGCCCCATCAAACCAGCAACTACATAAAGGTTATGAGAAAAAGCCATACCTAAGTATGCAAATACCATAGAAATTATGGAAATAATATGAACCTTTTTGTTACCGAATTTTGCTGACAAAATTCCGATTGGAATTGCAACAAGGAAACAAACCAAATTAAATATTGCAAAACAAACTGATGAAAAATTTGTACCGTTAAGTGTAGCGTTCTCGTATAATTTTGCACTGATACCGTCAACAGTAGTCAAATCAGGAACACCAAACACTGTATGAACTGCATACTGCGTAAAGAAAATCATCATACACATAGTACCAATCCAAGTAAAGAACTGCATAACGCAGATTTTACCAACCTCAGGAGACAACTCAAAAAATTCTTTTAGAGACTGCCAGAAAGATACTTTTTGTGCGGATTCATCAGAATTTTCTTCGCCACTACTCTCAACCTGAGTAGAAGATTTTTCTTGAATTGTAATACAAGTCCATAACATACCCAAAGTAAAAGCAAGAGCAGCCATAATAAACTGAGCCGGAATAGACATTTGATAATCAAACGCCCACTTCAAAAACGGAGCAGTAGCAGCTGCAACAACAGAACCTAACCCAATAGCAAGACTAAGATAAGAATTAGCCAAAGAATGCTGTTCTTGAGGAACCACATCAGGAATTAAAGCTCTATAAGGACCTTGAGCAATATTAATGCAAGCATCAATTATCCAAATCATAATCGCAGCAATCAAAAGAGCCGTCCACGCAGGCAGATTTAAACCAGTAATTCCATGCAACCAATTCGCAACAGATGCTGAATTAGGAAAAACTAATAAGGCAAGAGATGCAATAACAGCACCCGATAACAAATACGGCCTTCTACGCCCGAAAGGTGATTTAGTTTTGTCACTCATTGCACCGACAAGAGGCTGAACAACCATCCCTGTAAAAGGTCCGGCTAGCCATATCAATCCATATAAAAACGGAGAAGCACCAAGCCCCTCTGTAACGGGCCCAGAGAGAATTATTCTCATCTGCCAAGCAAACTGTAATCCAAAAAAGCCTAAACAAAAATTTAAAAAATTTGCTGTCGTAAACTTTTTCACAACATTATTCTTTTCTTCCATTAATGCACACTCCCCTAAAGCATCTGCATATAACAGAATACTAAGAAGATAATTCATAGTCAAGTAAGATGCCTGATTTTATAAAAAAAATTAACCCTAAAGAATTAGTAAAAAAAGTGTAAAATCCATCCTCAAGAGTGGTGAAAATAGCGCAAAAAAAGGTTATATTATATATACAAGCTTATCATATCCAAGCACTTTTTTCGGGGTTGCGACAAGATTTTTCTTAGAGCGGGTTTGGTTGAAAATATGGTGAGCTTGCTCTTAAAAAGCACAAATCTTCTTAATGGTTTTCACGTTTGATATATCGCCTTGTTCACCTCCATGAGCAAGGTTTTTTGTTATCCTGTGTCAATCTTTATAAAAAACGATACGTGTTTTGAATTATTTTTACTTTGCATGGTATAATTTGGAAGTAAAAAGTTAAGTAAGGAGTAAACAAATGACTACAGAAGTTAGAGCAAGCCATATTCTCGTAAAAACAGAAGAGGAAGCTAAAAAATTATATGATGAAATTAAAGCGGGCAAAGATTTTGCTGATGCGGCAGCAGAATATTCACTATGCCCATCAGGTGCTGCAGGCGGGGATTTAGGCTTCTTTTCAAAAGGCATGATGGTAAAACCTTTTGAAGATGCAGCATTCGCACTTGAAGTCGGAGAATTATCAGAACCGGTTGAGACACAATTCGGATGGCACTTAATACTATTAACAGGCAAAAATTAATGATTGAAAATATTCGTAAATTTTTAAAAAATAACAAACTTGATGCATTATTGGTAAACTCCACCAATGAATTTTTGGTGGAGTATAACCGATTGGAAGAAAATTCAAGATACACATTGACAGGATTTTCAGGCTCTACCGGAGATGCCGTTGTTACTGTCGATAAAATTTATCTGTTTGTAGATGGAAGATATCATATACAAGCTGATAACGAGGTTAACCACGATATGGTAACCGTTGTTAAACTGCAAACTGGCGAAACTCAGCTGAAAAAGATATGTGAACTTTTACCTAAAGATTCAACGTTAGGAGTTGTTTCAGCAAAGAACTCTCAAAAACAAATCGAGGCACTGGAAAAGCATTTTCAACTTAAGCTTTTGGACACAGATCCGATAGAAAAAGGAGCAATTACCAAAGAAACTCCGGATACTGCCGTAGATGAAAAACTTGCAGGCAAATCTTCAGATGAAAAAATCAAAATGCTCCGCTCAAAATTTGGAGAAAAAGATGCAATTTTGATAAGTAATCTTGAAGAAGTTTCTTATATTTTTAACCTTAGAAATTATACAACACCATACTCAAGTAAAATATCAAAACGCGCAATAATCACACAAACAGATGCTCAACTTTTTGCTAAAGAAGACTTTGAAGCATATAAAAAAACAATAGCCGCTATAGAAGGAAAAATTTACATAGACAAATCCACTATAAATGGCAGAGATTTTCTACTTGTTGGCTCAAAAGCTGCTTATTTTGACAAAAGCCCTGTTATGCAAATGAAAGCAATAAAAACAGAAGCTGAAATTAATCATTACATAGAAGCTTTCAAGAAAACAGACCTTGCACTCAAAGCGACAAGAGATTATATCGAAAATACAGACAACATTTCAGAAGCTGACATTGCTCAAAGGCTTGAAGAAGAATTTATAAAATACGGTGCAATAGGACTTAGTTTCAAGTCAATTGTTGCAAAAGACCAAAATTCCGCTCTTGCTCATTACTCAAAATGTTCAAAAGAAGAAATTATCAAAGACGGCAGTCTTGTATTAATTGATTGCGGCGGATATTACGAAGGCGGGCTCGCAACAGATATTACAAGAGTGTTTGTAAAAGGAACACCAAATGCTTTACAGAAAAAAGTTTATACAACTGTTCTAAAGGTATTTTTAAATTCATTTCACGCTGTTCCAACAAACGGTTTTGAAATTGATGATAATGCCAGAAAGATTTTTGCCAAAAACCCAATTGAAGGATTTGTATTTAATCACGGACTGGGCCACGGTATCGGGATAAGTGTTCACGAATACCCGCCAAATCTTAGCTGCGGAGAAATTGCAAAAGTTCCTATTGAAGAAAACATGTGCTTTACAATAGAACCTGGATTATACAATCAGGAGCATTTTGGAGTAAGATTAGAAAATTCTTGTTACAAAAAAGATGGAAAGATTCACTCGTTTGTACACATGAATTATGAAAAGAAGCTGATAGATTTTTCACTGCTCAGTGAGCAAGAAAAAATCTGGCTTGAAGAATTTGAGGTAATTTAATGGAAGAGATTACATCAGTAAACAACCAACTTGTAAAAGAGACACATAAACTTCAACAAAAAAAATACAGAGATAACACCAATTTGTTTTTATTAGAAGGCTATAAAGCTATAAAAGAAGCCTTCGATGCAGGTATTGAATTAAAATATGCCTTTGTCGAAAAAAACAAAGTAAATAAATACAGCTTTCTAAATGATAGAGCAATCCCGACAACAGAAGCAGTTTTGAGCAAAGTTTCAACAACAGACTCAGCCCCAGAAGCAGTTGGTGTCGGATTACAAAAGCATTTTTCAATCAAAGAACTTCGTAACGCCAAAAGACTTATTTTATTGGAAAATATAAGAGATCTTGGCAATCTCGGAACTATTCTGCGTTCTGCCGTGGCTTTTGGAGCAGACGGGGTAATTTTATACGGAGATTGTGCCGATTTGTACAATCCAAAATGTGTTCGCTCTGCAGTTGGCAACTTATGGAAAATTCCGGTTGTACAATTAAATAAACTTGACGGAGAATTTAATTCTTGGCAACGCATAGCAACACTACCAAGAGCTAAAACGCTGCTTAAAGAATTTAAGCCAAAAGACAAATTGCTTATAATGTTTGGTTCAGAAGCTGACGGATTAAGTGAAGACTTAATCAATTACGCAACAGATTCAGTCAAAATAGAAATGAGTGAAAAAGTTGAATCATTAAATTTGAGCATTTCTTGTGCAATTACAATGTATGAACTATTTAAGTAACTTATTACCCTTAAACGGTGAAGTCTTAGTTTCAATAGAATGTTGAATGTTACTGATTAAATCTGCAATTTCATCAGTATCACTAATATTTTGTGCTTGTAATGCATAACCTAAAGCTGTATCAGGCTTATTGTTATTCAAATACATAGCAGCAATATTATATAAAACTATATACTTATCAGTATCAGACCTTGAAAGATTAAATGCTTTCTGAAGAGCTGAGAGAGCATCTTCAAACTTGCCAAGTTCATCATAAGCAATTGCAAGATCAATATATCCGTTTGGAATATTAGGAGCCTGAGCAATATAATTTTCAGCTTCTTTAATTTTTTGTAAACTCATATTTTTAGTTGTGCCCAAAATTACAGGAGGGTATATAAGATTATTCGTATCTATTTTATCTATAGGTGTATTAGTTATTGTCGGAACTATATTATACAAAAGCCTTAAAGTACTAATATCTTGTACCGAAATATACTGAAAATCACTTCTGAACATCGTAAACAAAGGATTATTCGCACCTTCTTTTGCCATATACATCAAATCATCAGTACTATAGCTGTGCCCCATAATTCCCAAAGCATGACCTATCTCATGCAAAACCGTATTATAAAGCTCTTTGTCTGAGAAATAATTGCCGTTAGCATCTCTATCATATACAGTAATTGTCATTTGTTTCAAAATATTTTTCTTTATAGTCGGGATAGTATGAGCTACAACATACTTACACCCAGCCTTACTGCAATTATTCTTTGGTAGCGGTGCAAATTTTACAACTATATCAGCGTTATCCGGTGAATTTATAAATTTAAAAGACAAAAACCCTGAAGAGGCCTGCCACTGCCCAAAAGCTCGAGGAACCTCAGTGTTATAATATTCAGGAACTTCAGAAACATCCTGCAAATCTATATAAACTTTCAAAGGAAAAGTTTTAGGATTCCATCTGATAATATCACTATTTATCGGGGCCTGCTCAATATAAGTGGAGCCGTAAAGCTGATCTATATTATTCTTCCAAACAGCCACCTGTATTCCTGCAGCCACACTCGCACTATCTTTTATTCCGTCGTCAACAAATTCAAACAGCTTTTTCTGTATCCTTACAGTAGGTTTAAATTGAATTAAAGTCTGAACTACATAATAGCGATAATCACTATTTGAAGGAGACATCCGTCTGGCAATAGAAAACTTTTCATAAGCTTTTTGATAATTCCCTGCCTTAAAATATTTTAGTCCACTTGCAAAAAAATAATCCGGGACCAGATTTAACGCAAAAGTCAGCAATATAACAAGTACAATTGACAACCCTGCAACAAGTTTTTTAATTGTCAGCACTATCCTTAATTCCTTTATCAACTTCAAGCAGTTTTGCCAAAGAACGAGTATCACCCTTCAACTTAAAATACTCTGAAAATTTTGGAGTAGTTTTCAAATTATAACTTCTACCGTTTTTATCTCTGGTTCTGCTTATTAACCCCTTTTCCAACAATTCTTGAACGTGTTCATACGCATTAGACCCGCGCAATTCCTTCAATTCCGACTGTCTTATAGGCTCTTTTAGCGCAATTACTGACAGAGTCCTTAATGCTGCAGGCTTCAATTCAACAGGACAAAGCTTTTCAACTATGTCCATGTGCTCTTCCTTGACCTGCAAAATATAACCGTTTTCGTCATCTATTTCTAACGCTCCTGGGCGAGATGAATAGTCCATAATTAATTCTAACATGGCTTCTTCTGTTTTTTCCAAATCTTCTTCACCCAAAATTTCGGCGATGTCTTTTATTGATAAAGCCTGAGCTGTCGTAAATAAAACAGCTTCAATTCTAGCTTTCAGATGTTCCATTGATGTCTGCTGTTCCATTACTACCTCTTACAACATATAAGTCCGAATAAAACTCTTCTTGTTCCAAATCATAATCTGTCTCTGCGCTCAAAAACAACAGCGCAATATATGCACTTATCTTATCCATCCCCAATAGAGTCAAATCGTTTAATTCAACCTTATCTTGATGCTCAAAAATATGCACTAAATTTTCTTTTAATCTTAACACACAATCTTCAATATACTCTTCGTGTGCAAGATTTATGATATCATCAGGAGTAAATCTTGCATAAGATCTAACCCTGTTTTTAGCACGCTCGTGAGCTTGCTTTAAAGATTGCTTTTGTTCCAACTTTTCATAAAACTGTAACTGTCTGATCAAATCACGCAACGTAACTACACGATTACGATTTAATCTGACACTGGTACGTCTTTGCAATACGTCATCTATTGTCTGAGCGTTAGCTGTCGGGATATCATCCTCTGGATATTCTACAATAAACCCGTCATCGTCATACTCTATATTTTCTTCAGGCATATCCTGAAACTGAAGTACATCAACCCCGTCAAGGATTTTTGACTTCATATTCAGAAGAACGGACGCAAAAAGATATGTTCGGCCTGTAATCCTTAAATTTTGAGATTTCATAGAACAAAAATGAGCCAAATACTTATCCGTAACATCAATAATATCAATGTTCCAAGGATCGATTTTACCGGCCTTTGCCATAGACACAAGAATACCTATACCTTCGTTCTCGGCGGTCTTCTCTATCTCAGGTAAGTCTAAATTGTAATTTACTAAAGCCGTACTCATACTAATCTCTTAATTTTACTCCCGTTACCCTTGTTATACCTTTTTCTTTTTGAGTTACACCTATTGTCCTATTAGCTGATTCTATCATAGGTTTACGGTGACTAACTACTATAAATTGCGTATCTTTTGATTGATCCTGCACCATTTGAGCGATACGCTCAACATTCATAGTATCCAAACTTGCATCAACTTCATCAAATGCATAAAACGGTGATGGCATATAACGCTGTATTGCAAAGACAAACGCCAACGCTGTTAGGGATTTTTCACCGCCTGACATACTTTCAAGTCTCTGAAGTTTCTTATCTCGCGGTTGAGCTTCAATTGTCATACCACCATTTAGAGGATCTTCAGGATTTTCAAGTTTTAGTTCACCTTCGCCTTCAGAAAGCTGATGGAATACACTCTTGAAGTTTTCGTTTATGTTATTATAAGTTTTCATAAACGTTTCTTTCTTCAATTGTTCGTAACCGCTCATTCTCTCTAAAATTTCTTTTCGCTCTTTTGAAAGAACTTCGATTCTCTCTTTTAGCTCATTCTGACGAGCAAGTTTTTCATCATAAGATGTTAACGCTCTCATATTAACATCACCAAGCTCTGTCATTTTCTTATCAAGACGTTGTATCTTTGAAGTTATTTCATCAATAGAAATCTCAACTGGTTCGAGCTTTGATATATCCGCCCCAGTATCTTCCAATTCTTTCTTTGCTGTATCGAGCTGTGGCTCCAACTCTCTGCGTCTTGCCTTGAATGATTCTATCTGCTCAGCAATACGCTCGATATCAGAAGATTTTATATGACGTTCTTTTTCCAATTCATTAATATTGTTAGAGATCTCATCTCGCTGTTTCAAAAGCTCACCAAGCTTGTCCTGAATTACTGCAATCTGCTCTTCCAAAGCTTCCACTTTTTTATTCAAAGCTTCTATTTCGGACTTAAATACATTCTTATCTTCTTCAAGCTTAACGTTAGCCTTTTCTTTTTCCTCGATTTCTTCCTGCTTAGTCTTGATTAAATCTTCGTTAAAGTTAATACGGCGCTCAAGATCATTTTTATCGTTATTGTTGGCCATTAAATGAGACTGCAAACGCTTAATTTCAGATTCGACACCCTCTGTTTTTTCCTTCAAATCTTTCAAATCTTTGTCATTAATAAGCTTTTCAATCTCTTCTATACCTGATTTAACCTCAAGCATTTTATCGTTAATCTCAAGATTTTTTTCTTCAAGCTTGTCTAATTTTTTGTTTAATTCCTGAACTTTTGGCTCCGATTGAGCAACAAAATCAGTTTTTTCTTTCAAAATGTTTTCACTGTTTTCATAATTACGTGACATATTATCAAGCTCAACTTTAGCCTTTGAATGCTCGCTCACGCAATCTGAATATTTCTGACGTACATCTTGAAGCTTAGCCTCAAGAGATGTCTTTTTGCCTTCCAACTTGCCAAGAGAAGCTTCCATCTCTTTAACCTTGCTCTTGAATTCTTCTAACTCGGCATCATCATTTTGTGAGAATGAAAATCCTGACTTGCGAACGGAACCACCTGTTATCGCACCTGATTTTTCAAACAACTCACCTGCCAAGGTTACCATACGATATTTTCCGATAAGGCGTTTCGCGCACTCCATATCCTCAACAACAATGGTATCACCTACGGCATAATAAAACGCATTTATATATTCATCATCAAAATCTACAAGGTTTATTGCAAAATCAATTACACCTTTATCTTTTGGCAATGCCAATCTGGTAGGAGCTTTTGCAACCTTATTCAAAGGAATAAATGTTGTTCTTCCGGCTCTTGCGGACTTCAAAAGTTCAATAGCAACAGATGCTACATGCTCATCATCAACTACAATATGACCAAGCCTTCCGCCAAATGCAATCTCTAATGCGGTTGAATATTCTTTATCGACTGTTCCAAGCTGCATCAAAGGAGCGTGAACACCTCTTAATTTTGCATTCATGACAGTATCAATTGCCATATTTGAAGCCGAATTTGCGGCAACCTGCTTCTGGGCCTCTAATCTTGAAAGCTTGCCATAAGCCATTCTTATATTGTAATTTATGTCATTTATTTCGTTATTAGTAGTATCCAAATCATGCAAAGTCGACTGCTGAATTTCCTTAAATTCATTCATCTCTGTTTGCAACTGCTCTACTAAAGACTTCTTCAAATCATAATTTGAAGCATAATTTGCTTTCATTTCTTCAAGCTCTGCGAGCTTTTTCTTAGCTTCTTCTATAGCCTCAAGCAAAGTCTTTAGCTCGCTTTCAAGCGGATACTTCTCTTTTAAAAGCTGATTTTCTTTATCCTGTAAATCTTCCAGCTCTTTTCTCAATCTGTTTCTGTTTTCGATATGCTGCTCGGCTGTTGAGCTCAAACCTGTCATATCTTCCAATATCTTCTTTAATTCCGCATTCTTTTCTTTGATTTCACCTTCAATTTTCTGAGCGTTTTCTATTTTTAAGGTGATATTTAATTTGATATCCTCAATCTGCTTTTTGAAAGTATCAATACCATTTCTGGCATTTTCAGCCGTACGCTTGTTATCCATAATTTGCTTGTCTGCAAAATTAAGCGCATTCTGTTTTCTGTCAATCTCACCCTTTAAAGCTTCCTGCTGTCTTTTAAGCTCCAGCTGCTGTTCTTCGCCTTTTTCCTTTACTTCATTTGAAATGTCTTCATATTTTTTGCGGATAAGCTTGATCTTTTCATCTAAATCTTTATTCTTTAACTCTTCTTCTTTCTTTTTCTTAGTAAATTCAAGAATATTTTCATGAGCCTTTTCAAGGTTACGCTTAATATCAAAAAATCTAACTTTAATAACCTGACTCTCAAGCCCCTGCTTTTCTTCTCTCAATTTTTGGTACTTTATTGCAACTTCACGTTCTTCTTTTAACTGCTCAAGCATTCCCTCAATCTCATTCAAAATAAGACTTGAACGCTCAACTCTCTGTTCAACATCGCTAAGCTCGTTTGTTGCCTGTTCTATTCGACGATCAAAATCCGCAATTCCTGCAATTTCGTCAATAATTTTTCTTCTGTTTTTTGGAGAACAGTTAGTTATCCCCTGCACATCACCTTGCATCATGACATTATAACTGTTAGGAGTAACGTTATACTTCTCCAATACAGCATGAACATTCGACAACGTTGTTACACTGTCATTTATGTAATATGTACTCGCATAACCCTGAGTAGACTTTCTTATACGTCTTGCAATACTTAAATCGCCCTCTCCTTCAACATCCCCAAATGTTACCTTTACAAAGGCATCATTCCGCTTGGTATAAGTTGATATAAAGTGGGATAAATTTTCTGCACGCAATTCACTTGCATTGGCCAAACCCAATGCAAACAAAATACTGTCAATTATATTGCTCTTCCCAGACCCGTTCGGTCCCGATACTGTCGTAAACCCCTTTAACAGCGGGATTTCAGATTTATTTGCAAATGACTTAAAATTGTCTATTTCCAGTTGTTTTATGTACATATCTTACCTAATCAAAGTGTTCCTTACTATTAGACTATATTTTTACCCTTCTGTCAAACAGGTTAAGAATTTATAACATTCCTTTGTATCAAAGTTTTTACTGTAAAAAATTATATTAAGTTTTGTAACGAAATACACAAGATATAGCAATTATATACAACAAAAATACTTTATTAATATGTAAGAAATAACGAATTAAATAAACACGAGATATAAAACACACAAACTATTTACACTACCTACTACACACTAACCTTCTACACACGAGGAATTGTAAAAGATTCCAAACTCTATCAAAAGATAGAGTTTTTTTTTGCCTGTTTTTTTTGACGCTGCAGATTATTTTCTTAAATTACTTGCGCCTTTTAAATAAACAAACTTTGGCTCAAAATCTTCATCACAATTAAGAACAATAAGAACACGCAAGCACATTTTCAAAGACCCCTCAACATCCAGCTCATGAAAACACATCATTGCCGTCTTATTCCAACCTAACACAGTTCGCGCATATTTTGCAGGAAAAGCTTTGTTCAAATCTTCGGTCAGAGTAAATATCACATGTGATATATTTTTTTCGATAATATCATTTTCTTTTACAAGAGCCTCAAGCAATTCAACAGTTGCAGCCTTAATGGCATCAACCGAATTTTCTTCAACAGTAATTGCTCCTCTTATACCCTTTGAAATCATTTCTTTAACCCGTTATACCAATCTCTTGCACTCATCTCGCCCTTACCTTCAGGTTTAACACGTTCAAGCATCAGGCAATCTTTACCGCAAGCGACTTTTATACCATACTTGCAAACTTCAACAAATTCTCCGGCACTACCGCAACCTTCACAAACTTCAGTCTTTAGGATTTTTATTACTTTACCGTTATAAATAAAGTATGCGGAAGGTGATTTATATATACCTCTTACCAAATTGTGAATTTCTTCAGCAGTTTTTGACCAATCAATAAGAGTCTCTTCCTTGCTCAATTTATTTGCCATACAAACTCCATCTTCGCACTGTTTTACAGGTTCAAGTGAGCCGTCAGCCAAACCAAGCAAAGTCTCCTCAATCAGTTTCGGAGATTTTTCGCTGATTTCTTCGTACAAATCCTCACAAGTCATCTCATTGGGTATTGGTATAACTACTTTTTTGCAAATATCTCCGCAATCAAGCCCCAATTCTGTAATCATAGTACAGATTCCAGTTTCTTTATCTCCATTTATAATGGCTCGCTGTATCGGATTAGCCCCACGATATTTCGGTAACAAAGATGCGTGAAGATTTATCGTCTCATATTTTGGGATATCCAAAACATCCTGAGACAGGATTTGCCCAAAAGCGAAGGTAACAAAGAAATCCGGCTCTAACAGTTTCAACTCTTTTTGGATTTCAGGTTCCTTACGTATTGATTTTGGCTGAAAAACAGGTAAATTATGTTCTAAAGCAAACTGCTTTACTGGTGACATTGTAAGCTTATGTCCTCTTCCTGCGGGTTTGTCAGGCTGAGTTACAACACCAACAACATTAATCTTTGACGAATTATATAAATACTCCAAAGACTTCACACCTATAGATGGAGTTCCGAAAAACACGACCTTAATCATTTTTTAATTCTGCCTCCAATTCAGGCTCATCTATTAATCTGTCAACTTCTACCGGAGGAAGATTATATTTACTCAAAATATTATCAGCCTCAAAACGGTTTACACAATGGTCAATAAATAAAACTCCGTTTAAATGATCAAATTCGTGCTGCATAGCACGAGCTAAAAGGCTGCCGTCTTTTCCTTCCATTATAAAAGGTCTTCCATGAATATCCAAAGCTTTAACTGTTACATTTTTATATCTTCTAACATCAGTGTAAGCTTCAGGGAAACTTAAACAGCCCTCATTACTTATTACAGCACCTGATTTTTTTATAATTTTCGGATTGATAAAAACAATCGGATTAAGAGGCTCATCGTTTGATGAAACATCAATTACAAAAACTCTATAATTTACGCCAACCTGAGGTGCAGCTAACCCTACCCCATTTTTAGCATACATCGTTTCTAACAAATCATTTACCAACTCTGTAATCTTTTTTGAAACCTTATGAACTTCCTTTGAAGGTTCTCTCAAAGATGCTGTTCCATAGGTTAATACATTTCTAACTGTCATAAATACCTCACACACTTATCACCATCAATATACTATAAGCAGTTATCTTACGTCAAGGAACTTGTGAACCTGAGGAATTAAGCGAGTAGGTTTATAAGCCGAATGGAATTTTTTAAAAATCTTTTCCATATCAGACTTTGTAACCGCAAACTCATTACCTCTCATCTCAGGCTGAAGTATTATCGGAATATTATATCTTTTGGCAATTTTTACAGATTCTTCAATTTCTTCGTCTGTCAAATCTGAGTTAAAAACAAGCTTTGCAAAACAATCCTTACCTTTTGAAACCGCAAAAAAGTCATCAAACGTCCACCATGGAATAACTTCACCTGTCGCACTGGCAAGTTTGATATCAGCAGAAACAATATCAACACTGTTAATGATTTCTTTCAAATTATCAGCTAAAGTTGCATTTGTCTCAAGATAAATTCTATGTCCTTCAGCACGCGCAAGAGGCAAAAATTCCTTCAAAAACTCCACTGAAACTAAAGGTTCACCACCTGTAAGCGATAACATCAAATTTTTGCCAAAAGAATTTACCTCTCTTAAAAGTTCCTCAGGGGAATACTCCTTTGCTTTTGATATCTCAAAGTCAGTATCACAATACCTGCAGTACAGATTACACCCACAAAATCTTATAAAAAGTTGTTCTTCTCCTAGATATGGTCCCTCACCTTGAATTGACAAAAAAATTTCTCTTATAAAAGCTTTAGACATTTTTCAAATTTTCTCTTATACTACCCTGACTCATCTTTTTCAATTTCTCGTACATTTTGACCTCATCAGAAGACAAATGTTTTGGAATTTGAATTTCTACAGTGACTATCATATCACCAAATTTTCCATTTGTCTTCAAACCCTGATTTGCCAACCTGAATTTTTGTCCGGAATGAGTCATCGGAGGGATTGTCAAATTAATATTCCCATTAAATACAGGGATTTCAACTTTTCCGCCAAGTACCGCTTCATAAGGTGTTATAGGAATTTTACATAACAAATTTGCCCCTTCAACTTGCAAAAATGAATGTTTTTCTATTTTTACAGTAATATACAAAGTGCCGTTTTTACCGCCATAAAATCCGGGATTACCTTCATTCACAAGTCTTAATTTCGCATTGTTTTTAATATTGGCAGGAATTTTAACGGTTATTTTCTTATGGGTTGAATATTCTCCCGAGCCGTTGCAAGTTGAGCACTTTGAACCATTAATAAATTTGCGCCCTCGACAATTTGGACACAATTCCTTATGCATAATGTTTAAAATTCGCTCTGTACCATTTATTGATTCTGCTAAGTCAATATAAATATCAGTATAAATATCATCACCATTTTTAGGTATTTTTGTTTCTTTGTGAGCTTTATGATTTTTAGTTATTTCATCAAGAACTGAATTAATAGAATCTCTAAAAAATCTTTTTCTATACAAATCCTCACTCTTAGGAGCTGAAGAAGCGGGCTCCTTTTCTTTTTTTGGTTTTTGCTGATAGCTGGACTCTTTTTTGGCATTAAAGTCATGCTTTGCAAATTCACTCTTTCGATAGATACTATCATCTTTTTTAGTTCTGGTAAACGTATCACTCTTCGGGGTCTTGTAAAATCCGTTTACCATATCATATTTTTTGCGCTTGATTTCATCGGACAAAGTCTCATAAGCCTCAAGAACATCTTTAAATTTCTGGGCACTATCAGGAGCTTTGTTTATATCAGGATGAAATTTTCTCGCAAGTTTTCGGTAAGCAGATTTCACCTCTCCGGCCTCACTGTCCGGAGTAACCCCGAGAATATCATAATAATTTTTGCAATTCTTGATCGTCATAGAAATATTTATAATGATATTTATAAATATTTCAACCTGCTACCGTTTATATTTTGATTATTTATTAAAACCTATAATACTGCGAGATTGCTTTGACTGATAATCAGATTCTTTTACCTTCATACTCTGATTTTCAGCTACAGGTTTTTCATAATCAGAAGCCATTATATTACGTCTGTTATCTTCTCTTGCGAGTAATGCAGCTTTTGATGTCAAAATTGTTAAATCTCTGTTTGAAAATCCTTTAGTCAATTTAACAACCTTATCCAATTCTTCATCATTCGCTGCTAATTCCTGACCTTTAGTCATACGATTTAATAAGATTTTCAATACACTCTTTCTGGTTGCATCATCAGGAAGACCAATATAAATCTTATCTTCAAAACGACTCTTTATCGCATCATCTAACTGATCATAACAATTTGTTGCGCCTAAGATAATTACGTTGTTACCTCTGGCTTCTTCTATAATTTGCAACAGAGCACCTACAACTTTATCGTCTTCTCTACCGGATTCCCCGCCCCTGCGTTTTGCTGTCATAGACTCCATTTCATCCATTACAAACAATACTGGTTTGCCTGTTTGTTCAGCTATTGAAGCTACATATTCATAAGCACTTTGAATGTTGGTTGCACTCTTATTGACAAATGCTGAACCTGCTTTGGATAATTTTAAGTTGTAAAGAGGAAGCCCACTTTCCATTGATAAAGCTTGAATTACCGCAGTTTTTCCGCATCCAGGAGGTCCATAAAATAGTTCTCCCCTAGGAGTTGACTTCCCATACTCTATCTCATCCAACTCCGCCATCTCAGGATGGTAGATAGGATATACTATTTTATCAAAAAGGTCTGACTTTAACTTATCCATACCACCTAAACTAGAAAAACCTGTTGGTGAATATTTTGTTGGTTCAAATTTTTCAACATAACTTGCTCCTGCAGGTAACTTATTTGACTTTGTTTTAGTTTCAGGTCCCTTGTTTGTTGGTTTAACATCTTCAGCAATGTCTTCAGGTTCATCGATGTCATTAGGTTCATCAGAATCTTCAGCCTTGTTCTGAAGTGCCAAATGTTTGAAGAATTCCTCATCATCTATGATCTCTTCTGAAAGTTCATTTCGCCAAGTATAATCACCGTTTCTTTCCGCAATTTCTTTCTGATAAGTGTCTATTTCCGTCTTACGATAATTCAAATTAGGAAATCTTTCTTCCAATTGTTGAGTAATAATAGGTTTTACTGATACCAATATAGTAGAATACATATCTACAAGCCTTCTGTTATTGGCACTCTCAGCCGCTCTAAGCCTATCTTCAGTTTTATTAGTAAACTTATTCAACTCAAGAAGAGTTTTTGCCAACTCTTTATTTCCCCTAGTTTTTTCCAATTTTTTATTTACAGTATCATTCAACTGTTTGTTATACCCGAAATTTACAGAACTTCCTATACTTTGAATACGCACGTTTTAGACCTCCATTTGGAGATATTCTAAAACAAAAAAAATAAAACTACTACTTTTGTAACAAAAGATTTACAAAAGTAGTATAAAAAAAAACTCCCTCTCAATGAGGGAGCTTAGCCTATATATCTTTATAAAGATTTTCTACGTTTTAACTCCGCCAATTCTTCTTGGTATGGCGAAATATTCCTAATCTTTTCAATTATACCAGGAAGGACTGAATTTACGTAATCAATCTCAGATTCTGTAGTATATTTACTTAGAGAAAATCTTATACTTCCGTGAATTGCAGTAAATGGAACATTCATTGCTCTTAAAACATGGCTAGGTTCCAATGATCCTGAAGTACAAGCTGAACCTGAACTAGCACAAATTCCTAAATCACTTAAATGTAATAAGATTAATTCACCTTCTATGTATTCAAATCCTATATTTGTCGTGTTAGGAACCCTATTAGCCAAACCTGTATTTAATCGAGCATTATAAACATTCTTCAAAATACCGTTTTCAAGCTTATCTCTTAATCTCTTTACCTCTGTTGCTTCATACTTCATAAAATCTCTTGCAACATCACAAGCCTTACCCAAACCTACGATATACGGTACATTTTCTGTACCTGCACGTTTGCCTCGTTCTTGGTGTCCACCTATAATCAACGGAGTGATAATTGTTTTAGAATTTACGTACAAAGCACCTACACCTTTTGGAGCATGGAACTTATGACCTGAAACACCCATAAGATCAACTCCGCATTCTTGTACATCAATAGGAATTTTTCCTGCTACTTGAACTGCATCAACAAAAAATTTGGTATTTGGATTCTTACTTTTAATTATATCTGATATCTTAGCTATCGGATTTATAACACCAGTTTCATTATTGGCATACATTATTGAAACTAGAGCCGTATCATCATTAATAGCCTCACTCAACTGTTCCAGATCAAGTTCACCGACAGAATTTACACCGATATAATCAACTTTATATCCTTGCTTTTCCAATGTCTGATACAAATTCAAAACACAAGGATGCTCAACCTTTGATGTAATTATATGCTTTTTATTTTTGTTCATACCGAGCACACCGCGAATAGCAGTATTTGCACTTTCTGAACCACAAGATGTAAAGATTATTTCTTTTTCACTTTTTGCGTTAAAAAATTCTCTGACCTGTTCTCGCGCATCTTTCAATGCTCTTGAAGCTGTTGTTGCAAACTGGTACATACTTGAAGGATTTGCATATTCTTCCTTAAAATATGGCAACATTGCTTCATATACACGGTCATCTACACGAGTTGTCGCATTATTATCCAGATATATCAATTTATTACTCATCTTAATTTACCTCTACAACTTCAATATTTGAATCAACTGCTTCCTTTAAAGAAGTTTCTACAAATGACTTCAATGTAAGCATTGAGTTTTTACAACCTGAACATCTGCCTCTCAAACGAACATAAACCTTGTCTCCATCAATATCAACTAAAGTTATATCCCCGCCATCTTTTTGAAGTTCAGGAGAAATTTGATTTTCTATAATGCTATTTATCTTCAATATTTTTTGAGCAGGAGAAAGTGATGGCTTTTCTTCCTTCTCAGCGTGTTTTTCCTTATGATAATATGTATCTATAATATCTTGAATAAGCCCTTTACACTTACCGCAAGCTCCACCTGCTTTTGTATAATTTGTAACTTCTTCTACAGTTTTCAAATTATTGACCTTAATAGCTTCCCAAATTTGATTTTCTGTTACACCAAAACATGTACAAACTATTTTATCAGAATGTTCCTTTTCGCCGCCAAGAGCATCAAAAGCTTCGTCCAACTCGTCCTTATCGACATAACCTTTTAAGGCATCTTCCAAAGCTTCATAACCCATAACAGAACAATGCATTTTTTCAGGTGGCAAACCACCAAGCTCATCTACGATATCTTTATTAGTAATCTTACGAACTTCGTCTACAGATTTACCTATAATCATCTCTGTTAAAATACTTGAACTTGCAACAGCTGAACCACAACCAAATGTTTGGAACTTTGCATCTGTTACAATACCATCTTTTATTTTTAAATATATTTTTAATTGATCACCACATGTTAATGAACCGGCTATACCAACAGCATCAGCATCATCTATTTTTCCTACATTTCTAGGATTTCTGTAATGATCCATTACTTTTTCAGAATATTCCCACATATCACTTTCCTTATTTATCTACTACAATAGCTATATTTTAACCTAAAAATACTAAACAACCCATAGTCTTAATTTTTTCATAATGATTGTAAAATTAAACTTTTTACACCATCATTGTAATACTTCTTAAATTAAACGATTCAAAATGTAAACTAAAATTAAGAAATTTATATAATTTTAAATTTATGCAATTTTAAAAATTTTGTGTGATAAATAATTAGCCAACATCAAAAACAATCTTAAAAAAGTTAGTTTTTATAAAATAAATTTTAATATTAAATAAACAAACAATATATAAACCCAAATTAAGCTAAAAGCTTTATTTAATCTTTACATCCCTGACTATTGACCTTTTAAGAAAAAAGTATTCTAATTAAAAATGAGTTTACAAAAATAGTAGAAAACAATTGGGAGAGAAATGCCATGAAAGAATTTACACACACAAGACTAGACAACAAACAATTTAGTGATGACGAAATAAAAAAGCTCATCAAAGAATACAATATTAAGTTTATAAAACTTCAGTTTGTTGATATAAACGGACAAGTTAAAAACATGACAATTCCTTCTG
Source organism: uncultured bacterium (assembly GCA_949283255.1). Classification (GTDB taxonomy): domain Bacteria; phylum Cyanobacteriota; class Vampirovibrionia; order Gastranaerophilales; family Gastranaerophilaceae; genus UBA1221. Next base: position 29,336 of record CASDRS010000008.1, on the reverse strand, counting down.
AACATATAGATAAAGCTCTTGATAATGAAATAATGCTTGACGGCTCATCAATCAAAGGTTTCAGAAGTATTGAAACATCAGATATGTTCTTCCACCCTGATAAAAACACCTTCCAAATTTTACCTTGGAGAGAACAGAGCGGAATACATTCAGCAAGACTAATTTGCGATATTTACAACGCAGACGGAACACCATTTGAAGGCTGTCCTAGATGTAACTTAAAAAGAGTTATGAAAGAAGCTGACAAAATGGGTTTCTCAATGAATATGGGACCTGAGGCTGAATTCTTCTTATTTGCTAAAGACAAAGACGGCAAAGTAACTACAACTACACAAGACAGAGCAGGATATTATGATGTTGGCCCTGAAGATTTAGGTGAAGATGTTCGTTCGGATATTGTACTTACATTACAGGAAATGGGATTTGATATTGAAGCTTCCCACCACGAAGTTGCAGATGGTCAACACGAAGTTGATTTCAGATATGCAGATATTTTAACAACTGCTGATAATGTTGCAACATTCAAAATTGCAGTAAAGGCAATCGCTGCTAAGCATAATTTACATGCAACATTTATGCCAAAACCAATTTACGGAATTAACGGTTCCGGAATGCACTGTAACGTCTCACTATTTAAGAATGGTAAAAATGCATTTTATGATCCTAAAGCTGAATTTGAACTTTCAGAAACTGCAAAATATGCTATAGGTGGGATGTTGAAACACGTAAAAAGTATTACAGCCATCCTTAACCCGACAGTAAATAGTTACAAAAGACTTGTTCCTGGTTATGAAGCTCCTGTATATTTGGCTTGGTCTCTTGCTAACAGAAGTGCCTTGCTAAGAGTTCCTGCAAAAAGAGGAAACTCTACAAGAGTAGAACTTCGTTCTCCAGACCCTGCTTGTAACCCATATCTTGCATTTGCTGCAATTTTGGAAGCTTGTCTTGACGGTGTTAGAAACAAAATTGATCCGCCTGCTCCTGTTGAAAGTAACATTTACAAATTAACAACAAAAGAACGTAAAAAACAAAGAATTGATTCACTACCTGGCTCATTGGCAGAAGCTTTAGAAGCGTTAGATAAATCACTTGTCGGAAGAGCTGCTCTTGGGGAACACGCGTTTAATGAATTTATGTCGGCAAAAAGAAAAGAATGGGATTCATTTAGAACATACGTTTCTCAGTGGGAAATTGACCGATATCTCGAAAGATATTAATTGCACAAACAAAAAAAAAGAGGAACCTTGACTCATACAAGGTTCCTCTTTTTTTACATATTACATTGAGTATTTGTATTTATAATGTTTTCAAATAATCTACCAACTCTTTCATAGAATAAATATTTTTTATTACAAAAAAGTCTTTTCCAGTCTCTTTTTTCACATAATCTAAAGTTTTACCATCCAGGAAATCTTCACTGTATGGTCTAAGCATTATTGATGGAATAATTACGCAATCGCCGTCTTGGTCTTTTACGGTATTAATTAAATCATCAGTCGTAATAAGACCGGCAACTGTAATATTTTTACCCCAATAAGTCGATTTTACAGGCAAAACTTCAACATCCAAATTTTTTATCTTGGCTAACTTCTTGCAAACCAGCTTTATCGCATCGGATGCCGCATAAGATGTTGCAAAAAGGAATTTCTTCGGCACACTAAGCGACTTTGGTAACTCTAACTTTTTAAAATCATCCAGCAATAACCTTATAGACCCAACACCGTCTTCTAATTGAACAAAATTGCCATAATATTTTGAAGGAGGAATAGGTTTATCTGCAAGCAAGAAAAATTCATCGGAACAACAAACTCTCTTATATTTTGATGCAATTTCAATTGTCTCAATAGCACATTGCTTATCAACCTGTACTAACTCATTTTCTCTAAACTTTGTAACGCCAACAGGGACAATAGCAACCGAAAGAACTGTATTTTTCAGCTCTGTCAAATCAGAAAGCGTCCTTTCTAATTCTTTACCATCGTTATACCCAGGACACAGCACAATCTGAGCATGAAAAGGTATCTTATTTTTTCTAAACCACTTTAAATTATCCAAAGCCTTACCTGCATTTGGATTTTTCAGCATCTTAACTCTTAGTTCAGGATTTGTTGTATGTATAGAAACATAAAACGGCCCTAAATTCATCCTTTTTATACGCTCTTTATCTTTTTCAGTCAAATTAGTTAAGGTTATATAAGTTCCTTGCAAATATGACAATCTGTAATCATCATCTTTTACATACAAAGTTTCTCTTAAACCTTTTGGCTGTTGATCAACGAAACAAAAAATACAATGATTTAAACAAGGTTTTACTCTATCAAAAACAGCGCTTTCAAATACAATTCCTAAATCTTCATCAAAATCTTTTTCCAACTCAATTACTTCGACTTCGCCATTAGCCTTCTTAACCTCCAAAGTCAAAAAATCTGATTTGGTCAAAAAGTTGTAATCAATCATATCCTGCATTTTAGTCTCATCAATAGAGACTATTTCATCACCCGGCTGTATCTCTAATTCTTCTGCAATAGATCCTTCTACCACACTATTTACTATTGCGCTCATTATCCTTTTCAAACCCTTCCACTATTGTAATCAAATTCGAATACTCTACAAGAGTATTATCCAACAAAATCCTTTGATAAAAATCTTTTTGAGTATACTCATCCGTAAGTATTTTTTCTGTCTTATTTTTTATTGAAAGAGCTAAAGTTTTCACGTGCAAAAACAACTCTCTCTGCTCTTCATTATTAAGAAAACCTGCACAAGAAAGTTTTAATTTTGCATTTGTAATAAATTGTATAGGATTTTCGCTTAAAGGTTCCAATATCAAACGCTTTAATTCTTTTTCTCCATCTTTTGAAATTGAATAATATACAGAAAGCTTTCCGCCATCGGACATACTTTTTTTAGAACTCAAAAAGCCATTACTCTCTAGCCTTCTAAGAGCAGGCTTCAATGCTCCAAAACTTGGAGAAGTATATGCTGCGAATTTACTCTCAATCTCCTTTGATATTCCATACATTGTAAATTCACGACGCATTAAAACATACAGTACTAAAAGCTCTATCATATCAATGATTATAACACAATAAAACTAGTATGTAAACGACTATATACCATTCAAAATGGAGAGCATCCCCTCAGAATACATCTGCGAAAAGGCAATAATAAAATACCCTACAATGACGGATATTATAACTAACAGCGTAGGCTCAAAAGCCTTTGACAAAGCTTCTAACGCCATATCAAGTTTTTTCTCTATTCCGATAGAAGCATCTCTGAACATCTGACCTAATTTCCCGGTCTTTTCACCCGTAGAAATCAAAGGTAAAATCATTGGTGGTATAAGCTCACTTAAGTTATATGCATCAGTAAGACTCTCACCTTTTTCAACAAGTTTAACGGCACGCTCTGCCCTAACACGCATCACGTCATTACTTATTGTAGAATTTGCCATATTCATAGCATTGAGAATAGGAATCCCTGAATCGTAAGCAATATGCATTACAGAAATATAATGAGCTAATGAAAAATATTGAACACAATCTGATAATACAGGTACACTCATCATAAATTGTGCAAACTTTTTCTTGATTGCACCAAAGCCAAACACGACATTAATTCCGTACAAAATACCGGCAATACACAACAATAAAAACCACCAGTAATCGCATACAAATGAAACACTATTTACAAGAGCGGAAACTGTAAATGGAACATTTTCTATATTAAGACTTGCTACCAATTTCGGGAAAACAAGTCCACCCAACAAAAACCATACAGCAATTGTAAAAATCACCAATATAGCGGGATAAATTGACATCTGGATATATTTATTTTTTAAACTTTCCTGTTTTCTTAAAAGCAATAATAAATAATTTAAAACACCTGGTAATGTTCCTGATGACTCTCCTGCATAACACAAGGCGACATATATTTCACCAAAACTTTTTGAATATTTTTCAAGAGATTCTGTAAAAGTTTTACCTGCCTTAATACTGAATTCCAAATCTTTAGCAATCATAGATATTTTATTTTTTTTAGAATACTTTGCTACAGACTCAAGCGCATCCAAAATGGAAATGCCCGAATCTAGTAAAACTTGCAATTCGGAAGTAAAAAATATTTTATCTGCAAGGCTAAGAGATATATTAGAAAGACTTTTAGCTCCTTTCGACTTAGCTCCAACAGAGACTGGCATTTCTTCATATATATTGGTTGGCAAAAAACCCAAACTTCGGACTTTGTCTCTGGCTTCCCTTTGAGAATTTGCCTCAACATAGCCCTCTACAAACTCTTTATGATCCTTTAAAGCTTTATAATAATATTGAGTCATACTCATTACATTATAGAGCATATTTCCTGAAAACACAAATTTATAACAGTAGGCTTTACTTGACAAAATTAAATAAAGATTGTAAGATATATTTGTTAGGCTATCCTAACAAAGTAAAACGCAATGGTAAATGTCATTAACTTATTCATAACTAGCTAAAGTTATATGCAGAGCAGTACTTAACTGCTCTTTTATTTATACAATCTTCTTTCTTTATGCCTTATAGTTATCTATACATTGCCGTCTATTTAGTCCGGAGTGAAAAGAAACATGAATCCATCGGCATCTAGAATTGTATTCATATAAAAGCTGATCATATTCCAGATTTAATCTAAGCCACTCAAACACATCTTTTAAATTTTTGGATGGGATAATGAAATCTGCAGCTTCGCCGAGCAGATGCTGAGAATTACGAGCTCCTCCGACTTTTTTATTAAGCTCAACACACCTATACCCGCTTGAAATAATTACAGGGCAGTTATAATGTTCTCTTAATGGCTGCAAAACATTAACACAAAGTCTTTTAAGATTTTCAACAACAGCCACCGAAGGTCGATTATCAATATCATTAGCCACAGCAGTTGATGAATATGTCATTTCATTTAAAGTAAAATTTTTTGTTAACTGCATTTCTCTAATTCCTACTACTATGAGCGTTTACAATACTTATAAGAATATTTTTCACATCTGACACATCCTGATGAATTTGCAACATCTGATCTTGAAGTGCTTTGTGATTATCACTATAGGTTTCCCTGTTTACAAAATGTTCAGAAGTATATGCCATTAACTCCGCCTTCAATTTACTTAAATCTTCAGCTCTTGCAAATATCTTGAGATTGATTAGTGAAGTTATAACAAACGCGGCACAAGGGCCGTAAAAAAGCCATTTATCCATCAAGACTCCTCCACTTACGTTTTTGGAAATACTTTTGAAAACAATCAACTAAATTTCCCATTAATTTTGATTTCATTTTCGAAAACCCCTGTTCTTCACAAAGCATTATGAATATGTCACTAGTCAAACGTCGAAACTCATCAGGAGTACAAACATATTTAATTTTCGCATATATTTCAGCCTTAAATTCAAGCATATAATCATGAATCCCGCTTGGCAGAATTATTCGCCTGTCATCAGGAGAGCAAAAGTACTTCAAAACACCTTTTATATCAGCATTATTCCATCGATAACGAGGATCATTTGCTATTTTATTATGTCCTTTTACTTCAAATATAAAACGATACTTTTCAGTTATTACAAGCACATTAAAGATATTTTCAAATATACTCGGGAAATTTTCTTTATCATCGTACAAAGTATAACCACTTTTGCTATCCAAAATTATATTTTTGTCTTCATCTTTTTTTATTCTCTGCCCCACTTGAGGAAATGGCTGAAATATCACATCAATCAGTTTGTTTTTCATCTTCTTTAACTTTCCCATTTATAATTATGTTTATGCAAAACCAAGACTTTGTATTTTTTATCATCTGCGTCCCTTCTGCTGTTGGAGTCTTTTCAAAATTTGCAATAACATACCCATTTTCATTTTCAACATTCTGCTTTACTTCAGCCAAACAAGGCAAAGCTAAAGATAAACAAATTAAAAGTAATAAGATTTTATTCATACAAATTAACCCTCCACAACAACTAACGGCGTTGGCATGAAGTCCTTTGACACTTGCAAAGCGCATTCTTGCACAAATTCCGTTGTTACGTTTTTAACTTCTTGTAAACTTTCCATATATTCCAAAGTAAATTCTTTTGTGAAATCAGGCGTTTTGTATGTAATGATTGGAACTGCCTGCCCGAGCTGTACTGCCATTGAGATAGTCGGCAACAAATCGGATAGAAAGTCTTTTTTCTCACCTGTTGCCATATTTACCTGACGTCTTATATACCCCAAAGAGGTCAAGAAAAATTCTTGATTAAATAGTGCTTGACGTTTTTCTACTTGCTCTTGCAAATATTCTTCAGTATCACCAAATACAAAACTCGTATCATCAAGCTGAACAATTGGTCTTTCAGTTTCTTTAATTTCTGTACCCTGCAAGTCAGGACAAAAGATTAAAGTGTTTTCCACTGCTGCTTTATCAGTGTTTGAAGTTATAATTTTTCCGTTTTTTTCTAAGTAATAATTAGTCATGTGTTGCTCCTTGTGCGTATATAAATCTAAATCTATTAGTAGTACCCGTTAATGTATAGCCTATTATAGCTTTTTCACCTTTGGAGACAGGTACAGATAATGCCGTAATCGTATTGTTGCTTGACGAATATATCATATATTGAACTTGTGATGTTGTACCAGCCATTGATAAATATTGACCCGCATTACCATTCTTATTTACAACAAACCACCCATCAGCAGGAGCTATATATCCATCAGGGTCATCACTAGCCTTTAAACTTAAATCAATATACTTTCCACTCGGAGATGCCTGATGTGCCATAAACTCGGTATCGTTATAATCAACTGCTCTGAAAGTTTTAAAAGGTGTTAGGGATGTGATGTTTTCACCCGTAGTTTTATAATAAATAGCGACAGGAACAAAAGGTGCTGTTTTTACTTGAGATGTATCTGTATCGTAATAATACCAATAATTAGTATCTGTAGCGTAATATATACAGTCATGATTTTCTAATATAGACTGTTTATTTATGTCTAAACCATAATAAATATTATCTGCACTTCTAGCTTCTACGCTTACTGTGTTGAAAATCGTTATCATTGGAATAGCTGGATTACTCACAGCTAATTCTCCTGATATATCTGCATTTATTGTATATTCAATATTTTTTAATGTTCCATCAGCATTACGCCCATCAGGTATTAAAACTTTCAACCCTTGTTTTAATGTAACCGTACTTCCACTGTACGTTGCGACTCCATTCGGAGCTTCAAGAATACAGTTTGTAATTTTACTAGTTAGCATTAAACTTTCCGACAAAAGAATTTTCCAATGACTGTCATCAATATAGTTTGGATTTGTCACAAAATTATAAGTATTATCCTCTATTAGACTCAGCACTTTAGAATAATTTCCAAAGCTGTCAATATAATCAAGTACTGCGCCTTTCGGGTATCCGCCAATAGCATTTGAAACATCCTCGCTAAAAGTTATAACTCCACCATTTTGCAGATAAACTTTTTGATCAGTAGACAAATAAAACAATCCGTTAAAATCAGCTCTTTCGGGAGGCAGCCCCCCTTGAGATATGGGCAAAGACGTAATTGAAGGAAAGCCTTCCTCAATCGAAGCCCCATTAGAACCAGTAGCCTTATTTGGAATAACACTTTTATCTCCACGATAGGCCAAAGGCGCATCAAGCACCGTTGGCTTAATCAATTCAGTTGATTTCATAAAACCTCCGTTTTTACTTATTCTTCCAATCCAAACCATCCCAAAACGGGACTTGATCAAACCCTACAAGATTACTGCCTGCAAATCCGAAAACTTTATCAGGAACAATCACATAAATCTTATACCCAACCCCTGCTGGGCGAGGTAAAACTCCTGTATTCAACAATACTACAAGCTGTTCAGCAGTCGGGATAAACTCCAATATATAAGTCATTGACATATCCAAATTATCCCGAACAAAAGCCCTTCCATCTTCCTTAAACAATAGATTAAGGTATTCATTGATGTCAGGTGCGCTACCGTTCATCCTTAAATAAAGTAATCTACCCTTCAAAAGCAATCTATATTGTTCTGTATCAAGCGTAATCATTTCACCGTTTACGTCATAAGTTCTTGCAACCTGAAGTAAATTACCCCAAATTGAGAGCCCGTAATCATTGGCGGTTGAAATATTCAAAACATCATTTGCCCAATTCTGCCAAAAGCCTTGCTGTTTTTCACTGTACCAATCTTGTTTTTGGTAAAGCAAACTATTCATTTTATCTGCATTTGCGTACTGCCAAAGAATTTGACTTTCAAGATTAATTTCGTTCGCAAATTCAAAAAATTTACTCATTAATAACCACCTTAATATTATCGTTATAAACAACAGCACGCTCGCAAACATGGATAGTTAATTCCTCGACAGAGAGCTCATCTTCAGAATAACCGACCTGCAAATTTTTAACAGTAATTCCCGGGATATATGTATTAACAGCAGCCGCCATCTCAAACGGAGAAACATTGACTCCTATATTTAATCCGTCATACCCTGAGATATCACCACTTGCAAACTTTTGAACAGCTTCCTTTATTGTATTTTCAAGTTCAGTAGACGCAGAAGTTCCCTTATCCACAGTTATAGAAACATAAATTTTAACAAGTTCGGGACGGCTAAACTTTACATTATACAAAACTCCAAAAATATCATCTTTTACCTGAACAGAAGTTGTACCTGTAAAACCGCATCCGACTGATTTTACAGAAAATATTGCATTAGCAATATCCTCATCATTACCACCATCTACACAACAATAAACAGAGTGTGGTAAAATTGTGACAGTATCATATTCTACCTGCGTATCTGTATAATTATCATATACAAAAGCGCTTTTTACATTTTCCGTATCCAATATAACTTTATAATAATTTTCAAGCAGAGCTTTTCCTGTAAACAACCCTGAATTTAAAAATCTCTGTTTAAAATGCGCATCACTTTCTTTATCTGTTCCTAAATCCGCGGGGGCAGGGTTTGAAATTGTTTCCCACCCGAAGGTTCCATCAACAATTTTATTCAATTCGCCTGCTGCACAAGCAATCTCACCCAAATCTAAGGATAGAAAATCACCATTAACAGTACCGTCTTCTCCTATAGTTAAATCGTTTTCAGAATAAAAAATAACACCGGCAGAAGTAGAAGCTTGCGATCCTGCAGGGATAACAGTACCTTTTTGCCCTGTTAAAATAACTTCAACCCGGCTTGCAGTTGCACCTTCTCTATACATCCCGAAATTAGCCAACATTGCATCAAGAAAAATACCATAAGATAACATTACGTTGAAAAGATTTGCCACCAAAGCATTATTCTCAATCACTGCAGTCCTTGCTGTAGTCTCAATATCAATAAGCCTGCCTTGAGGAGTACTGTCCTCCAATGAAATATCATCGCCCAAAGCTTCTTTATACTCGTTTTGTACAATTTCTTTTACATCAGCAGTATCAGGCACAACAGTACCACTACTGGTAATATAATTATAATTAGCCATTTAAAACCACCGTTCCGAATTCTGTTGTTTCTTCAACTTTATAAGAATAAACTCCACCATCTACGGAATAAGAGAATGAAGAAACTCTTTCTACACCATCTAGACTTTCAAGCGTCTGAATTATGCTAGCTTGAAAAATATCAATATTCGCTTCATCAGCAAAAATAGTATCCATATAAGGAATTCCCTTTTGCTTGTTAAAAGACAACTCCCCGGCATTTGTTAACACAGCATTTTTAGATATATTTGCAAGAGCATCAATATCATTTAAAATAGCTATATTACCGCCTGCATCTATATACAAATCATTTTTATCATCAGTAGCTATTGTCTTCATTGAGGCACCCCCGTATTTCCTGAACCTGTTTGAACTCCGCTATGTACATGCGCAGACAAGCTTATCCCATTTCCGATTACATCTCCAGAAACAGTTAAAGAACCTTCAATAGAAGTATTACCGACAATTTTAACTTCATTTTCTTTTATCGAAAATTTTGTCCCGCCGTCAACAGTAGAAATAACAAAAGCAGAAGCATCATCTTCACTAACAGTTATATTGTTAATTTTGTCGGGAATAAAAAAGGCATCATTAAAACAATGTTTTCGATAAGAGTTAGGAGAAGACTCTTCCAAACTCTGTTTAAAAACCGAGATATCTCTATCGCAAGCAAGCAACCAACCCCTATCACCTGCCTTTAACGGGAAGCTCAAAAAAATTCCACCACCCTGTAAAGTTAGAACAGGAATATTTACAAGAACAGGCTTGGATATTTTTTGACCTAAAGAAGCAATACCCGTAATAGCAGGTTTTACATTTGCTCGATTAGTACTTCTGTCATAAGATTGCACAATTCCCGGGATAACTTTTTCCATATCCATCAAAGTAATATCCTTAATCAGTCTGCACAACCCTTCCAAAGAATTTGTATCTGCAGGTTCACGTGCAGGAATAGTTTGTGTTATATCAGTCATTATTATTTATTCCTTTTATAATTTTTACCCTGAATTTCGCAATAAAAATTTTGGTCATAAGATGAAAAATCAAATGTTAAGTCATATATTTGGTAATAATCATTAATTGCAGGAAATTTTTCGGACTCAAGTTTTACCCAATCCGAAGGGTTAAGAGTCGGGTCTAATAAAACCTTAAATTTAGCCCCGTACTCTGTTGACATCGGAAAGCCTATAAGCCCTGAATGTATATTTATAAGCTTTATGTCCCCCTCCGTACTACCTGAGCCTGATTGATTGTTAGGCACTTCATCCTTATCAACAACTTTCAACATTCCATTATCAAGGAATGCGGTAAAGTCGCCATATTTATTTAATTCGTCTATAAGTTTTGCTTTTGCACCGGCAAAATTAAATGAATCAATAAGTTTTTTCGATTTACTTTTCCACGACAACGGAACATCTAATTCATTTGCTATATTCTGCGCCATCTGAAAAGAAGTAACAGGAGAAGTAGTCGAATAAGTTATTATATTTTGTCTGTTAAAATAATTTGTTTTAGCGTCAATTTTCAGCCAAACATCAGTATGACCTTCAGGTATCGCTTGTATTATATCGCCTGAAAAAATCATTCCATATCCTGTATCCTCATAGCCGGCATAAATACTTATCTTTTTCTGCTTCGCCGGTTCAACATACGATGACATATATGTAGAAAGATATTCGATATCGTCTTTTGCCAGATTTGCAATAGAGACCTTAGCTTCAGCAGCAACACTACCCATTCTGCGTTTAACAGTACCGGAAATCGCAATATTTTTAATCTGCTTTACACCGGATGGAGTCGAAATCTCAACATAACAAATTCGTCTTTTCATGAAGCACCTCAAAAAGATAAAAAACAAGTAAATATGCCACTATACAAAACAAAAAAAGATTATTCTTCAGTAACAAAAATCAAGTTACAAGTGGAACCGAAGTTTTCCCAATTAGGATACTCGTCATCGGAAGAAACAAACCTGAAATTTCCACCAATCTCAGCAACCATATACGGGTATGGCAAAACATCTTGATTTGCGAAACAAGGCACATTTTGAACTAAATATTCATTGTTAATAGAAACAGAAAAGAGAGGAATGCCCCTATCAATAATCCTAATTGTCATATCTTTATTCAAAAGATTAATAAAAAATTCCTGGTTAGGAATTTGTTTCAAATCAATAACATAAGTAGTCATAAATAAAATCCTTATACAAAACAAAGCCGTAATTATAATTGTTTAACAGCAGTTTTCTGACCGATTTTTGAGGTTGAAGTGTTTTTCATTTCCTTCACTTGTTCCTCTGTCAATTTCAAATACTGAGTATCAGCTAACTGCACTTCACAAAAAGAAAGGGAATATTGTGTCATATTAAAATAATTTGAATTTACTTTGAAAGGCTTGGCTGAAATAACCATATTTGGGAAAATTTCACCTTTAGCCTTAATCGTAAGTAAAGTTCCATTATGAAAATATTCACTAATTTCCGAAAGTGAACTTTGATCCTCATCCTCAACCAACACCGACAATGAGCCTTTATGAGGGTTAAAAACCATATGATCAGTTATAACAGCACCATTTTCAAGAGGATGTGTCATAAGACTAGCATCATCATCGATACTGCCATCAATAAACATCACATTAGTTAACACTTCAGAGTTGTCTTTATAGAGCGCGAAATTTTTATTTTTCAAATTCAGCACAACCCGAAGAACAACATTCGTAACAACAGACTTCAAATTCATGCTCTAACTCCTGTATCCAAGCCATTAAAAGCCATTTTTATATTTTGTAATAAATCATTAGCAATACCTTCAGCATCAGTCGCTTGAGTTTGAATAGTAATATCACCGATAGTAAAGTTTTTTGTAGTTGTTGAATTACTATACGCACCAGCAATAGCGCCTTGTGGGATAGAAGCCAAAGTGATATTAGCAGTTGCCGCAATTGCATCTTTTCCAAGCATCAAATCTCTCCAAACATTTGATTCGCTTTTATTTAAGACAGATTCTCCCTTATGAAGCTCTGCAACGTAACCGTCATACGGGACATAATCGAGTCCGGCAGCCGCTGTCGCAGATTTTCTATCTCTTCCTAAAACAGCATCCTTTCCCTTGTTAGCTGCTCTTATTAGCAAACCTACAGTTCCACCCTGTTTTAAAAATTTAACAAGCCATTCTGGCAAAAACTGTAAAATTTGTCCAACAACATCTTTGACAATACCAATCAGATTATGAAACCTTTTACTAATTAAGGCAACTATTTTATGAAAAATTTGGACTGCACAATTTGCCAATTTATAAAACAAAGTTTCAGCAGCATCCCGTAATTTAGCCAACCGTTCAGGTAATTTATGAATAAACTCAACAACAAAATCTGCTAATTTTCTAAATCCTCGAATTAAATACTCCAAGGCCTCAATACATTTTTGTTTAAGTCCTTCTATTAAAGGATGAGCTCCTAAAACCCAGTCCCTTATTCCTAATAGTGCAGCGTTTATTACTGAAAAAATTGCTATAAGGAAGGCAACTGCAACAATTATTGCTAAAATAGGAGCAAGAGCAGACCCTTCGGCAGCAACAATAGCAATTAATATTGGAAGTAAAACTCCACCCAAAACAAAAGACAGTTCCTTAACAAGCATGCTAAGATTCTCTTCATTTGATGCGTAGAAATCAACTATCTTTTTCACTAGAGAAAACATTGGTTGAAGAATTGGCAAAACAACAGAACCGATATTATTAGCAATGGCGCTAAAACCAGAACTAATATCACGCAAGGTTGCTTCAAATTCTTGAGCTTGCTCAATATCTTCATCAGAGAAAGAATTATATTTTTCAGAATCAGCCATTACATTATTTAAATTTGCAAGACCGCCACTAACTAATCTAATGGTAGCATCATCTAAACCAAGCGCCTGACCTAAATCTAATTTTTCAGCAATACTATCTAAATTTTCCATTTCTCTTGCAACAATTTGCAGCAATTGTTCAGCAGACTTTATTCCTGAAATATTTATTCCATCTTTTGATAAAAACTCCAATAAACCATTACCATTTCCACCACTTTGCACATCCTGCAAATTTTTTCGAAGATTCAACATGGTATTCGCTACACTATCAGCAGTACCCCCATAATGCTTTACTGCATTAGACAGGGTTTGGAATTTATCTACGGCCATACCACTCTGAGCGGCTAAATCTGCCATTTTTTCTCCGTTAACAGCAGAATTCATTGTTGCTTCGAATACTCCACTAAATGCGGATAATCCAATCGTTAAGACTTTTAAAGGATTGGATAGACTAACAAATGCTCCACCAATTGCCGAAATATTGCGAACAAAAGAACCTGAAGAATTTGACAACAAAGACAAAATATCAAAAACGCTTGTCAAATCCGTATTCAATTTGTCAATATCCTTTTTGAAATTTAGACTATAACTAAAATTATTTTTGGTCATATAAATATCCTTTCGGTCACTTGATTTATAAAATTTAAAATGTTATACATATATTTAGATGGAGGTATGTATGCATATAAGATTATTTGGTAAGTATGTAAAGTTAGAAGGAGTTTTTAAAGACAATATCATTAAAGAAATCGGTGAGGTATTAGGGAACAATAATCCGTTTAATGACGGATATCCGGAAAAATATATTGAACTTGATAAAAATTTAAAAATGCTAGACTCTTTTCTCCTACTAATAAAAATATTAACTCATCCAATTATTTTTATAATTATCTTAATCAGCATACCATTTTGTCCTAAAGAGTTAACAATCACAACCCTTCTTCTTTATGGATATCTTTATATAAATTACAAACAATTCAAATCGTTAAAACAAGGAATGGAATGCTATAACAATGGACAATATGAAGAAGCTCTAAAACATTTTTACAAAAGCAATATCATATTTGTTAGAGCTAATGACTGGATTTCGTATTCCCTAATTATTCTTAACAGACAAGAAGAAAATCTGGAATTTCTATACACCCATAACATTGCAAATGTACGTATTAAAATATTTCTGCAATACATACAATTAGCTAGATATCAAGAAGCTATTGACTACCTTAACAACGTAATTGATGAAGAAGAATTTAAAACTCATCCGTTTGCGGCGGTACTACCTGCTTTGTGCTATCTGAACTACTGCAAAGATCCTCAAAAAGCTATTGATTATATTGCAAGCAAGCAATTCATTTTTAAGTCTTCTAACAAACCTGAACTTTATTTAGTGTATCAATTCCTTGCTAAATGTTATAACGCTACTGGCGATACTGAACAAGAAAATAAAACCGCAAGTATTTTAAATAATTTCAACTTCGATGGTGGTAGCATCGAAATAAAGGAAAAATTAAATAAAACTATAGAAAATATGACAAACAACTAATATTATTAATTTAACAACAGAAACTACACTAGGCTGCACTAGGCAACACTAAAGCACGTCCAAAATCAACCTTCTCAGTTTCGGTTGCCAACATTGCCATTTTTGCTGATATAACATCCAAAAATTGCTCTGTTGATTTTATCCCTTCGGGGTTTATTTCAAAAGCTTCTAAAGTTTCTTTTAATCCATTACCATCTCCACCTTTTTTAAGATTAGCTAACTTATCTCCTAAAACAGAAACACTTTGTGCAACATTCTCTGCACTACCGCCAGACTGTTTTGCAGCACTAGATAATGACTGAAACTTCTCTATCGTTAACCTAGCTTGCCTTGCCATACTTGCCATATGAGCAACATCTGCAGAATAGTCAATTGCAAAACCAACAGCTTCTTTTAATGCAGACATTAAAATTTTAAAATAAACTAAACTTAATGATACATATTCTGAAGTTCTCGATATATACAATGAAGTATATTTATCCTCAGAATTAATATCCTTTTGAGAATTAGAATTTGTAGACACTTAAACCTCACTTTTATAAATTATTATTTATTAACTTATTGATACCCTATTAATGTCATGGTAGAATATGACTGCTTAGCCTGTGGGAGAAATTATGAACGAAGAATTAGCTTTATTTTACAAAATTTGGAACTTTCCAACAAATACAAGCTTAACAAATATTGACAGAGAGCAACTGGGCTTCTTTTTCGGCAATGCAATCAGGAATACAGAGGCGATGCTGAATTTAAAAAAGAATATAAGAACTACTGTAATAGTCCTTATCCTACTCACAATATGGAAACCTGTCGCAGGCTTAATTATATCTACAATAATTGCACTAGCAATATTTTGTTTTAATCACTCAAAAAAAGATAAAGCATTAGCAACTATTAACTCAGGAATTTTAGCATTTAATGAAGGTAGATATGAAGAGGCTTTAGAGATTTTTCAAAACATTAAAAAGAATATGTATTATGATGCAGATTTTTATTCTTGGATTTACTACTGCTATTACAATATGGGTAACTATCAAGAAGCCCTGGAGTTTCTTGAAAAATCATTCCCAAAAGGGGTTCGCGTAAAACATCTTCAATGCTTGTTTGCTATGGGAGAAAACCAAAAAATCTTAGATTATATTAATAGCAAATATTTTCAACTGGAAATTAATAACAGACCAAGCATTCTTGCACTTATTGGGAGTATTCTTATCAAGATAGGTTATCCTGACGTCGCTCTGCAAAAATTATCTGTATATCGAATTGAAACCCAAAAAATAAACGAAGATAACTGTGCTTTCTTATATACACTCGCTAAATGCTATGAGCAACTGGGCAAACCTGAGATGGCTGAAGAAAAATACCGTTTAATTCAGGCATTCAAACCTGATTTTATGAATTTTTCAACAGAGAATAAATAAACAACATCATTAAACAAATTAGCAATTTTTTTGAAATAGAAGGGGGAAATTTTCTCCCCTCTATTTATTAACGTCTCATTTTTTTACTGTTATATTCCGAGATTAAATATTCGTTGTATTTAGGTATCACCTCTGCCTCCCAGATTTTGAAAGCATCTTCCAGAGAATATACCGTCTTTAATTCGTATAAAGTGGCTTTTCCTGATGCGACAATTTGCCCGATAAATTGGTCAACATTTCTGTAATCTTCGGTTCTGCAAGGGAGATGAATTTTTCCAAGAAAGCTAAGCCCTTGCCATTCCCGAAAAAACTACAATTATACTCAATCATTGCAAACTCTAATTGCGCCAAAACTTCCCAATCAGGAACATGGTTATCAATCAAAGCTTTATTAACTAATGCTATCGGAGTTCCATCATCTCGAATACGTTCAACATAAGCCATCATTTTTATCATTGTCTCTTCTGACACACGATAATCACCTATTTTTGGAATCATTGACACCGGATATTTTGCTATAATTTCTCTACCTACGGTTGCAGGCAATTTTGAAATATTAAATTTTATACCTTTTATTTCTATTTCTTTAGGTTCAATCACTGTATTTCCTCCGTTTTATTATTTTAAATTCAATGCCAGCATGCCTGATTAACAGGCACACTGACAACAAACCCCTTCTTATATTCTGTTTTCAAACACAAAACTATATGTTTTTGTTTTTATTCTTCCACCTGATGCTACACTGTTACCCGGAAGCCCCTTTGTAATCCTGCCAGGACTTAGGACTTTTTTGGACCCATCAGGATAATTTGCAATAAACGTAATGACATCCTTATTTGAGCGTTTGCCTTTTGCAACTCGATTTGCCTCAAACAAGAAATCCAAATAGGTTTCTTCGTCAGTACCCGGAATGACAGATATTGTTACTTCAAGAGGTTTCGGAGCTGACCAAACAACCAAATCTCCATTTAATCCCATTCCGTATTCAGTAATTTGTAATTCCGGAAAATCTAACGGATCACTATCATCTGCAAAAGCTTTGCAAACAAATCCGCTAGGATATGTTGATGCAGCTATAACTGTCAACGACAACCCTGTACCTGATACATCTTGCATAATTTATTCCTTTCATTTACTTATATAATTAACTTTTTATATTAATGTATGTGTACCTTCTACCTTACGGATAGAATCACCTTTAGAATATAACAATGTATATTCAGCAACATACTTTGTTCTTCCGTCAGAAGTATCTTGTGTCAAATCGACAGAAAGAACATATCCGTTTAAATATATTGTTTGCCAAGCTGTTTCATCACCGGTATATTGAGTAATATAAGCTTTTTGCTCTGCCGTCACCTCCTTCTCTGCCGAAATTGTTCCATTATTTTTAGCTTCTGAAGCCACATCTTGTAATGCACCTTCAAGCAAACCGATCCCATCAACATTTGCAGGAAGCTTATCAAGAGCAATCAACAAATTTAGAATAGCTGTTTTCATCGCATCTTTTAACCAAATTTCATTTGCATAAACTCCAATATCAGTTCCATCTGCCAAATATCCATCCTGATAAAATTCCAACTTTGTACCGGACTTTTGAGTTTGACCGTTATAATTAATCTTTAAAGCATCAAATTTATTTGCCATTATATCAGTATCAACAGCAACTGTTTGATTAGGGAATTGCTGGTACATATAATTTACTGTACCATTCACTTTATCATAATTTGTAGCTGCCAAAATTGTGGCTGGCATCAAATATGCAGGCAAGCCTGATGTGTCTAAATAATTTGCGCACATGCCGGAATGTTTCTGCGCCGCCGCAATTCTGTCTGAATAATTTGTGCTATCCACATCAAATACAAACATATATTCATTATTTTGTTCATCACAAAAAGAACCTATTGCATCAATATCTTCAGGTGTTAAATCAGTCAAAAATGCAAATGATGCAAAATTATTTGAGATATCAACAGATTCACTCAAAACACTCTTAACATCAGAAGCACCTGTTCCGTTTGAAACAACAGCATTAGTACCAACTGTCCAACCTACAAGATTTGAAACATCATCACCATCAGTACCAGCCATCGCATAAGTTATAATATTTTTTCCGGCTTCACCACCCGTTAAAACGAATGCAGAAAGCTCAGCATCATAAGTGACTTCCGCTCCTGTCCACAACTCACCGCCATCAACATTTGCAACAACCGCGCTTTGAATAGCAGAAGCAATATCAGCATAAGAAGAAGCTTCTGTGAAAGATAAATTTTTCACTTCATAACTTACGCCGCCCATAGATAAAATCATTGAACCATTTGTTACCTCTTTTAATTTCAAAAGAGGTGCTAACTCTTGACTTGATCTTAGATATGGTTTTGTAGCATCTTTTGCATAACGCATAAATGATATTTTTTTAGCCTTGTTGGTCTGCTTGCTTACCCAACCAAAATACTCAGAAGCAATCTTTGCTTCTAGGGCATTAGCTCCGGCAAAAGCCGATACCTCAGCAGAAGTCGCAAACTCCAAAACTGTTCCTGTTGGGAAAAGTTCATTTGACGTAAAAACTCTTAAAATAAGATCCTTTCTCTTTGCTGCGGATTCTCCGCCTTGAGATGAGGTAATACTTACATATTTATTTTGCGAAATTGGCATTTTATATCCCTTTCATTTTTAATTTGTACTCTGAAATTTCTTCTGTAGAAGGAGTCCAACTTTGTTCCGTAACAAAAGTAATGTCAAATCTTGGCATTAATGAAAAATTATCAGAATCATTTTTTAAACTTTGCTGCTTTATATCTGAAGGATTATATATTGCATAACCAAGTTTCTTCACCTGAGCAAGCCCTGCAGGACTCACAATCCATGTTGATATCAAATTCAATACATCAACAGAAGATAAAGATTTTTCTAATTCACCGGCAATCTGACGTTTCACAGCTCCTACAGTTATATAAATTTCTTCTCGATAGGTCTCAAAATACACCCAATCTGCACCTTCTTTTTTCCTTTTTGTATATTGAGTTCCACGCCGAGAAGTCTTGTTTATCGAAACATATATAGTAGGTTTGGTCACTACGAATTTTACAGGCTGCGGAAGTCGGCAAATATTCCAATCAGTTATGTTAAAAGCTTGCAGTGCAAAATTTATAAGAAAAATCAAATCTTTATATATATCATTTTCAATCTTTATCATTTTCTTAATTCCTTTATCTCAACAACCAACACTGCGCACCAGCCATTAAATTCATACCAAGCAGAATTTTTTACAACTTCCCATACCGAATTTTGGATTATAAATCGGTCAGGTTGCGCCTGACTCTCATTTCCTCCTATATCCAACGGAGCATAAACCATTCTGTAATTCTGCTCCATATCTAAATCCAAATTGCTATACAAAGAGACTTCCACTGCCTGTACACTACCCTGTACATCAACTGAATCAGCATATTGAGGAATAGAAACTCCAAACTCGTTTATAGTATTTCCCAGATATTTTAAATATTTGAAATTCTGCTTTGGAATAATTTCCAAAGCAGAACTAAGCAGATTTTGATTAATTAAACTCATAATCGTTACCTTGATTTAAAACAATGTACGGACAAAGGAACCACCAAGTAAGAGAGGCAATGGCGTTTTCGAACTCAACAACGCAAGTAACTCGGAACCATATTGAGTTTGATTAAGCCAATATTCAAACGCCCCCAAACTTGGTGGAGGAACCATCGAAACACTAACTTTATCTACAGTAGCAGTATTTGCTATACCTGAAGAATATTGTCCCTGTGCTATATTCTTCTGCAATACCAAAAGATGCGCAGTAAAAAGATAAATAGCCAGCTTTAAACTGTCTCCTGATAAAATTCCGTATTTATCTGAAGTTACATAACACTGTGCTCGAAGAAGGTATAACTCAATATTTTCAAAATTTACAAACTCAGGAAAACTCTTTTTAAACTCATCCAAAGTAACATTTGTCTCACACATTGTTATTGATTCCTTCCGGTTTTAGGTTTCTTTTTACCTTGTCTTTTGTAATCTTTAGGTGTTAGTTGAGCTGAATCATCCTTCGTTAATTCAACAGAACTTTTCTGGGCATTTCGTTCATTACTTGAAATACTCAACACCCCTCTATCAAGATGTCTTTTAAATATAGGATTATCCTGAAGCTTTGCAAAATCCTCATCACTAACTACAGTTAACACTCCCTCAGGCGTCACCAATGTCTTTTTATCTACAACATCAGCACCGCCGTTTACGGTGATTATTTGCTTAACCTCATTCAATCCTTTTGCACCTTTTGTATAAATTGCATAATTTACATTTGCACTCATTTTACTCATTATGTATTTCGTCATTTTTCCTCCCACATATTCCCGAAAACACTTTTAAAATAAAAATTATATCCCTGTATATCTAACAACACCTACAGGTTGTCTAACGATTATTCCGGCAGTAGCGTTTGAATAATCTTCCAAAAAGCCTTTTGCTTTCTTTTCAACGCCCAACAATCTGAAAACTTCTTGAATATACTGATCCATAACTCGTTTACCATTCAACTGTTCAGCGTGCACTACAAAAATATTTTCTCCGCCGTTAGCTCCATCAAGCTGTACAGCAGATTCAATACGAACATTCGGATACATAGATTTCACCCACTCATAAACGGATCTTGTCCCCATATCATTTTGAACAGACAAAAACTCCATACAAGAAATTGAAACAGATAAAACGGCAGCATCTCTTTCAGGTCTGAACAAATTACCTGTATTTGCTCTTAATGTATTCATCGCAGTTCTAATATCAGTACAAATTTCATCATAAGATTTTGTTGACCATTTTGTATCACTTTTTGCACCTTCTGCTACTGTTACGTACGCAGGTAAATTTGGATCATTTAAAAAGCCATAAGTTCTGTTATTTCCTGAATTATATCCGTAGAACCCGACATTATTCATTTCAATAGCAAGGGCTTCAGCTGCCGCAACTCTTTTTTCCGTTTCTGCAGAAATCATCATACGTCCAGCTCTTTCTTGTTCAAGAATTCCGACCATACACCCTTCTTCGAAACGAACAATATCCCTGCATTCATAATTGGCATTCCAAGATGATAACGGAATATCTGTATCATCTCCGTAAGGTCTTGGACGGCCCGTTCTTTCTAAAACTCTTTGAACTATTTCCTTATCAGCCCAGTTCCCTGCAATAGTTCTACCTACAATACTGTCGATTTCCCTTGCAGCTGTAACAACTTCTATTGCCTCAGCAATCCAGTGTTGAAGAACTTGAGCCGGAGAAGAAACTCCAGGAGTTGTAACCATTGGAATTGCAGCATCCATACCATACTTATGCGAATATTGTTTAATATCGGCAAAAGCTTCCATCGTATAACCAATACCAAGCTTTTCCAGAGTCTGTTTAGTGGTTTTACTATCCATAGCATAAGAATGAACCTTTTCTGCAGGGATATAACTTAAAATTTCTGATTGTCTCATGTACTTTATCTCCTATTTTTAAGTAACTATTGTCATAAAATTACGAATTTAATTCGAGAATTGCAGGCTCTCCGGCTTCAGACTCGTAAAACATAAATCTTGCACCGGCAATTAAACTATGCTCAGCTTCTGTAGCAGCTGCTGCGTCAGCATACGCATATAATTCGCCTGTCGCAGGATCAAATGCAGCAACATATCCGGGTTTTACAGCATTCTTTGAGACTACATAAACTCTCCCCATACTGCACACCTGAGCCAAACTACCATCCGGAAGTTCAAGAGTAGTTTCCAAAGTTGCTAAAGCATACTGTTTTGGACCGACAATAACACCTGCAAAACTTCCACTTCCGCCAATTTGAGCTTCATTATCCTTATCCTTTAATGTACAAGCACAGCCTATCAAAGGATTTTTATCTGAATTTGCTCTAACAACATACGCTGCAACTCGTTTTGGAGAATTATCGGCAAAATCTCCCACAACACCTGTCGCCTGCTTTTCATAAACTTTTTTTTGTAATGTCATTTCAATTTCTCCTTATATTTTTATGGCATATATCCCCTTAATGCCTATTACAAGCACTTTTCAAAATCAGTTTGCATTTAAATATTCTTCAAAACCTAAATCAATAACTCTTGAAGCATCACCTGTCTTATCTTTTTCAAGAAGATAATCTTCAAAGGCAACATCTTTAGACGAAAAATTTCCACTATTACGGAAACAATAAACAATCCCATTTGTATTTTCTTGAGAAAGCTTTTCTACAGAATGCAAATTACCTTTGAATAAATTTTCCTCCATAATTTCACCCTGCCTCTAATTATGCTTCCTTTAAATATTCTTCAAAAGCCTCATCTTTTTCATTAATATTCCAGAAAAAATCTACCCCGATTGGAACATTTTCATTATCTGAAAGCTCTTTTAAATCAGGCAACTTATCTTCCTTATCTTCCTGATTTTCTAAATCATCTACAACGACTTCCTCTTGTCTAACCTCATCTCCATCTTGCAAAACATCAGGAGCCTCAATACAGATATCGTGTCCCATTCGTCCTTCTTCAACCAATGCCAAATGATTTCCTCGCAAATTTTTCTGAATAACATCATAAGGCTGACCATTATAAAACCCCGGAGTAATATCGTAATCACAGAAAAACCCCATAGATAACTCCTTTTTGCCATTCAGAATTTGTTCTTTCAAATGTTCAGAAAAAACCTTTATATCAGCATATAAAATGCCATCTTTTAAATAAACATTTTCTCCCACAACACCATGAATTCCCTTATCTTCGGGCTTTATCATGCCTGCATCAGTCCCTAACATTGCATGTCCGTCAACCAAAGGAAGAAGTTTAATTGAATCAACAACATCAGCTCTTCCTAATTCTTCCTCAGAACGCAAAACATTATAAACTTTATCTGGAATCAGATCTGACGAAATTTGACTACCTAAATACGGAAAAACTCCGGCTTTTGAAACAGGATTATCTGTTATCATCCAAAAATCATTATGATCAACTTGATTCATATTCTACCTTTCTTCTAATTTCAATATTCTTTTCCAAAGCAACAAAAACTAAAAAACTCCTCCGCAAACTGGAACAAACAAAGAAAATCCACCTAAATATAAAAAAATATTTTATACGAATTCTACTTACTACAGTGTTTATATGATAAATTTCATAAGTAAGTTTTTAGAAACAAAATTTTCAATCACACAGAGGATAAAAATATCTTTATTTTAGCAAAAATCTTATATCTTTTGCGTGCTAAAAAAAAATCCTACAAAAAAATGTAATAAATTATTAATTGCACTATAGATTTTCAACCACATTAGGAGCTTCTGCATCCGAATTATTTTCATCTTGAATATCACCTGTTAAAAAATTAAAACCACTGACAGGATCTACCCTAAGAGTCTCGCGACACTCCTCTTTAGTGATGACGCCTGATGATATATAATTTGTGTTGATGCGTGATTTTATTTCATTACATTCGGCAAGCTCTTTACTTGATGGAGTATCAATAGGTTTAAACTCACAATCTATAATATACTTTTTGTCATATAAGGACTTTTGCAACAACATATAATGAAAATTCAAATACGGCCTAAAATCCTCTTTTTCAATTGAATACAATAAAGAATTATACTGTTCTTTTTCATAGTCTCCGGAAGAGTTAAAACCCTTAGGCTGAGTTTCCAACAACTTTGTAGCCTGAATACCTGCAGCAGCAGCAACAAGCTGATATTGAGACATCAATACCGAATCAAAATCTGCCAAAGATGTGTCTATTTGCCCGATAGCTTGATCTGGACGCTTCACAACAACACCCCAATTATCACGAAAATAAGAAAAAGCTTTTGCATCATTTTCAGCTTTGCTTTGATTAAGAGCATAATTGCTCAAATTACCGTCCATATATAGCAAACGCTTTGACTTAGCAAGCATAGGCGCTTCATTTGCAACACTTTCTGCTGCATAAACTCTCTGATAAACAAGCTGAGGAATAGGATACCCTCCATAATAATAAGTAGGTTTCAATATATCGGGCAAGTTACCGTTAACAGATTTTACTATCCACGATTTATGAATACGCTTACCGTCAGGAAGCCTATACCACAATGGCTCATAAAAATTTTCAGACAACGTATTTGTTGCCGCATCATAATCCAGCTCAGGCGATATCCAGTAAGGATCTATATTTACCATACCTTTATAGGAGCCTGATTTTATTAAATTTATATCAAAAGGTTTTTCATAATTAACCCCACTTACTAAAGGATAGGCATAAGCAACACCAAATTGTCGTTTTTTCTCTGCAAATTCTAAAGCCAACTGCTTTATGCGATATCCATCATTACTGTCAGAGAGCATTTTCATCTCTACCAATAATTCCTTATCTTCCTCAGAGATATCTTTCGACTTATAAGAAAGTTCATAGTCAGGAGCCATAGCATCTTTTGGCGGAATAATACAACATTTGTTGATTAACCAATTTTGACTTAATATAGCACACGCCTGAAAACCTATAAAACCTTGAAGAGAAAAATGTGTATAAATTATATCATTTACCTGTCCATATATTGCATACGCAGAATTTAACTTTCCACCACCATCATTAATTCCATCCAACACAACTCCATCTAACGTACAAGGTACTAAATCCTTCTGAGTTTTTTGCAGAGAATGTGCTAAAAGTTCATTTCTGTCCGCCTCCGGTAAATAAAACGGATGAAAAGATTTTTCCTCATTTTGAGTCATAGATTTTACTATGCTTTCAACTTTATTTTTAATATATTCATCGAATTTTTTAAACATACATTTCCACCTTTTCAAACTACTTCATTGCAATGGGCATATCTCTTTCAAGGGCATATCTTATTGCATCAATTGTATGATCATTTTTATCGGGATATTCATTTCGAACACTTCCGTCTCTGTTTTTTTCAAATTCACACATTGAAAATTCCCTCTTTGCATTCGGGCACCTGATAGGATCAATAATTATTTTTTCCATTCCCTGAAGAAACTTGAAACCAAACCCCCTTGACCCGGGGCCTTTTTTTGCACCACAAATCGGGAATCCGGCATCCCAAAACTCACCAATTGATTTTGGGTCCTCGCTATCTGCAATTATCTCAGCATAAGAATTATGAATTGCAGCTATTTTTTCAATGGCAAGAGCATTCAACATCCCATACTCAAAAACTTCATTAAACACATACAAATACTTCGTCCTCTTTACAAAATGGCACTGCACAAAACAAAAAGGATCAGCAGCATACCCCCAGTCAATTCCCTCTCTTATATTGTCAAAATTCGAGATTTCTTCATCTGAAATTTCTCTAACTTCTAAATTTTGAAATACAGTAAGTCCTGTACCAGTCATCTCTCCGAGATACTCATGTCGGTATGCAAGCTCATTAACCTTTTTTAAATGTTCAGCCTCTAAAAAAAACTGTTTTCCAAGCCACTCTTTAGGTACATCCAAATATGTTGAGTGATGAATCAATCTGTCGTCTCGAAGCTCTTGCACTTCCAAATTCACCCAATTTGAGGCATTTGCTGGCGGGTTAAAAGACTTAAAAGAAACAAAACAATCACCACCCCTTAATATAGATTGCTCAACACTTCTTATTTCTTTTATCCCATCAGCCTCATTAACCTCTTCAAACCAACTGTACTTATAATATCCTCCATTTGCAGGCTTTATAGATTTCAATTTTTGAGGATCATCCATGCCTACAAATAAAATTTCCTGACCAGTCGGTAGATACTCAAGTTTTAAAGGACTTTTATAAGCTCGCCAATCCTCACTTACATCAAGCATATTAATTGCCCATTTTAACTGATTATAAACACTTTTTTCTAAAGAAACTCCATATTTTCTAAGGCATAAGCCATTTGCAAGAGGATCGTCCATAATACCAACAATCATTTCGATACTGATAAAACTGGATTTTGAAGACCCTCTTCCGCCTTTCAGCCAATAATGTGTATGCTTATGCCTCTTTATATCTCTATGAACTTTCATAAAAGTAGGGGCAATTAAATCTTTCAAATTTTTATTCATTTCACATCCATCAAATTTACATCTAAGGAAAAGGCAGGATACAATATCCTGCCGTAAGATTAATAAATCAAAGAGAGTAAGAATTTAGGAATGTGTAAAATTTAAAAACTTTGCCTGAGAAGCAATCCTTCTGTTATTAAAATTATAAATTACTCCTCTATTGTTATAATAAATTTTTTCATTAGAAGCAGTTCCAGATAAAACCTGAAACATTTCTATTTTTTTTGATATAATTTTGTCCCTAAGATTAACTGCTTTCTTGCCAGTTTTTCTGGTAATTAAATTTAGAGTCCCATCAAGTGAACACTCCCAAATAACAGCGACCGTTTGACCGCAAAAAGCACAAGCATCCAAAAAATACAATCTTTTCCATACCTTCTTTGAAGGCATTTCGTAAACTTTACACGGCTGATCCTGGTTACAGCAAAATACTGTATACTCCATAATACAAACTATCCTCTTCCTTCCCCACGGTCGATACCGAGCCATCTACATTAACATCTATAGTATCCAACCTATTGCATTAGCTTTAAACCAGTTAGTACTCTGTAGTTAACTCCGGTCATCTACATTTCTTATTATAACCTGTTATGGGCATTTTGTGTAGTGTTTTGAGCTTTAAAAGTCCCGTTTTAGCAAATGTCGTAACATTTCTAATATAAGAGATTTCGCAGAACAACTTACCAACAGAGGATTTACAGATTATCATCAAAATAATGTAATTACAAAATTCTCGAAACAAATTATCAATAATATCCTATAAACGGATAAAGCAAATCCCTTAAGACAATGTTTTATCAAGATATTTAGCGACATATTATAATTGGATGTTGGAAATTAAGAAAGGTTTAATATGAAAGAAGCAATAATTCTTCTAAACAATCACTTAAGAGAAGTGTTTGAAAAGTCAACTACATGGTTTATCATACTGTTATGTGTTCAAATCCTTACCATCATCCTTGTAATATATATATACTTGGAAATTGAAAACAGCAATTACCACTACTATATGAATACAAAAAACAGTCTGGAATCTATTTTTAAAGTAAGCATTGACAGCTATGACGGAAGTATTGGTAAAAACCTCACAACAGAAGATATTTTAATCAGAAAACAAAACCGTAAATGGCACCTTAAATACCTTTTTAAATAATTATTTTCCTATGCAAAAATGAGAAAATATATTATCTAAAATATCATCCGTAATAACTTCACCTGTCAACTCATCCAAGCATAAAAGTGCAGATTTCAAATCAATAGATATCATATCCTGCAACTCACCAGCTCGAGAAGCTCCCAACGCATTAACCAAATTTTCTCTGCATTTTTTGAGACATTCTTCTTGTCGCTTGTTAGTAATAAATTCAACATCTTCGACAGAAAAGTTACATACAACATCTTTTATTTTTTGTTTAAGCTCATCAATTCCTACACCTGTTAAGGTAGATATTTTAATAACTTCAGATGTATCAAACGGCAAAGCTTTATTATTATAAGGTTCAAGATCAGATTTATTTGCAATAATCAAATACCTTTTATCCTTAATAAAATTCCATATCTCCAAATCTTCCTTTTCAAATTTTCTGGAAGAATCAAACATAAACAATACTAAATCCGCTTCATCAGCAGACTGTTTTGAATATTCAATACCAATTTCTTCAACCTTACCAACATCTTCACCCTCACGAATACCCGCAGTATCAATTAAAGTAATTGCAACATCCCAGTCTAAATTTTCTTTCAACACATCTCTTGTAGTACCTGCAATATCAGTCACAATAGCGCGTTCAACATTCAATAGAGTATTAAAAAGTGAAGACTTTCCAACATTAGGTTTGCCAACAATAGCAATTTTAGCACCTTGTCTTAAAATGTCAGAAGATTTTGAACAAGCAAGAATTTTATCTATCTGAGCTAAAGTATGCTCAAAACTTTCTATAAGATAAGAATATTCAGGTTCTCTCACATCTTCAGGAAAATCAATTCCTGCAACAATTCTCGACAAAACTTCAAAAATCTCATTCCTGATATCCGAAATCTTATGACTTAACACTCCTGATAAATTTTTTGCTGATTGGACTGCAAAATTTTTAGTCTTTGCATGAATTAAATCCGCAACAGCTTCAGCCTGAGACAAATCCATTTTTTTATTTAAAAACGCTCGTTTAGTAAACTCGCCTTTTTCAGCAAGCCTTGCCCCAGATTTTAGCGTCAAATTTAAAATATTTCTTACTACATTAATACCGCCATGACAATGAATTTCAATAACATCCTCACCGGTATAACTATGAGGAGCCTTAAACGGTAACAACAAAACTTCATCTATTTTCACATCACCATCAACAATCCACCCGTGATAAATCTTTCCAGGCTCTAAATCCTTCTTTGAAAAAATTTTATCGGCAATGTCAAAACTATGTTCACCTGACAATCTAATTACACCGACTCCACCTGTTCCTATGGGAGTTGCAATTGCAGTTATTGTATCGAATTCATTTAATATATTCATAACTTAATTATACACAAAAAAATACTAGAGATAATTCTCTAGTATTTTTAATTTATCTTATATCTAAAACTTTACTTTTATCTGCTGGCCTTTTTAATTACTTTCTTCGGTGCATTGTAGACTTGTTCATTGGTATATCACTCCAACGTTTCTGCAAACCTACACCATATTCTGCGTATGGTTTTATGCTCATCTCTGGTAAGACTATTCCATTCGCTCTTGAACGTCCGCTATTAAATGGGTTCCATACTACACCGGCTGCTATATAAGGCTGCCAGTTATTCTTCGTATTCATTATAAATCTTACCTGCGGATGCAACTGGATGGTGTGCATTGGATCGTTTTCTATCTTTACGCCGGCTGCGTTTGTATAATCAAACGTATTCGCAAACGTATAGCTTATGTACATTATTGGTTGGATTATGTAGCGTCCTTCTTTGAATTCAAAG
>CASDRS010000007.1 GCA_949283255.1 uncultured bacterium | reverse complement strand
CAAGGAGAACCCTCTCGGGAAATGATACTCAATCATTTCCCTGCGGCAGAGTGCCACTTCGACATTTATAATCTTATTCAATTATCACTTAAAAATAATTATCTTATTTGATTTTTTTGAAAAATTCTTCTGCTAAAAGTTGTGAGTATTTTGAATCCTCATTAGCTGAGACCAAAATTCTGTCCTCGCCATCTTTATTTTGCGCTACAGCTATCACTCCGCCAACCTCACCTACAGGAAATCTGCTTATTTTAGCTTTGAATTTTACGTATGGTATATTTTTACCGTATGAATAAAGCTCACCATGCTTTGTAACTGTAAAATTCTCCATGCCTATTGCTTGATATTTGATTTTTCCAAGCGTCTTCTTTAACTTTGATTCTATATTGCCTGAAATAATATCATCTCTGGTTAGTAATGGTTTGTTATTTGCGTCTATTACAACCATCTTTTGACCTGTGGCTTTGTGCTCTGCGATTACTCCATTGTAACCCATCATGCCACTGGCTTTTTCTAGTTCAAATTCTTCATTAATTTGTGAAAAATCTCCTACTTTTTGCGCCTTTTCCATCATTGATTCATGTGATGTATGAAGATACTTTTCACAAATGTTACTAACCCATTCTTTCCCGCCTAGGGACAAAAACCCTACTATTGCGAGGGCTAATAGTATTGAATGAAATATTTTTTTTAAACAACCCATTTGCAAAACCTCAATTCATGGTATAATCCTATTATAACTATGACAAAGAATGAAATCAATAATATTAATACTAGAGATTTGGAATTCGACAAGCTTACTCCGGTAATGCAGCAGTATTTGAACATTAAGAGGGATTATGAGGATGCTATTCTTTTATATCGCCTCGGG
The DNA here is from genome assembly GCA_949283255.1 of uncultured bacterium. Classification (GTDB taxonomy): domain Bacteria; phylum Cyanobacteriota; class Vampirovibrionia; order Gastranaerophilales; family Gastranaerophilaceae; genus UBA1221. Next base: position 85,012 of record CASDRS010000007.1, on the reverse strand, counting down.
GATTTTTATGAGACGTTTTTTGAAGATGCTGTGACTATATCAAAAGAGCTTGAACTTACTCTTACAGGTCGTGATGCCGGTGCTACTTACGGCAGAATTCCGCTTGCAGGTATCCCGCACAAGGCTATTATGCCTTATCTTGAAAAACTTGTCGAAAAAAATTATAAGGTTGCTATCTGTGAACAATTGGAAGATCCAAAATCCGCTAAAGGAATTGTAAAGCGCGGGGTTACTCGTGTTGTTACCGCCGGAACTTTAACGGAAAGTGATTTCTTGCAGCAAAATTCTAATAACTATATTTGTGCCTTGTTCAAAGATGACAAGACTGATTTGTACGGATTTGCATATGCTGATATTTCGACGGGTGAATTTAGAGTTACTCAAGCGCCGATTAATTTGATTAAGGACGAGCTTGCAAGGGTCGCTCCTGTTGAAATTGTCGCTCCTGCGGTTAATCAAAAGATTATGCCTTTCCAAATTGTTCCTGAACAGAAAATTGATTTGCCTGATGATATTCAGATGCTTTATAACTGTTCTAAAATTCCTGCAAATGTTTTTGATTTGAACTTTGCAGAAAATAATTTGAAAGCTGTTTTTCAAACTTCCAGTCTTGAAGCTTTTGGATTTTCAAAATATAAAATTGGATTTAGAGCAGGCGGGGCTCTGTTAGCGTATGTTTGGGAAAATTTAAAGGACAGTGTTCCTAAGTTTGAGAGAATTGAGACTTATGAGTTGTCTGAGTTTATGTTGCTTGATAGCTCGACCAGAAAAAACCTCGAGCTTACTGAGACTTTGAGAGAAAAAAATAAATATGGCTCTCTGCTTTGGGCTGTTGATAAAACAAAGACCAATATGGGCGCAAGACTCCTTAAAAACTGGATTTGTCAACCGCTTAAGAATGTTAATGCTATTTTAGCAAGACAAAATTCTGTAAGTGAAATGGTTCAGAATGTTTCTGTCAGAAAAAATCTTATTGATTTGCTGGAAAAAGTTTATGACTTGCAGCGTCTTGCAACAAGAGTCAGCAACGGTTCAGCTTCACCGAGAGACTTTTTGAGTTTGAAAGAGTCTTTATATGTGTTGCCTGAAATATTTGAGGCTTCTGCTGAGTTAGAGTTTAATCCTTTTGCTGAGGTTTCAAAATATAGTGAAGAAATTTCAGATTATGCCAACTTGATTGAGCGTACTATTATGGATGATCCTCCTATTCAATTGAAAGATGGCGGAATTATCAAAGGCGGTATCAGCGGTGAATTGGATTATTTCCGTGACCTTTTGACAGGTGGCGAGGATTGGCTTGTTAATTATGCTGAAGAAGAACGTCAAAAAACCGGTATTAAAAATTTAAAAGTTTCTTTTAATAAGGTTTTTGGTTACTTTATCGAGGTTACTAATTCTTATCTTAACCTTGTGCCTGCTAATTATGTCAGAAAACAAACTATTACTAACGGTGAAAGATTTATTACTGACGAATTAAAGAAACATGAAGATGATGTTTTGTCTGCAAAATTTAAGTCTACTGAGCTTGAATATCGTTTGTTTACTGATTTTAGAGAGTATTCAAAAGAGTTTGTTTCAAAAATAAGAGAAATTGCAGATGCTGTTGCTTGTGTGGATGTTTATTCTTCATTAGCAGAAGTCGCTTCCGAGAACAATTATTGCAAGCCTGAGGTTGATGAGTCTGATGATTTTATCGTAAAGAACGGACGCCATCCTGTTTTGGAGAAGATATTACCTTTGGGTGAGTATGTTGCTAATGATCTTACTTTAAAAGGAAATTCCACTGATTCGACTCAGTTTATGATTTTGACCGGTCCTAATATGGCTGGTAAATCTACTTATATGCGCCAAAATGCTCTTATTGCTCTGCTTGCACAAATCGGTTCTTGGGTTCCTGCTGATTATGCAAAAGTCGGTGTCGTTGATAAAATTTTTACAAGGGTCGGAGCTTCTGATGATTTGACACTCGGTCAATCCACTTTTATGGTAGAAATGGTTGAGACATCTTATATTTTGAATTCAGCGACGGAGCGAAGCTTTATTCTGCTCGATGAGATAGGTCGAGGTACAAGTACTTATGATGGTGTTGCTATTGCTTGGGCTGTTGCTGAGTATATTGCGACAAAGATTAAAGCAAGATGTATTTTTGCTACTCACTATCACGAACTTAATGTCATGACTAATACTTATCCTCAGATTAAAAATTATAGGATTACTGTGGCTGAGCAAAATGGTGAGATTGAATTTTTGAGGAAAATTGTACAAGGCGGTGCAAGCAAGAGTTATGGTATTCAGGTTGCAAAAATGGCAGGATTACCTAATTCTGTAGTTAAAAGATCTGAAGAACTTATGAGTAAAATGCAGAGAGATTTTTCTAATAATCTTTCCACTCGCCGTAAAAGCTCTGATGCCATAAAAGTTGATGTCCCTCAGTTGAATTTATTTAATTAAGTATAATCTTTATTGCGATTGGAATAAAATTGTGGTAAAATCGTGCTATGAGTAAGAAGAAAGTTTTAATTGTTGGTTCATCTGCTAAAGAATATGCTTTAGCTAAGTATTTATTAAAAAATAAAGATATTGAAAAAATATATGTTGCACCCGGTAATGTTGCTGTGGGTGAATTTGCGGAAAGAATTGATATAAGAGAAAATTCTGTTCAAGAGTTGTTGGAGTTTGTTATAAAAGAGGGTATAAATCTTACGATAGCTTCTTCAACCGAAGCTATTAAAGCTGATATTGCCGAATATTTTCAGGCTAATTCTCAACTTATATTTGCTCCTACAGCTGCAGCTTCCGCTTTTTCAATTTCAAGGAGTGTTTCTAAAAAATTTCTTTATAAATTGCATATTCCAACTCCAAAATTCGCTATTTTTGAAAAGCAGGCTTTGGCTTTTGATTATTTAAAAAATGCGAATATGCCAATATTAATTACTGCAGATGAAGATAAAGAAAATTCTGTTCGTTCTGTCTGCAAAGATATTAATTTGTCTAAAAATTGTATTTCTGATTTGTTTTTGCAGGAGGAACCTAAAGTTGTTATAGAAGAGTATGCTTATGGGCATCCTTTCACTTTCTACGTTGTGACGGACGGATATTGCGCGCTCCCTCTTGCTGTTGTTGGTGATTACAAGTTTATGGAAGACGGGGATGCTGGTCTTTTTACAAGAGGTATGGGGGCGTTTGTACCTGATTACAAGGTGTCTTTTGAAGTTGTTGCTAAGCTTATGAATTCTGTTGTTTATCCGATTTTACAGAATCTTCAAAAAAGAGAACATCCTTATATCGGTATTTTAGGTGTTGAAAGCGTACTTTTGCCTGATAATAATTATACTATTACTGGATTTTCACCGTTCTTGAAAGAACATGATGCTCAAGCTGTTTTGAATTCATTGGATACGGATTTGTATTCTCTTTGTGAAGCTTGTGCTGTTGGGTCATTTGCCGATGATTATGATGAAATTTTGGTGAATGATTTGAGTACGGTTGCTTGTGTGCTTGCTGCTAGAAACGAGGGTGCTGTTATTACAGGGTTGGAAATGGTTGATGATTCCACTGAAGTTGGACATTTTAATACTTTAAAAAATGATTATTTTGAATACCTTACCAATAAGGGGCGTACGCTCGTCTTAACTCAAACAGCTTCTACTTTTACAAGAGCCAGAGAACTTTTGTATGATAACGTTGAAGATATTTATTTTGAGGGTAAAAGATACAGAAGAGATATTTGCGCTGAATAAATTTTTGGTTTTATTTTGCTTTTAGTTGGAAGTTTCTTATTCCTCGTTATCATCGTCTTCGGTTTCGATTTCGTTCTCTCCGTTGTCCTTTAGGATTATTATTCCGACAATAAAAATGATTACCGCAAACATTATCCCAAATGTGTTAAGAAAACCTATGCCCGAGTCAAGATTTAGGTTATTATTTGGATGCTTTAGAGCATAATTTTTTATTTCGTTAGCATCATTTTTGCATTCTGTATATTTTTTATAACTCGAAATATTTAATGGACGGGTGTTAGTGTTTATTTTTAAAATATAATATGTCTGTTTCCCTTTTTTAGATGGCTGAATTCTTTTCTCACAATCTGTTTTAGTCAAATTTGTGACAGGAAAAGTTTCATTATCAAGTTCTATATTAAGATATCTTATGCTGGATGTATATTTACACAATCCGCTCTCGTATGAACAGGATATATTGTCACTTATAAGTGACAATATTAACAGTCCGAGGCTGATAACGGTACAAATTATAAATCCTATAAATTTTTTCATATTAAGAAGCCAATTCTTTATACATTTTTAAGTATTCTTCAGAACTCTTTTTCCAAGAGAAGTCTGCTTTCATTGCACTTTCTCTCATCGCATTAAACGTATATTTGTCCTTGTAAACTTCTAATGCACAATTTACTGCCTGCATCATGTCAAATCCGTTGTAAGTCCAGAATTTAAAGCCTGTGCTGTCATTTAGAGGGTAACCTATAACAGTGTCTTCCAATCCGCCTGTTGCTCTTACAATTGGTAATGAACCGTATCTCATTGCAATTAGTTGACTTAATCCGCAAGGCTCAAATTTTGAAGGCATTAAATAAAAATCGCTTCCGGCATATATTTGATTTGCTAAATCGGCATTATATCCAACATAAGCCCTTATGTTGGAGCTGTTATTTGATAGCCAGATTAATAGGTTTTCGTAATCTTTATTACCGCTTCCTAAAAATACGTAATCGGCGTTACTTGCTTTCATTGCGTCTTCACTATCTCTTATCAGGTCAAAGCCTTTTTGCGGTACAAGCCTTGATATACATGCAATTAGCGGTCTGTTTGGATTATATTCAAGCCCGAACTTTTCACATACGGCTTTTTTATTTATTTCTTTATTTTTCAAGCTCTTTATATCGTAATTTTTAACGATTGTTTTGTCTTTTTTAGGATTAAATACGTCATAATCTATACCGTTTAGTATTCCGCGGAGTTTGTATTGTGCACCTCTTAGAGTGTAATCCATTCCTTCACCGTATTCGCCTGTCAGAATTTCTTTTGCGTATGTTGGTGATACTGCGACAATTCTGTCTGAATAGTTGATTGCACCTTTCATCCAGTTTACTTTTCCGTAATGTTCGACACCCCATTCGTTATAGACGATGTCTTTTCTCATATTTGCAAAATCAAGCACATCTTCAAACCATACCCCTTGATATGCAAGGTTATGGATTTCAAATACTGTTTTTGTTTTACTCCAGTATTCATCATATCTGTAATTACTCTTCAAATATACAGGTATCATTGCTGTATGCCAGTCGTTAGCGTGGATTATATCAGCTCTGAAGTTCAAAAGCTTTGCATATTCCATAACTGCAAGTGAAAATGCAATATAACGTTCGTGCTCATACCTTGTATCAAGCCATTTTGGGTAAACTTCTTTAAAACAAGTGAAATACCAGTCATTATGTACAAAAAATACATTAATATCAGTTCCAGGAAGTTTGCACATAAATAATCTGAACTTATGTCCCTGATTGCCAAAAGTTAGCCACATCTCTGAGTTTTCAAGTTCTGTAATTCCGTATTTATTTACGTCTATGCAACCGTGTAGAGGTGTGAAAATTGCTATTTGCGCTTTCTTTTCAAGATATTTTGGCAGACTGCCAACTACGTCTGCTAATCCTCCTGCTTTTGAAAATGGTGCGACTTCTGCCGCTGCAAAAAGAACTTTCATTTATTATTCCCCCTCTGTTTTTTCATCTGTCTCTGGTGTATCTTGCTCTTCTGAATCAGGACTTTCCGTATTCTTTGGAGCAAATATATTAGCTCCGTCTATGGAATTTTCGTCCTCTGTTAATTCTTCTATAGTACCTGTTCCAAAGCCTTGTGAATTATTTAATATATTGTCTTCATCGTCAGGGTCTACAAGCGGAACAAAGTGTTCAGGGTCTGTGTCAAATTCAAAGTTTATACCGAATTTTTGCGCTATATAATTTGCTTGTGCCAAGCATATTCTTGACTGTTCTGTTTTGCCTTGGAATCTTAAAACTTTGTACATATTATATTTGAACAGTAGCATAAAGTATTCGTTTGAATAATCCGCTTTTTCCAATTGTATAAGGGCATTGTTCAATATTCCGTATGTGACAATATATCTGCCCTCTGCTAAGTTCAATTCGCTCATTACAAACCAAGCTACATATAAAAGATTTGTTAAACCGCATTCGTTTGCAGTTTTGATTATCTGGTATATAATAGCAGATGCTTTTCTGAATGAGCATAGTTTTAAATATGCGTATGCTATCATCAAATCTATAAACAGCTCGATTTGGAACATGTGTGATTCTTTTGCTATTAATTTTGCTTCGTATATTTCTTCCGCAAAAAGCTTATAATCATGTCTGCATCTTGTGAATGCTTCTAAGAAGTGATAAATAATTTTTGAAAATTTATTATCAAGCATTGATTCGTCATACTGAGGAACTCTGCCGAACAGAAAATCCTGTAGTGCAATGAATATGTCATAACCGTGCGGGACGTTAGTGAAATCTGATCTTATAATATTCAAAAAGTCTTGTACATTACCCTTGAGCTGTAGAACATTTGTCAGTGCAATATATGCAATTGTGTCCATAATTATGCTCTCAAACTGTTCTACTGTCATGTAATCAGGTTTCATAAATTCAAGATTAGATTGATTTATGACATTTAAGATACGATAGCCGACATCAAGGCAATCTTCCCAAGCTCCGATATTAAATAGAATTTCAACGTGTACAATTGTCATAAGGAAGAAGTATTTGTTAAAATTGGTTGTTGAAGGATCTATTGATGAGTTTGGCAGTAATGATAAAACCTTATGTGTAAGTTCAAGTGCGTGAGTGTAATTTCCAACTTGCAAACAGCCCTGAATTAGTTTGTTGCACAAGTTGATAATTTTGTCGCTATCAGTATTCTTTTCTAAATTCTTTAATGTCTTTTCAGCTAGAGCAAATGTCTTTTCAGGCACAAATTCAAACATATTATTTGCTATGTTTTCGTATAATTCCAGTTTGTATTTATCGATATCCTCTTGAGCTTCAGCATTCGTATTCATATCTAATATGTTGAGTATCTTATCTGCACAATTTAAGTATGCATTGAAGTCTCCCAGTGACAAGTTTATTTTTGCCAGTTTTTCCCATTCAAGGAATGCTGATTTGTAATCTTTTAATAGTTCATACAAGCAAGCCTTTTCAGGACTAGGCATTTTTTCATCAAACACTTTGTCAAACAAGTCATCAGCGATACTTTTCAGTACTGTCTTGTCTAATGTTGCAAGAAGGTTTTCTCTTAAAATATTGTAATTCGGGAAGTACATGCAGTTATTGTAGAAATAGATATATCCCATTTCTGAGAGCTTATCAAGAATTTCTCCAATACCTTTATAGTCCAAGCTGTTTATTGTATCCTGATCAATTCTTGTTCCAAGAAGAATACAAGATGCCAAAAATTTTATAGCTTCAGGATAATCTTGTAGCAGATTTAATCTGCGTTTGATTAATTTGTTCAAGCTTGACGGTATAATTATTGTTTTAGGATTTACAAGCCTTATTGCATCTTCTGTTGCTTCAAATACCCCGCTTTCAATCAAGTACTGGATTGCGATATCTAAAAATAAGATACTGCCAAATGAGTATTTTGCAATTCTTTGAAAATAAAAACTATCCAGGATTTCTCGGTAGTATTCTTTATTTTCTGCAACCATTTTCTCAAATGGTGTTGGTTTTAATGTTATTTCCGTATAATAAGGTTTTGTAACAAGGAAGTGCATATCCTTGTGTAAATTGAAATCTTTGCTATATTGAACCATATAACTTATATCTAATTGTTCAAAAGATTCAAATAAATATTTCAATACATCATAAGAGCTTGTGTCGATTTTCTCAAAGTTCTCAATAAATATAAGTGTATTCGGAATTGCCTGAAGAAGTGTCAAAAATATGTCAAAGTACTCATATCTTGTATCTTGAGGGTTTTCTGTATTACGTAGCTTAAACGTGATTAAGTCCTTAATCATTCCATCTGTATCAATTGAGTTAAACATTGAAAAGTCGTTTTGATCAAACAATTTTTGAGATATTGTGTATTCAAATATCGCAGATACAAGGTTTCTGAAGAATGAATAAGGTGCAAATTTCATTTCATCATAACATGTCACTGTTATGATATTTTTATAAATGCCCAAATCTGATATAGCTGATAAAAGTTTTATAGAATACGGAACGTACAGAGCATCCGATCTTATTGCAAGTATACTTTTCGGTATAGCCTGAAGCTTGCTTGCAACATGGTAAAATACGTCAATGTTTTCTGTTCTGATAAATTCGCATTGTATTTCGCTAAAGTTGATAGTTTCAATGTCATATATTGCGTCAGGATCAACCGGTTTTTCCATCTTGCTTAGGGCTGCTCCGTCAAGTTTATCTTGCTCTATTAGTAAATTTTGTACGAAATTCGGGATTTCTATTTCATCATCATTATCTTCTAATTCTTCATAATTGATTACTATTAAATTAGATACATCTATTTCGGATAACGTTATCATTTGTCCGTTTATCACGGTTGAGCTTAATGTTTCAAACTTGTATTCGTTTCCAAGTACTTTCTCGACATAACTGTCCGCCAAAAGTTGGAATGTCCCCATTAATTTTGCCCGTTTATCTTTGGCGTTATTTACTAGGTTTATATTAAATCCTGATTCAAAATTATTCGGATCATCATTGACGGAACGCTTCATCAGCATCATATTACATTTTGTTGACGCATTTTTCCTGTTTGTCAGGCGGTAATTCATTTTTGTAATTTCAGTCAGAATTTTTATTGCAGTGTCAATAGCAGTGTGGGCTGAGGTCCCGAATGTATAATCTCTGTTAAATCTTATTACTATGTTTTTCTTTATGAGTTGACGTCTTGTCCTTGCTTCTTTTGCGGCTGTTTCAATGATTTTGTCCAAGTTGTCTTTAAATTTGTTATAAAGTCGCGCACTACCTAATATTTGACGCATCTCGTCCATGTTCGGGAAAGTTATTACCAAACTGACAAATTCATCAGAGTTTGATTCGTTTAATATTACGCTTCTTTCAAGGTCAAATCCGCATTTTTTGCATGTATGATTGCCGGTGAGGTTTATTTTTCCGCACCGGTTGCATTTTGTCAGTATTACATAACCGCACCTTTTACATGTATTTGTTTTGTTTATGGTTTTACATATCGGACAAACAACTTTCAATACCTTTTTACAATTCGGACAGACTGTTGTTTTCTCGTTTATTTCATAACCGCACTTTGGACATTCCATACCTGAAGTATACCATATTTAACACTATTTACCCAAAACTTTACACTTAGTAATAAATAAAAGCTCTCCAGTTAAGGAGGGCTTTTATCTATTTTGAGTTTTATTGCTTTTTGCTATAGTGAATGCCTGCATCTTTCATTCTTTGTATAGCTTTTTTCAATGTTTCTACATCTTTTGTCAAAGCAATACGGATATATCCTTCTCCGCATTTGCCATAGCCAATTCCTGGCGGTACTACTAGGTGTGCTTTTTCAAGCATTAATGTAGCAAATTCTTCACTTGACATGCCATCAGGTGTAGGAATCCAAATGTAGAATGTTGCCTTACCAGGTTTGATGTCCCAGCCAAGTTCTCTTAGACCGTTTTCCATAACTTTGCGGCGTTCCTGATACATGTTGTTTAATTTATCAATGTAAGATTGATCAATTGTGAAGGCTGCTGTTGCAGCTTGTTGAATTGCTTTAAACGTACCGCTGTCGATGTTGTTTTTTATTGTACCGAGAGCCTTGATTGCTGCGGCATTACCTGCAACAAATCCAACACGCCATCCCGTCATATTATAGGATTTTGAATGTGAATAAAATTCGATTGCTACATCCTTACCACCTTCAACTTGCAGTACTGATGGAGCTTTATAGCCGTCGTATGTCATCTCAGAATATGCCATATCTGAGCACAACAGTATGTCATACTTTTTGCAGAAAGTTACAGCTTTTTTGTAAAAATCTAAATCGGCGGTTGCTCCTGTTGGGTTGTTCGGATAATTTAAGAACATAATTTTTGATTTTTTGGCAATATCTTCTGGAATTTTGTCAAAATCAGGTAAAAATCCGTTTTCTTCAAGTAGTGGCATAAAGTATGGAGTTCCGCCTGCAAATATTGTGGCATTTTTGTATACAGGATATCCTGGATCAGGAACTAACGTATAATCGCCCTTGTCTACATATGCAAAAAATACGTGAGCAATAGCTTCTTTTGAACCAATGTTTGCAAGGATTTCAGTATCAGCATCAAGATCAACATTGAATCTTCTCTTCATCCAATCTTTTGCACCGTTTCTAAATTGTGCAGTCCCGTTATATGGCGGGTAATCATGGTTTTTCGGATCGTCAATAGCCTTGTGCATTTCATCAACTACCGGTTGAAGCGTTGGGGTATCAGGATCTCCTATACCCAGACTTATTATGTCTATTCCTTTTGCTCTTGCTTCATCTATTTTTCTGTCGATTTCCGCAAATAAATACGGAGGAATTTTTTCTAAACGTTCTGATACTTTCATCTGCTCTCCATTCTGTTATATAAACTTAATAATTTCCCCTATTTCCTTTTATATGATATCATGAAAATAAATTTATGAGTATAATTTCTGACGATAAAACTAACTTTAAAAAAGTTGATATAAATGCTAAAAATCCTGTCATCAAATCTGAAACTCTCGAGTGTGACAGGAATTTTGAAAATTGTATCCGCCCGAAAAGTTTTGACGCTTATATTGGGCAGTCTGCATTAAAAGAAACTTTAAAAATTACAATTGCTGCTGCAAAAAAAAGAGAGCAGCCGTTGGATCATCTTTTGTTCTACGGTCCTCCGGGGTTGGGCAAAACTACTCTTGCCGGTGTTATTGCAGAACAGATGGGGGTTAATATCAAGATTACCTCAGCTCCTGCGCTTGAAAGACCTAGAGATATTATTGGAATTTTGATGTCTTTAGAGGGGGGCGAAATTCTTTTTATTGATGAAATTCACAGGCTTAATAAGGTTGCTGAAGAAATTTTGTATCCTGCAATGGAAGATTTCTTTTTGGATATGACAACAGGGAAAGCTCAGACTGTTAAAACTCTGCGTATTCCGCTTCCGAAGTTTACTCTAATTGGGGCTACCACAAAGGCAGGTGCACTTTCAGGTCCTCTTCGCGACAGGTTCGGGATTATTCACAGGCTTGAATTTTATACTGATGATGAGCTTGCTCAAGTTGTTATGCGTACGGCAGGAATTTTGAATATTGATATTGATAAGGATGGAGCTTACGCTATTGCAAGCCGTTCCAGAGGTACTCCTCGTATTGCAAACAGATTAGTTAAACGTGTCGCCGATTTTGCTCTTGTGAAGGCTGATGGAAAAATTACTAAGGATGTTGCTAATGATGCGCTTGATACTTTGAAAATTGATAAGTGCGGGCTTGATACTACAGATAGAGAGCTTTTAAGGTTAATCATCGAAAAATACAACGGCGGGCCTGTTGGTATTGAGACGCTTGCTGCTGCGATTGGTGAGGATGTTCGAACATTAGAGGATGTTTGTGAACCGTATCTTTTGCAGGCTGGTCTGCTTCAAAGAACACCGAGGGGCAGAAAAGTTACTCATTCTGCCTATGAGCATTTGGGATACAAGGTTAAGGCTTCTGCTCAACAAAAATTATTTTAATTTAACAATTTGCACATATTAATGTTTTTCGTTAAGATAATTATATGTTTAAGTATTATGGGAAATATGCGCCATATTTGTTTTTGTTACCTGCAGGACTTGTTCTGTTGATTTTCTTTTTTATTCCGTTTTTTCAGACGGTTTACTTAAGCTTCTTTGATTATTCGTCAAGTATTTATCATCCTGCTTTGGTTGGTATTGACAATTATATCAAGCTTTTTCACAGCCCTGTTTTTTATAAGGTGTTGTGGAATACTTTTTTATATCTTTTTGTTGCAGTACCTATTCTTGCTATATTCCCGTTGTTTATTGCAATTTTAATTAATCAAAAAATTCGCGGTGTTACTTTATATAAAATTCTTATTTATTTACCTGTAATTGTTTCTATTGTTGTAGCGGCGATTGCTTTTAAGTGGTTGTATGCAGATCAGGGAATTTTAAATTATTTGGTTACGCTCTTTGGAATGAAACCTATCGGATGGCTTACTGACCCTAATTGGGCTTTGTATTCTGTTATTATTGTTACGATTTGGAAGGGTATCGGATATTACATGATAATTTATCTTGCTGCATTAATGAGTGTACCTCAGGAATTGTATGAAGCTTGTGATATCGACGGTGCTAATTTTTTGACAAAACATTTGACAGTTACTATTCCTCATATAATGCCTACAATTGCTCTTGTTACTACGATTAGTGCAATTTCTGCAATGAAAGTTTTTGCTGAAATTTATGTTATGACAAAGGGTGGTCCTTTAAATTCAAGCAAAACCATTGTTTATTATATTTATGAAAGAGCTTTTGAAAATCTTGATTTAGGATATGCTTCTGCGATGGCGGTTGTCCTTTTAGTTATTGTTATGGCATTTTCCTTGATTAATATATTCTGCTTCGAAAGGAATAAGTATCAGTTATGAAAAGATTTTTAGAAAAATTTTCTATACATTTTGTCTTGATTGCAGTTTCGCTGCTTTCTATATTCCCTTTTATTTGGTTAATATCGACTTCTTTAAAGGGTAACAGCGAAAATATTTTTGCTTATCCTCCGACTATTATTCCTAAGGATTTCACGTGGGCAAATTATGTCGGAGTTTGGCATCGTGTTGATTTTATCGGTTATTTTGTAAACAGTATGATTGTTGCCGGTGGAACTGTTTTATTAAACCTTATACTTTCTGCTATGGCAGGGTATCCGCTTGCTAGAATGGAGTTTAAGGGTAAGAAAATAGCTTTTTTCTCAATCCTTGCAACTATTATGATTCCTTTTCAGGCGATAATGCTGCCTGTTTATTTGATTACATTAAAATTGCATCTTGTCGACAGTGTGAGTGATGTTGCTGGTTTTATCGGGTTAATTATGCCTTTTGCGGTTAGTGCTTTTGGTATATTCCTTATGAGACAAGCCTTTTTGGGTATTCCTAAAGAAATGGAAGAGGCTGCAATTATAGACGGTTGTTCCGTTTGGCAGTTATTTTGGAAGGTACTTATTCCGATGGTAAAGCCTTCTTTGGCGGTTCTTGCAATATTTACCTTTATCGGGTCTTGGGGTGAATTCCTTTGGCCGAGTATTGTTTTGACAAAGGAAAGTATGTACACGCTGCCTGTCGGAGTAAATAATTTGCAAGGTATGTTTAGTTCTAATTGGAGATATATTGCTGCCGGTTCTATTCTTTCAACTATTCCAATTTTAATATTTTTCCTTGCTATGCAAAAATATTTTATTTCAGGTGAAAATGAGGGTGCCGTAAAAGGTTAAAAATCTTCTTCATTTATGAATATGTTTTTAGATGCGCAGGTTTGAAAGTTTTTAAGCATAGCTTTGTCTAAGTCGTCGCTTGCAACAAGTTTGCCGTTTATATAAGTGATTTCGGCTTTTGTATCGTGCCCGACGTTAAATTCTTCCATAAGAAACTTCATTCCGTCTTCGTCAAGCATAATCTTTCTTGTAACGTCATTCATTATATCAAAAACGTATCTCTGTCTGTTTGTATCACCTGTATTGTTTGATATAAGAGTTGTCGCTTTGTACATTTCACTGAGTGCTTCTTTGTAATATCTCAAATGTCCAAGTAAAACTGCAAGATTATAATGTGCTTCGTAGTTCATCGGGGCAAGTTGGATAGCTTCGCAATATGTAAGCCCAGCCAAGTTGTAGTCTTTATTCAGGTGATATGCAAGTGCTAAATTATATCTTGCATCATAATCTTTTTTTAAAATTTTTACTGCTTCTTGATAAGATTTTATTGCTTCTTGCAAATATTGTTGTTGGTATGCCCAATCTTGATCCAGATATGTGGATTTTTGTCTGTAGGCTACCCCTCTGTTATAATATGCAAGACCTATATTGGTTTTGTAACTGCGAAGATTGTTAAATACAAACGGAATATAGACAAGTTTTCTTCTTATCCCTATGATTTTGTTATATTGATCGATTGCTTCGTCAAAGTTGCCAAGCTTTTCAACTGAGATAATTCCGTAATTCATTCTGGCTAATACGTAATTTGGATTATATTTAATGGCTTGTCCGTATGCGTCAACTGCTGAATAGTAGTCTTCGTATGCTACATATATATTCCCGAGGTTAAACCAAGCTCCGTAGTGTTCAGGATACAGTTTAAGCCCGTATCGATATTCGTCAATTGCTTTTTGAAAATCTTGTTTCCTTAGAGCTTTGTCCCCTTGAGCAACATAATACATTCCTTTAAGCTTATTTACCTGCTTTTTGTACCAGTTAGGATAGACAAATATTGATGCTATAAATGCAACGATTAGCAAAAATGAAAATAGTCTTCTTAATATAATCTTGCCCACGGGTTATCTCCTAAGCTTTATTGTACTATTTTTTAACCTTTTTGGCAAGCTGAGTATTTTATGGTTTTGTTAACTTTTATTAACATATTACTATTTAATGCAATTTTCCAAACTTAAATGTTTTTATATAAGTAAGGTAGGTTAAACTCAATTTGTGGAGGTTAGGTAAAATGGATCCTTCTATGATGATGTTGTCTGGTGTTAATCCATATGGATCAGTGATGAATAACGATTTGATGATGGCACCGTTTTTAAACAATTATCAAAATCAGGTTGCGGCTCTTGATACTATGAGTACACTTAATAATGATTCATTAAGTATGAACGGTAGTATATTCCCTAATTTTACCGGAACTTTTGATTATGACAAATTCTATAAAGATATGCAGAAAAATCAGGATTACATGTATGATAATCAGAGACGTCAAGCTTTAAAATGGCGCTCAAATGATTTCGAAATTAATGCTCCTCTTCAAGAAATTCAAGAACAATGTGAAAACTTGCATACTAAAGTTATTCAAGATGAGCAGGAACAGATTAGAGATTCTTTTGCGGCATTGAAAAATGCAGTTAGAGCAGCTTATGATCCAGAAGGTCAAGCTTCTGAAAAGCAGATAGCTGCTAAGGCTAAAGCTTTATATATGCAATATATGGGCAAAGATCTAAGTGAAGATATTTTGGAACACTCAAGCGGGTCATTTAAGCAAGGATTTTTGCAGACAATATCATTAGGTTTGTATGATGGTGTATCAGCAAGCGAGAACGTTGCAGAAATTACCGGTCAGCCTGTAGGTAGAAAAGATAAAGCTAAGAAAATGGCAGGAAACGCTATAGGTGGTGCTACCGTTGGTGCTGTTGGGTTGGCTCTTTTATCTAAGGTTAAATGGATAGCTCCTTTATTCAAGAGTAAACCGTTATGGGCAGCAATAGCCGGTGCTATTGGTGGTGCAATTGCCGCTCCTGCAGTTAGTCAGATGAAATCTTAAGATTATATTTTATAGTAGTGATAGATTATTAATTATTTCTCAAAAAGTGTGTAATAGAAAATGTTAAAAGTGTGTTAATCTCGGGTTGAAAAATTCAACCCGTTTTTTTTTGCTTAAAAAGAATCTCCACTTCAAGGAGGAGAAGTGGAGATTAACCAGTAAAAGAGACATCGACAACATTATTATTCTTTTTTTTTAGAAGTCAAATTTTTGTTGGCAAATTCTTGTATTTATTCTATAATCTTGTTATGAAAAAGTTATTTGTAGTATTTGCTTTATTACTATTAGTGACAGGGAGAGCGGGGTATGCTGCAGACTCTGATTTTGATATGCAGATTAATACAATGTATGCCGCTAACCAGCTTGATAGTGCGTTTAATTTGATTTTAAGTATTCCTCAAGAAGAAAGAACTGCTGAGCAGTGGCTTATTTTGGGAAATATTATGCAAGATAAGGGTCGAGTTGGC
Source organism: uncultured bacterium (assembly GCA_949283255.1). Classification (GTDB taxonomy): domain Bacteria; phylum Cyanobacteriota; class Vampirovibrionia; order Gastranaerophilales; family Gastranaerophilaceae; genus UBA1221. The sequence continues at coordinate 69,000 of CASDRS010000007.1, read as the reverse complement.
GATGCCGAGTTTATGTATGAACATTCTTTGGCTGCCGATCCTAAATATTATAAAGCTTCTTATAATCTTGCTAATTTGTATTTGGCAAATGGAAAGCCTAATATGGCTATTGAAAAATATAAGGCTGCTTTAAAAATAAAGAACGATTTTGCTTATGCGTATTATAATATGGCTTGTGCTTATATTAGGCTTGAAGAATATCGCAAGGCTAAGAATGCTTTATTAGATGCTGTTTATTTTAAGTCTACAGAACCTGATTTTTATTATAATCTTGCTTATGTTTATAAAAAGCTTAATAAAACAAAGGATGCTACACTTTACCTCGGATATTATAATAAAATAGTTAACGACCGGAAATAGGGATTATCATGACTAACAGATATAAAGGAATAATTTTTGATTTTAACGGAACTTTGTTTTTTGATTCAGAAAAGCACTTGGAAGCTTGGAGAGAATTTTCAAAAAGGTTGAGAGGTGTACCTTTTTCGGATGAGGAAATGAGTAAGTATATGTTTGGCAGGACAAATAAGGATATAATCGCTTATGCGATATCAAGAGAGCCTGAACCTGAGCTTGTTGAAGCTTTAGCTAAGGAAAAAGAGGGTTTGTATCGTGATATGTGTCGTGCAGAGGGAGACAAATGTAAGCTTGCGCCTTATGCGATTGAGTTTTTGGACTATTTAAAGGCAAATAATGTACCCAGAACAATTGCCACTATGTCCGAAAAAGATAATGTCGATTTTTATATTGAACATTTTAAGCTCGCAAAATGGTTTGATCTTGATAAAATAGTATATTCTGACGGTACAATAAAAGGAAAGCCGGCTCCTGATATTTATCAAATTGCAGCTAAAAATATTAATCTTGCGCCTGAAGATTGTGTCGTTGTAGAGGATGCTCTTTCTGGAATTGATGCGGCTAAGGCTGCTCATATCGGGAAAATTGTTGCAATTGCATCAATGGAGCCTGTATCTTTCTATCAGAAAATTCAGGGTGTTAGTATGATTATATCTGATTTTAGAGATTTCGAAGGTATATTATCTAAAGAAACTGCAGGAATTATACGATAAAATTTAATAATTCTTTTTTATCATCATCAAGCGTATTGCCAGTTGCAAAATTAGTATATGCCTTATATGCGATTGTTCCATCTTCGTATGTTGTATCAGTGTTGTATGCCATATTTTCATCATGACCGTGTGAGGCAACATCATCTGAGCTTCCAAGATTGTGGAATCCTAAACCTCCGCCGTCGCCTGTTGGAAGTATTATCTCTCCATAAGTTAAATTATTCAAGTTTGCGTTTACAAATAATGAATCTACAGCAGCCAATTCTTCGCTTGTCCAGCTTGATGCTACAACTTGATCTCTGAAGTCATCTTCTATTAATTCACATGTGTTATAAGTTACGGCTTCGTTTGTAATGTGTGTTGAGTGTATTAGCTCGTGTGCAAGAATTGATGCAAAGTATACGGAAGCATAATTGTAATAAGTTTCGTCTGATGCCATTATCACATCAAGATATGCTTGGTTTATTTCTTCCTGTGTTACATCTTCTCCTCTGAGATAATCAAATTCCCCGCGTTCAATCGCTTTTTGAACTTGATATTCGCTTGTGTATTTTCTATTGATACAGAATACTCCTGCATTTAAAAGAATACTTCTGTTAACGTGGTTTAGGGCTCCAACATTGTCATTTGCGTGATCTTCAGGGTTTAGATAGTAGGAAGTGTTGTATGCTGCTGAATATGCACCCAAGACTACGTATCCTTCACCTGATGCTTGTGTGAAATAATCATCATTTCCAAATCCGATTGGGAAATCGCAATTCTCAATTGCTTTTCTGAGTCTTAGTAAAAATGATAATTTTACTTCAGATTCACCGTTTTCTTTTCCTTCGGCTACTCTTTCATCATAGTTGTTAATGTAATCATCAAGCCAATCGATAAGCAGGTCGATTCCTGATTGAATAATTTTTTTCTGTACATCTTGTGAATAGTTGTTGCTAAGTTGTACATTTTTGTATAAGTTATTTTTATTTGTTGTTGTTTTTATTGGTGCTCCGTTTGTAGCAGTTGTTGTTGGAGCTGTTGTGGATGTTGTTGAATTTTTGATTGACTCTTCGTAACTTTCAAATTCAATTGTTTTTGCAGTGAATACATTATTCGAGTCGAAAACGCTGCCGTTTTTGTTTTCATCAATGATTGATGAAATATTGTCACCCTCATTTTGTGTTTTGTTTATTTCATCTTCTACTGCACCTGAAATCACATCATCCGCATAGACGACACCTTTAATGTTTGAAAAGTCGTTTAGATTTGTAAGCGTCAAAAATGATGGCCCTGCTCCTTGCGCTTCTTCGATTGCTGTGGATAGGTTGACTTTTGCCTTATTGTAGGTATTAAGTTGTATGTTTGTTAAGTCTGTCGTCATTTCTTATTATCCAAATGTTTTAAATGATCTTTCTACGTTCTTGTTAAGTACTGTTTTGATACTTTCTTCTTCTTGTAAGTATGCGTTATATTCTGTATCAATCTTTTTCTGATCAAGTTCATAACGTTTATCTTTTGCTTGAATTTCTTCCATCGCTTTGTTGTATTCGGCTTCTGCTTTCTGTGCGGCTTCATCTTCAGCCTTATCAGTGATTGCTGAGCATGAGCTCAAGCTTACAACTTCATAGAATAATCCGTTTAATGAAACGGTTTGAGTTGATTCTTCGGAAGCTTGTTTAACTAATTGGTAAGCACCGCTTCTCAACCCTTGTTCCAATGCCATTGAAGAAATTGAGAAACTTGGGTCTTCTACAAGTTCTGTTTTGTATACGTCAACTTCTTCGTAAATTGGTTTTTGTTGATATCCGATAGGATCGGCATCTGTATCCGGAACTTCTTTTTCGCCATCTTCAAGTAGTCCTGCTTGTTGAAGTCCTGATAAGTTCAATACAGGTAACTTGTTGTTTTTACCGCTGGCTTGGATTTGATCATCATAACCTGCAGTTCCTGGATTCAACCATATTGGTAATTCAGTTCCATCAGGGAGAGTTTCCATTGCATCCCTTATTGAATCAGGTTGTTGTCTTGATCCGTTTCCGAATGTTGGGTCAGTTGTGCTTCCCCAATACAAGACATCGTTGTTGTTTCTTGTATCGAGTGCTAACATGTTGTTAATGTTAGATTCAATTACTGGACCCCAGTTTGCAAGGTCTTTGCCGTTAATTGTTTCTCCTGATGCTGTTGTGATACTGCCTAGTGAAATACAGTTGTTGATGATTGTTTCGTATGTATCATCTCCTATAAATCCGTTAATTGAATTTGAATAATCCTTTCCGCTTCCTAATTTGATGTTTACATCAGAATAACAATTTTCGATTACGTTGTCTGGATCTCCGTATTCGCTGTTGGTGTTAGCTCCGATAAAACCGCCAATATAGCCAAAGCTGTCATCAGCGTATGGAATTGAAATTGTACCTTGAGCTGATGTATTTCTGATTGAACCTTGGTTATATCCTACAACGCCTCCGACACCTGCTCTTTCAGAGTCGTAGCCTTCGTCGTATTCTTTGTTTTGAAGTTCACATCTTAAATTCAAATTTGTAACATTACAGTTTTCAATGAGTCCTCCGTCTCCTAAGTATCCTGCAATACCTCCGATGGCATCGGTTTCTGCTGTAATGTTTGCTCCGTCAATGTTTACGTTCTTTACTACGCCATAAACATCTCTAAATAAACCTTGTGCGCCATTTAAACCTGTGATTGTTGTTCCGTTACCGTCAAATACGCCTTGGAAGAATGGAATACCATAACTTACATATTTTGACATATCAATTGTGTCGGTATCAATAAAATAATTTTGTTGAAGAGCATTTGTTATGTTGCCTTCATTAGCTTCTGTTAACATTTTTTCGTAGATAGCTTCAAAACCTGCTTGAGATTTAATTGCTATTGTATTAAGTTCAACTTCTTCACCATTTATTGTTGTTGTGTAGGATTGAACGGCAAGATCATCTTCGCCTAATCCTGTTGAATCAACAATAGCCTGCATTGTTGCAGCATCGCCTTGAGCTGTTGCTGATGGAGCTTGCAGACCGTCTGTCGGAACTTTCTTGGTCGGGTATATAGGTTTTGTCAAATCATCTTCGTATCCGACAAGTACACTTTCTTTCTCGCCTGTTGCTACTTGTTGATAAGAATATCCGAGTACTTTTGAGCCGTCAGAAACCATATATCCTTGTGCTTTTAAGTTCTCAAGACTAATATATTCGCTTGTTGTAACTGTTCCGTTTGAACTGAATATGTTATTGTTTACAAACAAACGGGTTGAATTTAAAGCGTTTATATATTTTTCCTGTGCTTCTTCCGTATCCATTGATAACCTTATTTTAGCGTCAGAAACGGCTTGTCCTTTTAAGGATAAGTTGTTTAACTGTGCCGTTAAATAAAGTAATCTTGCTTGTGACGCTGACATTCCCATAATTCTGTTCCTTTTGTTAATTTCCTTATCTTCTTTATCGGCTTTATTATGGGATTTCTTTAATATTTAACGTTTTTTGTTAATATTTTGTTACATAATTATTGGTGATTTATAAGTTCTAATTTTTCTTTTCTTGTTAAATGTTTTATCCGAAATTCTTCTTTTTGAGCTTCGGATTTTGTTGAAAATTCTTTTTGGTATACGATTTTTACAGGTTTGTGCGACCTTGTGTATTTTGCGCCCTTTCCTTCAAGGTGCATTTTAAAGCGTTTTTCAACATCGTCTGTATAGCCGCAATATAGTGTATTATCTATTGTTTCTAATATGTATACGTAATAGTTCTTTTCCATTTGTTTAAATTATATAATAAAAAATTAGCAATAAAAAAGACGGCTTATTGCCGCCATTTTTAACATTCCATATTCTTTTTTATTTCTCTTATCGCAATTTTTCTATTAACCGACTGAAGTAAAGCCGCCGCCAATAGAACAAGAACCGCCGCCGCAGCCTGCAGATGCTACGCTTACTGAGCCAGCGCCACCAAATGATGCGCCTCCGTTGAAGCTGTTAATTGTAGACATTGCATTTGCAAATCCTTGTAAAAATCCTGTGTTACTAGCTAAATTTTCTTGACCTTCTGCAGAGTAGCTGCTGAAATCTATATTTAATGAAAATGGGTTTGTTGGTATGAACATATCGTAATTGTATACAGGTACCGCAAATAATGGGGTGTTATTCATTGCCAATGAACCAGCTGTTTCTACGGTTTCTTTTGTCTTTTTTGCAGTCGTTTGATTTAAATTACTTGATTTGTTTGTGTTAATACTGTTCATTTCAAACTCCTTAATATCATCTCTCGTGTCTTACATTTATATAAAGGTTTTATTTTTTTTTGAATTTCAGCATGCTTATTTTTTGTAACATTTGTTTACATATTTAAAATCTACTTGATTTTTAATTGAATATCCTTATACATCCTGTTTTTTGTTCCTAATATCAATCTAGTGGTTGATAAATTTTATCCGATTGATTGATGACTTAGCGTTTGTAAACCTTTATGCTAGGAGTGTGAAAAGGATTAGGGAAATTAGAGAGATGAAAAAAATACTTTTGACATTGATAATATGTTTGTTTGCGGCTTTTTCAAGTGCGTATGCGGCTGATAATTTTTTAAATACCGTAGTTCTTGAAGGTACTGGCAGCGGATATAACATAATTTTAAGATCAGATGCTGTTGCATCAGTAAAGCGTGTGGTAGAAAATAGCAATAAAATTGTTCTTGATATCAAAGGGTTAACAACTTCAGATGAGATATCAACAGTTTACAAAAATACATCTGCCGCAAATGGTGTAATTGTAGAAAATGTTGGCAGTAACGAGATAAAAGTTTATGTTCAGGGTAAAAATATCTCAAGTGCAAATATCATATTTGACACTCCTGCCTCAGCTCCAATTGTTGTAACTGACAAGGTGTCTAAAAATACAATTTGTTGGAGTGTCTTTGCGGGTTTGGTGTTATGCTTTATATTCGCTAAATCAAGAGAAATTAAGGTTGATCCTAGAGCAAAGGTAAAAGAAGCTGTTCAAAAGAATATGCGTGATAGAGAAATTGCAATGTACAAAAACTATAGACGTGAGCTTTTGACAATTCCAAGTATTGACTACAAGGTTAAAAATCCTAGGATGAAGCAGGCAATCAGACGTGCAGACACAATAAGACATTTACAAAGAGTTGCCAACAGATAAAGATGAGGATTAGGAATTACGATGGCTGTTAGAATCTTACTTTTGTTATTATCAATCATTATATGTGTTAATCTTGTGATAATTATAGTTAGTTTCTTGTTTAATGTTAATCTTTATAAGAAACACGGTAAGATTATTCTAAATGGGTTTGCGCTTCTAATTTTGATAATTGTATTAGGTTATGTATTGGCATCGTTTGCAGGACTTATATAGGAGAGTTTTTAATTATGACGAAGATGATGAATAAAAATGAGTTTGATTTTGATAAGAAAGCACTTGCTACTCCTGTGTTAGTGATAGTGTTGGTGGTAATGTTCCTTCTTATTTTTAATCCTATTGCCATTGTCGGAGTCGGTGAAAGAGGCGTAAAAGTTACTTTAGGTAAAGTTTCTCCTCAAAGTTTTACAGAAGGTGTCCATTTTGTTACACCGTTTATTTCAAAAATTAAGAATATGAATGTTAAAACTCAGAAAACTTATATGAGTACAGAAGTTTACACTAAAGACATTCAGCAGGCTAGAATATCTTATGTCATAAATTATAATCTTCAACCGCAAAATGCATACAAAATGTATAGAGAGGTAGGTACAGACTATGTAAATACAATTCTCATGCCTGTAGTTGAAGGTACCATAAAAGATGTTATCGGCAAGTGGAACGCTCAAGATTTGGTGGCTAACAGAGAAGCCGCAACCAGTGATATTGTCGGTAAGTTACAGAGACAGCTTGAGTCTAAATATTTGAATGTAACAGGATTTCAAATTACTGACATAAATTATTCAAAAGTTTTTGAGCAGGCTATTGAGAGTAAAGTAACTGCTGAGCAAGAAGCGTTGAAAGCTAAAAACAGAACTGTTCAAATTCAAGAAGAGGCTAAACAAAAAATAATATCAGCTGAAGCGGAGGCTCGTTCTATGAAAATTAGATCTGACGCTTTAGCAAAGAACAAAGCTCTTGTTCAGTATGAAGCTGTACAAAAGTGGAACGGTGTATTACCTGTTTATATGTTGGGAGATACAGTTCCTTTTATCGGACTTAATTCTGGAACAAAAAGATAATATGTAAATAAACCTTAATAATCCTTAATCATCCGCTCATAATAGGGCGGATTTTCTTATGCGCAAATTTACTAAATAAAAATAAAAAACAAATAGTTTATTATATATTAAAATAGTCTGCTATAATCTTTTCTATTTTTTTAGCTGATGTGCCGTCACCATAAGGGTTTTGAGCTTTTAAACGAGTATTTTCTTTCTTGTCTGAAAGAATATTTTCGCTAAGAGAAACAATTTTATCGTAATCTGCTCCAACTAACACTGAAACTCCTGCATCTATACCTTCTTGACGTTCGGTTTCATATCTCATAACAAGGGTTGGACATCCGAATGATGGAGCTTCCTCTTGTATTCCGCCTGAATCAGTTAATATAAGTTTAGCATTCTTCATTAGATAAACAAGATATGGGTAATCAAGTGGTGTTAATAATTTTATATTTTTAATGTGCCCAAGTCTTGTATGAATTTTTTCTTTTACATTTGGATTTGGATGCACCGGTATTACGAAGGTATGGTCTGTGTATTTTTCAGCCAAGTAAGTAATAGCCTTTATTATCCTATCAATTCTTTCGCCATGGTTTTCTCTACGATGTGCTGTTATTAAGACTAACTTGTCATCAATAGGAATACCTTCATTTTTGTAAAACTCGCCGGCTTTGTTTAATGTTTCTTCCGATAGGCAGAATAGTGCATCTATAACTGTGTTACCTGTTATATGAATTTTGTCTGCAGATATATTTTCTTTTAAAAGAGCGCCTCTGTTTTTCTCTGTTGGTGCAAAATGCAAATCTGCAACTCTTGATGTCATTTGGCGCATGACTTCTTCAGGAAACGGCTCGTAAATATCATATGATCTGAGACCTGCTTCTACGTGAAATACAGGAATTTTATTATAGAAGCTTGCAAGAGCTCCGCACAATACTGTCATTGTATCGCCTTGTACAATTGTTGCATCAATTTTGTTCTCGGCAAATACAGGATTAAGTGCAGTTAAAATTCTTGTCTGAATTTCCAACAAAGTTTGATTTGGCTTCATGCAGCCAAGATTAATGTCTGCTTTTAAATTGAAATATCCAAGTGTTTGGTTGGATAGTTCTTTTTGTTGTTCTGTATTACATATAATCACGTTATACTTATCCGGATATTTCTTAAGTTCCAAAATAACCGGTGCTAATTTTATGACTTCTGGTCTCGTCCCGAAAACAAATAATATATTTTTCATATTTTGCATTTTATTATAAACAATTATCTTTAGCAAGTAAGCTTTTAATTAAAATAATTACTTCGGGTAATGACAACTTTGCACTTTCAATTGATAATGCCTTTGTATAAGGAGATTGTTATTATGCTTGAATTATATTATTCGCCGACTTGTCCGTATTGTCAAAAGGTTTTATCTGCTTGTAATGATTTAGGGATTGATTTGGTTTTGAAAGATGTTTCTATTAAAAAGAATTTTGATGAATTGATTTCTTTGGGGAAAATTGCGCAAGTGCCTTTTCTTGTGGATACAGATAAAAATACGAGAATGTATGAGTCTGATGTAATTATTGATTACGTTAAAAGTTTAAAATAGTAGGTATAGTTTTATGTTATATAATTTTTTTTCAGATAATTTTGAGTATGATGAATGTGTGTCAAAGGGGTCATGTTCAATACCGCCGAGTATCTCGGCTTTGCAGGAAGTTATTGTAATATGTTTAAGGCAACTTGCATATTATATTCTTCAGTTAGAAAACTTTGGACAGGACTGCTCCGTTGAAAGTAATATTATAATTGAGGCTTTGTCCACAGTGATTTCATCTACGGATTATAATGATGAACAGCTTTTGAATATGGTGTCGAAGGTTTATTATCACGTGATAACTTCAAGACAGAGATATATTAATTTGTGCGGAGAGAACAATGTTACGTCTAAAGAGTTAAAAAGTTCATTGATAATTACGCCTCAGATGAATTTATCGCAGATTATGTCGCTTGGCGAAAAAGCCTTTTTAACTAAATATAAGAAGACTCCTCGTCTGCAGAAAAACATGGCAGATATTCTGCTTGCTGTAGCAAAAAGTGTTGCTGTAAATGTTGCAAAGTTGATGGATTATTCTTGTGAAGTAAAGGAATATGTCAGAAAAATTTTGACAGCATTGGAGCTTTTAAACCATTCGAGGGCTTCTCTTGAAAAACTAAAAAATAACATAAAGACACTTGCAGAACTTGATAAAAAGCTTATAGGAGAGCTTGCAACCGCTCAAAATAAATATTTTGGTGCTGTATGCTTGTCGGAGGTCTCTCTTTCTACAACAAAGGGTAAGGCAATATTGGTTTCTGGGGAAAGTCTTTTAGATTTAAATAATGTTTTGGAAGCCGTAAAAGGTAAAGATATAGATGTTTATACGCATGACGAGCTTATTGTAGCTCATACTTTTGAAAAATTTAAAAGTTATGAAAATCTAAAAGGGCATTATGGCACTTGTAGCGGAAATTGTGTTTTTGATTTTGCAACGTTCCCAGGTGCTATACTGCTCACCAGAAATTCTAATGTAAATACCGAGTATTTATATAGAGGACGATTGTTTACGACATCCTCAGTTTTACCTAAAGGGGTTGTGCCTGTAAAAAATCAGGATTATTCTGCACTGATTAAGTCTGCAGAAAATGCAAAAGGGTTTGCTAAGGGCCGTGAGTTTCCGGCTGAGGTTGTTGGGTATGATGCAGATGAATTTGATGAGCTTTGCAAAAATTTATCATCAAAATTCTCGTCAGGAGAGATAGAACGATTGATTATAGTTGGACCTACTATTCAAACGTACTCTCAGGACGGATATTTTGAAAAGCTTATGAAACTTGCAGGTAAAAAAGATTATGTAATATCTTTTTCGTATTCTTTGCCAAAAGATAATTGTACATATATAAATCTTGCAAGCTCTCTTCCGATGATTTATCCGCTTCTTAACAAGTTGTTTAAAAATATTCCGATAGATTCAGAAAAAATAGCCTTTTTCATAACTAAGTGTGATGTGACGGCATTATCGCATATGATTGCGCTGAAAAATCTTGGCGTAAAAACCATATTTTTCTCAAATTGCCAGCCTAAGATTAATCCGTCTATTACTTCTACGCTTAGCTCAATTTACGGAATAAAACTTATTTCAATTCCTGAAGATGATATCAATTTTGTTCCATAAGGTGTTTATTATTGAGGAGAATACATAGAAAAAAGAAGATTCCCGATAATCGGAAATCTTCTTTTCTTGTATATCAATTAAAAAATTAATATCTGTAGTGAGCGAAAGCTTTGTTAGCTTCAGCCATTTTGTGGGTATCTTCACGCTTCTTGCAAGCAGCACCTGTGCCGTTTGAAGCATCGATAATTTCATTAGTCAATTTGTCGATGAAAGATTTTCCACCACGTTTTTTAGCAGCTTCGATTAACCAAGATGAAGCAAGAGCGAAACCTCTGTCAGCCTTAACTTCGATAGGTACTTGGTAAGTAGAACCACCGATACGTCTAGCTTTAACTTCCAATAAAGGAGTAGCGTTTGTCATAGCTTTTTGGAATACTTCCAAAGCCTTTTCGTTAGTTCTTTCTTCGATTCTTGTTAAAGTAGCGTAGAAGATTTTTTCAGCTAATGATTTCTTACCACGTCTCATAATTCTGTTGATAAATTTAGAAATATCAACGCTGTTATATACCGGATCAGCTAACGGAATACGTTTAGCCGGTTTAGAACGTCTTGACATTACTTCTTACCTCCTTTAGCATTTTTCTTAGCACCATATTTAGATCTGCTTTGTGTACGGTTAGCAACACCAGCTGTATCCAAGGTACCTCTAACGATGTGGTAACGAACACCTGGAAGGTCTTTTACCCTGCCGCCTCTGATAAGAACAACACTGTGTTCTTGAAGGTTGTGGCCGATACCCGGAATATATGAAGTAACTTCAAATCCGTTTGTTAATCTTACTCTGGCAACTTTTCTCAAAGCTGAGTTTGGTTTTTTAGGGGTTGTTGTGTAAACCCTTGTACATACTCCACGTCTTTGAGGACAATTCATCAAAGCTGGAGATTTTGTTTTGTCTGTAAGCTTTTTACGTTCTGAACGTACAAGCTGATTAATTGTAGGCATTTTTTTCTCCTTTTTTCTTTTCTACCAACGGTAAAGATCATAAATCCAAAACCCTTACGCATTCTGATTATGACCGGAACTGCCAAACATATTTGAACTTTTTATTTGCTATTTAGGACTGTTCAAATTCTGTTCCTACGTCCCTGCTTTACCTATCACTGAGTGCTTTAATTATCCAGCACGAAAATTTCGGCACTAGTGCATAGTCTAATTTAACTACGAGTATGCTCTAATGTCAACTAAATCTTAACTTATACTAAGCTGACTGTGATTTTTACAGCTTAAATCCGCAGTTTTTCTTGATATGTTCGACAAGTCCGCCGTCGTTGAGCATTTTTATCATAACAGGCGGTAGCGGTTCTATTGGAATAATTGCGCCATTTGTCAGGTCTGTTAATATACCTTTTTCGATATCAAGGTCCAATTCGTCTCCTGCATCTATTCCGTCAGTATCACATTCAATTGCTAAAAGACCTATGTTTATTGCATTTCTGTAGAAAATTCTTGCAAATGACTTTGCTATAACTGCGCCTACTCCTGCAATTTTTATTATTTGAGGTGCGTGCTCTCGAGAGGAACCCAAACCAAAATTTGAACCTGCTACAACGAAGTCGCCCGGTTTCATTTTCGATGCAAACTCAGGATCTGCATCTTCTAATACATGCTTTGCAAATTCAGGTAAATTTGATCGCAGGTGAAAGAGTCTGCCCGGTGCTATGTGGTCTGTTGATATGTTGTCTCCAAATTTAAATGCTTTTCCTCTCATAATTTAACTCCTCTCTCATCCATTCATATTACAACAAAATTAAAATTTATGATACAATGTAAAAAAAGGATTAAAATTATGTATTTTGATAGAAAATGTAAGATAACTTTTATTTCGCACGGTGCGACTATATATTCGGAAGAAAACAGATTTTCAGATAAAGATAATTACCCTCCTCTTAATGAAAATGGAGTTGAGGAAGTTGAAAAGATTTGCCAGTTTTTAAAATTGCGTGGAGTAAAAAATGACAGAATTTATACTTCATCTGCTGCAAGATGTGTTCAGACTGCCAAGTATGTTTCCAAGATTTATAAAAAATTGTTTGAGGTTATTGAGCTTCCTGCAAGAAATTGCGGTTCCTTTAGCGGGATGGCTTTTGAACAGGTTGAAGTTAAAACTCCTGAACTTTTGCATCAATTAATTTATGAGCCTGAGAAAAAGACTCCTGAGGATGCTGAGAGTGTGAGCGAATTTGTTGCAAGAGTATCAGCTAAAATTAACGAAATAGTTGCCGATAACACAGGGAACAGAGTTATTATTGTAACTCATCCTGACGTTATAAAAGCTGCGATTATTGATGCATTGGATATACCTCACTCATCTTTGCAGCACATATATATTAAAACAGGTTCTGCTACTCAAATCAGTTATTTTGAAAGTTGGAAGAGCTTAATTTATTCGGATTATACTCCTCTATAATCAACCTTTAAAATTGCTTAGTGCAAACTCAATACACTGAACTATAAGCTCATTTCGGCTTATATCAGTTTTTTGTGATAATTGTTCTATTTCCTGTAATGTTTTTAAGCTTAGGCGGACGCTTATTACAGTTTTCTCTTGCTTTGTAGGTTTAAATTCTTTCATAATAACTAATATTATATTTTACTTTTTGTTATTAATATATGTTTAATATTGTATTACATATAGTATTTACAAAACGATATCTTTATTGTATTATACTATGGAATAGTATCTTAGGAGTAGTATCTGATATGTTTTGGAAAATTTTTGTTGAAATAATTTGCGCTTTTATTCCAAATATTAATAATTCCAGATATAAAGTAAAAATGTATTTGAGGCATATCTGGGCATTATTGCATGTAAAACGGCGTGCAGCTTATGTTGGCAAAGGTCTAAAACTTGGTGGTAATGCTTATGTAACTAAGCAAACTATTATTCATGAAAATGTTCACCTTGGTAATATTAGAGTTTTAGGTCCGAGTAAGTTTGAGATAGGGTCTTATTGTGCTGTGGGAGAAGATTTGCTTGTCCTTACAGGTAATCATAATTATCTTGGTAATATGATTCCGTTTGATGATACTTGGATTGATAAAGATGTTGTTGTTGAGGATGCTTGTTGGATTGGCGCAAGAGTTACGTTGTTGCCCGGAACTCACATTGGCGAGGGTGCAATTATTCAAGGCGGAGCGGTTGTGCATGGCAATATTCCTCCTCTTGCAATTGCAGGTGGAAATCCTGCTAAGGTTTTTAAGTATAGAGACAAAGAGGTGTATGAAAAATTAAAGGCTGAAAACAGATATTATATCAGCTAAGATTTAGTAATCTTTTGTTTTCATTAATTAAAAAGTCTTTTCCTGGTTTTATGTCAATAAAATCCCAAGGTAAATGTGTCTCAAAGCTCCAATTTTCGCAAGCATAGTAATCTGTATTTATATTATGAAGCTTGGCTGATTTTTTGAATGCCCCAAGTTTGCCGCCAAACCTGTAAGTGTCTTCAATAAAGTCTCCAAAAGAATTGTCCCCTCTTGAAAGTACTGCTTGCCAGTAATCCCACTTTGCGCTGGAAATCGTTGCTGTTACGCCTAACTTATGCATTTCTTTTTTTATATATGAGCTTTTTTCTTCAAGAATTTTTGTACTTTCTCTACCGCACCATTGAAATGGTGTATTAGGTTTTGGTACAAATGTTGAAAATCCGAATGATATGTCAAACCCTTTATATTTCTGTTTTAGCTCTTTTGCAAGGTTAATCATCTCATCTATATCTTGCATAGTTTCGGTCGGAAGTCCAAGCATACCATAGAATTTGAAGCCTTTTAGACCCGCATCTTTTGCAATTTCTGCAGCTTTAAAGATTTGTTCTTTTGTCAGGTTTTTGTTTATGACTTTTCTTAGTCTTTCACTGCCAGCCTCTACTGCCAGTGTGATATTTTTCTGCCCGCATGCTACAAGTGTTTGCATAATCTCAGGAGTAATTGCATCTACTCTTAGTGAGGAAACGCTCATTTCGATATGGTCGCCATTTTGAATTTTATTATATATGTATTTGCAAATTTGCTCGAACTTAGGATGAGCACTCAATTGCGCTCCCAAAAGCGCTATTTTATTTGTGTGTTGTAACCCTAAATCTATTGTCTTAATCAAATCTTCGTAAGGCATAAATCTAAGCGGTAGATTCAGATATGACGCTATACAAAATCCGCAACGGTTTGCACACCCTCTTGCAACTTCCATTATAAAAGTGTTCGGGAAAAATGATTTTTCACTTAAAATTGGAGTATAAATGCATTCCGTAAGCTTTTTGGTTAATTTTTTTACTTTTGTAGTTGTGACTTTTGGAACGTAAACTCCTTCAATTTTAGAAATTAATTTCAATATTTCCGGCTTTGATAAATGTGAATTTTCTTTATATATTGAAATTATTTGAAGATTTACGTCTTCCCCGTCTCCTATGATAAAGAAATCAAAAAAGTCTTCATAAGGTGCAGGATTAGCACTGACAACAGGTCCTCCTGCAAATATGAAAGGATAATTCTCAATTCTGTCTCTTGAGCGTAGCGGAATTTTATATTTTTCAAGCATAGAAAAAATTGTAAGGAAGTCCGTGTCAAATGAGAATGAAAATCCCATAAAATTTACTTCATCAGGTTTGATGTGAGTGGCTTCAGTTTCCGAATATATTCTCTCAATATTAATGTCATCAATTTCATCTAAGTTTTTGAATAACCAGAGGTAACCTAATGATGAGAGAGCAAATCCTTCTGGACCCGGAAATGCCATCCAGATATTGCAATCTGAATTTTTTTTGGTAGTCGGTTTATATAGCAAAGTTTCCGACTTATTCATTTTCGCTAGCCTCATTATCTGCTGTATTAATCTGATTTAGGTATAATTCGTCAATTAATACGCAAATTGTTGCCGCTATAGCTGGTGAGAGGATTACGCCCCAGAAACCGAGAAATTGCTGTGCCAAAAACAGTGCAAGAAATATCATCAGCGGGTGTAATTTCATATATTTACCAAAGACTATAGGTCTTACAATGTAATTTGAAAGTTGTTGGACAAGTAAAAAGGCTGCAATGATAAGTATAAACTTAATCAAGCTAAACGGGTACGCAACAAGTAGTATGATACCAACTGCGATAGTCGGACCAACTAAAGGAACGATGTCTAAGATACCTGTAATTAAACCCAAAAGCAGTGAATAATCAATTCCCATGAGGGTTAAAAATATTGTTGTCATGATACCTACAGCTGCCATTGATAAGATTTGAGCTCCGACATAACCGCCGACTTTGTTGCTTATTGTTGATAATATTTGGCTTGCTTTTAATTTTATATCTTGTGGGAAAAATTCTATGAATTTTTGGCGCAGGTAATCTTTATCAACAAGTAAATAGTAGACGATCATCATTAGAGCAACAACAATAACCGCAACTTCAAACAATCCCATTGTGAAGTTCCAGGATTGGTTTACGAGATTTCCTGCCAGATCAGCTTTGTTTGCAAAGATGTTGTTAATTGTAATTATGTCTGAAAGTTTTCTGCCAAATATTGTTGTTGAATTTAAATAGTTGATAAGTGTAACAATTTTTTGCGGAAGATTAAACAAAAACGTACTGACTTCCTTGTATGTCATGATTAAAATTGGGATAAATAATGCAAATATTGCGACACAACTGCATACCACCGCAACAATAGATGCTACACTTCTGCCCATATATTTTTGCATTTTTACGACGTAAGGGTTAAGTGCACAGGCTATTACGTATGCAGCAAAGAATAATAACAAGATATTAACTATTTTTGGTAATATCGAAAGTAATATTAATACCAGAATTAAAAATATTATATTCTTAAATGTAAAAATTCTTTTTAGCATATATCCCTCTCTTTGTTTTTAGTCCATTTTATCAGAAAAATAAATGTTGGGGAATAGTTAGCAGGATAATTCTTTATTAAAATTTTGTTTGTAAAGTTTTGTTACACAATATTTACTTTGCGCAATTCGGATGAAAAAAAATACTTTATATAGGTAAGGTAGTTAAAAGGTTAGTTTATTAATTTAATTTGAAGGTAGGCAAGTTATGATTAATCCAGTAACTTTAAACAGAGTGTGGAATTATGCAAAGCGTGGCTTGAAAATGGCACCGGATTTTGCACTGGGTACAGGTGGAGAAGTTTTTGAGAAAACTTTAAAAGAAGCTGTTCGTGGTGTAAAAGGTGCTGATGGAAAGTATGTAGGAGGTACGGGATATAAAAATTTCTGGACCAAACTTAAAAATGCATTTAAAGCTTCAGAAAAACATAACAGTGATTTAATTCGTACTGAGGGCGGGTTCTTTAAAGCGATGAAAAAGAACTTGATGGATATTCCTACAAGTCTTAAGGATGGCTGGTTAAACGGTGCAACTGCAGCAAAAGCTGCAGGAAAATCCGGACTGTGGGGTAGCATTAAGGGTGTTGGAAAAGCTTTGAGTAAAAGAATGCCTTTAATCGGTTCTATTTTGTTCATGGCATTTGAAACTCCAAATATATTGAAAGCAACGTTTGATAAAGACGGTGGTATTGTTGATGGAGCGGCTGAGTTTGTAAAGGCAGGTGCCAGAGCTACAGGTAGTATGGCCGGTTTCTGTATAGGTCAAGCTTTGTGTCCTATTCCTGTTGTTGGTGGTATCATCGGTGGTTTGGTTGGTGAATGGCTGACAAGTAAAATTGTTGGTAAGAGTTTCTCCGAAAAGAAAGCTGCAGCAGAGGAGGAAAAGAAAAAGCTAGTTGCTCAAGCTGGCGGATTTGATACCGGTTCTACAAATATTTTTGCTCAAGGCGGTATGAATGCTGATCAGTTTATGCTCCAGCAATTACAGATGGCAATGATGCAAAATCCGGATTTAATGCATAAATATGATACAGTCGCATAAAACTTAAATTTCATAATTTATAAGTAACAGCTCAGTAAATTATTATTGAGCTGTTACATTTTGTTACATTAAAGCATTTTTATTCTCTAATAAATCTTTATATATATACGGGGAATATAATTCGGGGAATTATTGAAACATGGTTAATAGTGATTATAAAGATTACTATAATTTAGCATTATATCTGAATACTTATAATGTAAATACAGACTATATGTCATTTACTGATGGTGTTCTGATGAATGGTGCCATGGGTTCAGGTCTTCACCTTTTTAAATCCGGTGGCGAAAAAGTCATAGAGATGTTCAGTAAGAATAAGCCTTCAAAGTTTACTAAATTAAGAAGGCAGTTGGAGATGCGAAATGCAGTTAAGGCATCCAAAAAGTGGGATATGTTTAAGAATGCGTGGAGATATAATCAAATAAAAGATTTGTCAAAGCAGTTACCGACATCTACCGTTATGTCAAATACCGAATTTAGACAGCTAACTACTGCACAGCAGGCTCAAATTAGACAACAGGCATTTAAGGCAAGATATTTTAAGCGAGCAAGAAAACTTCTTGATGAAGCGAAAACGCTTAAAGGTGCTGCTCAGGCTAAAAAATTGAAAGAATTTAAGCAAGCTTTTGCTGAAGCAAAACTTGCAGCTTATAAAGCTAAGTTTAAAGGCAATTTGCGTCCTACTACATTATTAGGTAAGGTTAAAAATACAGCTCAAACAGTTACAGGTGTTCGAGCTGCAAATACTGCTGTCAAAAGTTTAGCATCAACTTCAAAAATTATAAGAAATGTTGGTAGATTTGCAAAGGGGCATGCTGCTTTTGCTGTCCTTTCAGTAGCTGCTGATTATGAAAAATTTGCAGCTGCAAAAACGGCAGGTGGTAATAAGGCTATGGTTAAAGAGATTGCAAAATCTTCCGGAGTTGCTGCCGCTGAGGCCGTTGGTTTTGTTGCTGGTATGAAAGCTGGTGCAGCTATCGGAACTGCTGTCGGTACGGCTGTTCCTGTTTTGGGGAATATTGTCGGTGGTATCGCAGGTGCTGTTATAGGTGGCTTCTTAAGCTGGGGATTAGGTAAGTTAACCCATAAAGCTCTTGGGTGCGATGTTTCTGAAGCTGATAAGATTGGAACTAAAACAGCTAAGTTGGAAGCTTTAAAGGCTAAGTATCATTCAGGTGCAAGAAAGAGACTAGTTACTCAATCTGCTGCTGCTATTGCTCAGACTATTAAGGCTGAGCAGGAAGCTAAAGCTAAAGGTCAGGAAGTTCCTGAGCTTAAAAATCCTGTTGTTAAAGAACGTTATGATAAGGCTGTTTCTTCTATTGATAATATTCTTGAGGATGATCCTAGTTTGCTTGAGGATTTGCAAAGTGAATTAGATGCAGCTGAGCAAGAATCTCAAGCCCAGCAAGTTTCGCAAGGAGATCAAAATCCTGATACGGCGATGGCACAAGGTCAAACTGGTCAAGAAGAGCAGCAAACATCACCTTTAGCGGCTACTATGCTGAAGTTTATTGAGCGAATTAATGATCAAGGCGGAAATAATACTAATTTTATGCCTCAAGACTTCCAGTCACCTTGGGCGTTAGGTAATCTTGTTTAAGCTGATAGTGTAAAGATTTCGTAGATTTCTTCATCAGAAAGTTCTGTGATAATCTTTTCGCCTTCGTATACTGCTAAATCAGCAAGTTCTTTTTTCGCCTTTAGCATTTCATCGATTTTTTCCTCAAAAGTGCCAAGTGTTATCATTCTGTGAACCATTACATTTTTATCTTGACCGATTCTGTAGGTTCTGTCAGTTGCTTGCTCTTCTACTGCAGGGTTCCACCATAAATCGTAGTGGATTACATTTGTTGCACTTGTTAAATTTAATCCTGTTCCGCCTGCTTTTAGTGACAAAATCATAATTTTTGTGTCATCATCAGTTTGGAATTTATTTATAAGTTCTTCTCTTTGTGCCACTGTAAGTGAGCCATGGAAGAATAACGGATCAGTATTACATTCTTCATTTATTACTTTGCACAGAATATCGCCCATCTCTTTATATTGTGTAAATATAAGAGTTTTTTCACCATTATCCAGAATACTTTGGACTGTGGATATACATTTATCCATTTTTCCTGAAAGTTCTCTGCTCATTTCTCCGGATTTCAAGAATTGATATGGGTGATTGCATATCTGTTTTAATGCTGTAATGAGTTTGAAGATGTTTCCTCGTCTGTTTATGCCGGAAAATTCGCTTATCTTTTCCATCATTTCGTTTAAGGTCTTTTCGTACAGTACTGCTTGAGGTTTTGATAAATAACAGTACTCGTTGAGCACCATTTTTTCCGGCAAGTCTGAGATTACGTGCTTGTCTGTCTTTAACCTTCTCAATACAAATGGTGATACTGACATTTTTAATTTTGCGGCTCTTGAAGTCTCTTTAAATCTTTCAATAGGAATAGCATAACTCTTTTGAAATTCTTTCAAACTTCCTAAGTATCCTTGGTTAATAAAGTCAAATATACTCCACAACTCGGTTAATCTGTTTTCAACAGGGGTACCTGTCATTGCAACTTTAGTATCTGCTTTTAATGTTTTAATTGCCAGAGTCTGGGCTGTATCAGGGTTTTTGATATTTTGAGCTTCGTCAACAATTACCATTCCCCATTGTTGTTTCTTTAATTCTTCAACATCAATTCTCATAATTGCGTATGTCGTAAGAATTACGTCATGGTTAACCTCTAATTTACGTTCCATTCCGTGGTATACGACCGCATCCAAAGTCGGTGCAAACATTTGTAATTCTTTCATCCAGTTACCGATTAAGGTTGTCGGACAGATTACTAATGTCGGTTTCTTTAATTTTCCTTCTTCTTTAAGTTTTAAT
Source organism: uncultured bacterium (assembly GCA_949283255.1). Lineage (GTDB taxonomy): Bacteria > Cyanobacteriota > Vampirovibrionia > Gastranaerophilales > Gastranaerophilaceae > UBA1221. The sequence continues at coordinate 48,805 of CASDRS010000007.1, read as the reverse complement.
ATAAGACTTATTACTTGTATTGTTTTACCAAGCCCCATATCATCAGCCATACATACTCCAAAGCCTTTAGTTACGTTTGTCCATAACCATTTTAAGCCTGTTAATTGATATGGTCGAAGTTCTCCGTTTAAGGTTTTTGGAGGTGTTACATTTACAGGTTTTGTAAAATCTTGTATAATTCTTGCATACGCTGCATCATAGTCAAAATCATATTGTGCAAGTTGACCTGACATTGATGCGTGGATAAGTTCCATTCTTGATAGAGATTTGAAGTTAGCTTTTGCTATTTGTTCAAATATTTTTTTGCTTTCTTCTTTATCTATCAAAACATACTTGTTTTTGTATTTTATTAAGCCGTTATTGTTTTCTACAAGTTTGTTAAACTCTTCTACTGAAATTTTTTCATTACCTATCGCAATTTCGTATGAAAAATCAAGTATGTCATCCAATGACATTTTTGTAGATGCTGTATTGTTAAAGATATCTGCCAAATCCTTAGATCTTGAAGCTTTTACTTTTGCATTAATTGAAGCTCTTGGTACTACTATATTAACCAGTTCTTTTGGAAGTATTACATCAATCTGTGCTTTTTGTAGGTAATATGCGGTTTGCGTTATTATTTTGTAAACCTCATTCAAGTTAAGGTCAAGTGCAAGCTTTTCTTCATCTTCAAATAAATCTTCCAACTCAGGCATATATCTGATTGCATAGTTGAGTTGTTTCTCTACAATTTTTGCAATATCTGATGAATTTGCACCAAAAATTGTATCTTCGTGGTACAAATCGTCAATTAATACGCTTTCACCTGTCTTTCTGTTTTTGATGTGGACTTTTAAACGGAACAATTCATCTTCAACTTTTTCTATCTTGAAGAACGGGATTACGTCATATTTACCTAAATATAGTTCATCAAACCATTGTGCTATGTTTTCGGCAATATCAATGCCCCTCATCATTGATCTTTGTTCAAGATCTTTTATCATATATGTTCCGGATTTTACATCCTTAAATTTGTAAGCTTTTATACTTAAAAACTTATATATTACGTAGTTCAGGTAGTTATAGATAAAATCTTTCACAAAATTATTCGGTTTTTCGCCTTTTATGAACAAGTTATCAGGTACATTCTCTTCGAACTGATTAATTATTCTTGCAACCTGCTGGTTTGGAATAATAGGTTCATAAACAATTTTGAACATAGAACCTTTTGTTTTTACAACAGGTATAAAATATAATTTTTCTATCAGCTTCATTACAAAGTGTGCAAGAGCATTCATATAAATGAATGTTGGAGTTAATGAGTCCATCTCTATAATGTCGCCAAATCCGCCAAAGTAGTCCATAACCAAATCAAGGCTCATTGCGTATCCGACATGTTCGCCCATTACTTGCGAACGAAATCTGAATAGAGAACCTTTTGATTTTAAATAATATTCAAAATTGTTTGTTGGGGTAATAAAGAAAGATAATTTTCCGCCTTCATTTACAAGAAAAAAATCTGTATTTCTGGCAGGTGAATGAGGACTTACAAATACATCTTTAAATTCATCTTCGATAGTCTGATATATCAGGCTGAGCGTATAACGAAAATCTTTATTCTTAAACCCGTCAGGATTTTCGGAAAGGTTAAAAAATAATTCGTCTACGTTATTTTTTTTAATCGAAAAATCTATATTTAAAGCATTTGTTGTTGTCATATCTCTCTTTTTCTCTTTCTTATAAGAAAGCTGACGGTTAATGCTAACCGTCAGCTTTGTAAGTTCTACTTGATAAGCGAATCAGCTGTCATTTCAGCCGGTTTTTTGATATCTAATAATTGAAGTACTGTTGGTGCAATGTTGCATAATGCACCGTCTTCTTTTAATTTCATATCAGCAGGAGCGTTGATTAATACAAACGGAACTTTGTTTGTTGTGTGAGCTGTTTGAGGTTTTCCTGTTTCAGGATTTACCATAACTTCTGAATTTCCGTGGTCAGCTGTTAACAACATTATTATGCCGTTTTCTTCACACGCTTTCGCAATTTTACCAACGCATTCATCAACTACGTGGCAAGCTTTTGTTGCAGCTTCGATTACTCCTGTGTGACCAACCATATCTGGGTTTGCAAAATTTACCAATATAAATTGATATTCAGGTTTCTTAATTGCATCCAATACGTTTTGACAAACTTCGGGAGCACTCATTTCAGGTTGCATATCGTATGTTGCAACTTTTGGAGATGGAACAAGTACTCTTGTCTCGTGAGGTTGAGGTTCATCTATTCCGCCGTTAAAGAAGAATGTAACGTGTGCATATTTTTCTGTCTCAGCGGTCCTGAATTGGTGGATTCCGTTTGCTTCCAAAACATCTCCCAATATATTTGCAAGGTGTTCTTTTGGAAATGCTACAGGGAATGTAAAGTCTTCGTTATAGCTTGTCATTGTTATGTAGCAAATATTCTTAAGAACTTTCTTTCTTTCAAATCCGTCAAAATCTTTAAAGTTAATAGCCTTAGAGATTTCTCTTGCTCTATCAGGTCGGAAGTTAATAAATATGATGGCATCATTATCGTGAATTCTGCTTTCTTCGCCGCCGATAACAGTAGGAAGTACAAATTCATCATTATCACCTCTTGCATAAGATGCTTTAACACCTTCGCAAGCTGATGATGCTTTTTCACCTTCACCAAATAATAGAGCGTTATAGCCTTTTTCAACTCTTTCCCAACGATTGTCTCTGTCCATTATATAGTATCTTCCGATAATGGTTGCAATCGGTGGAAGGTTATATTTCTTTAATTCTTCTTCTACTTTTTCTAAGAATGTGCAAGCGCTCTGAGGTGGTGTGTCACGTCCGTCAAGGAAAGCATGTACATATACTTTAGTTAAACCTTCTTGAGCTGCCATTTTAATTAGTGCCAACAAGTGATCTAATGAAGAGTGTACACCGCCTGTTGATACCAAACCAAAAATATGAAGTGCTGAATTGTTCTTTTTAGCATGTTCCATTGCCATTAAGAATTTTTCATTTTTAAAGAATGAACCATCTTTGATGGCATTGTTAATTCTTGATAAATCTTGGTAAACAATTCTTCCGGCTCCAAGATTAAGGTGACCGACTTCACTGTTACCCATTTGTCCTGCAGGCAAGCCTACATATTCGCCGTCTGCGTGAATTGTTATTGATGGATATTTTGTTTCTAAGCCTACTACATTTTCTGCGTGTGCAAGTTTAGTTGCATCATATTCGGGGTGATTTTTGCTTATTCCCCAACCATCCATAATACACAATAATACTCTCTTTGTCATAATATAATCCCCTATTTATATTCGTACTATTGTTCTAATTATATAAGGGACATAAAATAATTACAAGTAGCTGACAGTCAGACTTATAATGGTTTAATCTCCGCTTAATCTTAGAACTTCGTATATGTCCATTTTCTTTGATTTGCCGCGAATTGTTACTTCGCTTATTTTAATTACGTCAGCGATGTTGCTTACGTAGGAGTAAGTAGAACTGCTTATTAAAAAGTTGGTGTGATAGACTTTATTATAACTTTCAATCCTGCTTGCAAGGTTGACAGTATCGCCTATTACGGTATATTCTAAACGTTTTTCTGAACCTATGTTTCCGACAAAAGCTTCCCCTGAATTAATTCCGATGCCGATTTCAATTTTCGGTTTACCTTCAAAAAGCCATTTATCTCTCAGTTCATCTACCTTTTTAAGCATTGCATAAGCACATTTTACGGCATTTACAGGATGGTTGATATCTTGTATTGGTTCGCCGAAGATTGCCATAACGGCATCTCCGATAAACTTGTTTATTACCCCGTTGTAGCTTGTAATTATCGGTTCAATTTCCGTAAAGTATTCGTTTAGTATTTTGGAGACCTCTTCAGCAGTCATTTTTTCGCTCATGCTCGTGAAGCCTCTTATATCAGCAAATAATACGGTTACGTTTGCACGTTTCCCGCCAAGTTTTATGTCATCAATATTTTGTACAACATTTTTCATAATATCTTGAGAAAGATATTTTCCCATGGCTTGCTTTATTTTTTCTTTATTTTTGCCCTCAAGTATAAACCTGTATGAGTAGCCGAATATTGTTGTAAGCGCTTGTATTGCAAGCGGTGTAACGACCGTAACTGCAATTCCGTGCCTATAGCAGTATATAGTGAAAATAAAGTATGCAACGGCAACTGTTATAAGTGATATTAGAGATACTAAAAATGAAAATTTACTTATTAATATGAAAGTCAGTATTGATATCAGAACAAGAGTAAATATATCCTGAAGAGCTCCGGTGCTCTTCATAAAGTCATTGTTCATAAGGTTATCTAAGTTTGTTGCCTGTATATCAACTCCGGGATGTTTATTCAGCATCGGGCTAGGCAGGGCATCCTCTAAACCGAGTGCTGCAGCTTTTGCATTTGCTCCTATAAACACAATTTTTCCATCAAATTCACTCGGGTCAATAATAGGTTTTTGCCCGTTTTTAATTGCGATATATGATCTTAAAACATCTGAAGCCGAGTATTTTTTGTGGGTGTATTCCGTATCTTTATAAAACTTATAGTATCTCAGATAATTCTGGAGACCTTTACTGGTCGCTACCGTTGGTATAGTCAAGTTTGTTTTATCTACTATAATTTTATCAGGATAAATTGTAAGTTTATGTGAATTATTAATATGCATGTACATTCTGAGTGCAAGTGATGGGTAGTAGTTGTTATCTACTGATATTGCCTGATTCATAAATGTAACATAGCCGGTAGAGTTTGTTGTTACATTTACAGAACCTGTCTCTCTTACAGCATTAAAATATTTATCCGGAAATTCTGAAATGCTTGTAAATGCACCATAATCATATAATTGATACGGCAAATCTACATTAACTTTAAATTTGTTATAGAACTTTTGATTATAATTGCTTGTTCTTGTGTCATCAAAAACTTTTCTCGGTAGCGGGCTGAATCCTACAACAAGGTTCTTTGTGCTTTTTACATATCTGTAGAATTCATCATCTGATGCTAAATTTTCTTTGTCGGAAACCTGTATAAGTGCATCAAACCCTATAGCTTTCGTTTTAGAATATGAATTAAGATAATCCATGATTTGCCCGTAATATTCGCGTGGCCAAGGCCATCTGTGATATGATATGGATTTGTCGTCAATTGCTATTATTACAATATCCTTAGAACCTTCTCTTGTTGCGGAGAAGTATTTCATCATAAAATTGTATGCAAAGGGTTCTAAAAACGCCCAGGTTAAAAGTACTACTACAATTGATAAAAACAGATGTAAGAAAAATGATCTTATAAGAAAGCCTTTTGATTTAAATATTTTCATGTTTGTTTTTATATCCCCTTTTATTTATGATATAATAAATTTGAAAAAAAGGATAGATTATGAATAAAAGTTTAATTGATTTGCTTGGGGAAGAAAAAATTTTCCCTATTATAAGGAGTAAAAAAGCTCAAGAAGTTATTGATACAGCTAAGGCTTTGGCTGCTGGCGGTATTAAAATTATGGAAATTAATGTTGAGTCAGTAGAAGTTTATGATGCTATTGAGGAAGTTTCAAAATTTGCTACTGTTTGTGCGGGTGGAATCATAACCTCTTTGCAGGCTAATGCTGCATTGAGTTCCGGTGCAAAGATTTTTTCATCCCCGATATTTCACATGAATTTGGTAAAGATTTCAAAGGATAAGCAAATTCCTTTCATTGCCGGAGCATCTACTCCTAATGAAGCTTATAATGCGTGGAAAGCTCGTATTCCTTTAATAAAATTATATCCGGTAACTGCAATGGGCGGGGTTTTGTATGTTGAAGATATTTTAAGGCCAATGCCTTTCTTAAAAATATTGCCTCAAGGGAATGTTAAATTGAATGAAGTTTCTGCTTATATTAAAGCAGGTGCTTTCGCAGTTGGTGTAGGTCGAGATTTCTATGAAGGTTTCTCTTATTCTGAGATTACAAGTCGCGCTAAGTCTATAGTTGCGGAATTAAAAGGTTAGTATGGAAGAACAGTTAGATATTATTACTATTGGCGAAAGTTTGATTGAGCTCTCTAGTGATACAAATCTTGCAAGAGCAGAAGTTTTTAACAAGTACTACGGCGGTGATACTTTAGTATCTGCTGTTGCTGCTTCAAGATTGGGCGCAAAAGTCGGATTTGTTACCAGAGTCGGTAATGATGCTTTTAAAGATTTTTTGATGGACAGCTGGCAAGCCGAAGGTCTTGATATTTCTCAGGTTAAGGTTGCTAATGAGCAGAATGGAATTTATTTTGTTTCAAAATCTGCTGATGGTGAACAGGAATTTGTATATTACAGAAAAAAGATTGCTCCAGCTAAAATCTCTATTGATGATATTTCAGAAGATTATGTTAAATCTGCAAGAATGGTTTATTCCAGCGGTATTACTCAATCTTTGTCATTGTCTGCAAAAGAAGCTGTTGCCAAAATGTTTGAGGTTGCTCATTCAAATGGTGTTATGACGGCTTATGATCCAAATTATTCTGCTGCTATCAGCACTCCTGAAAATGCACGAGAAAATTTTAACGAATTGGCTCCGAATTTGGATATTCTGTTTATGAATACTAAATATGATGCTGTTAGTATTTTGGAACTCGATTCGGTTGAAAATATTATTAAAAAGATTTGGGATAAGGAAATATTAATAGTTGTCCTGAAATCTCCAGAAAAGGGCGGGTATTATGTCGGTTACAACGGAAGTATTACTTTTGTAGATTTTTATACAAAGTCTGAGGATGTAGTAGATACCAGTTGTACAGGTGATACTTTCAACGGGGCATTTTTGTACGGCATTACTCAGGGCTACAACCCTTGTGAAGCTGCCAGATTAGCTTCTGTAGCGGCAGGGCTTCAGGCTAGAGGGCTTGGCGCGGTTAAGTCTATTCCTTATGCTTCCGATGTTATTGCAATTTTAAAGAAAGGTGATAATTAGTTATGGCAAAGAAGGTTGTTCTCTCCGGGTATTACGGTTATGATAATTTTGGTGATGAGGCAATTCTGTCTGTCTTGATTGATCATCTGCATCGTATTAATGCTGATATTACGGTACTTTCTCACAATCCTAAAAAAACGGCTTATAGTTATCAGGTAAAGGCTGTTAAAAATTTTAACTTGTTAGGATTGATTTTTGCCATAAAAAATTGTGATGTCCTAATATCTGGTGGTGGAAGTCTTTTGCAGGATGTTACAAGTTTGAAAAGCCTTTTGTATTATTCTTTTGTGATTTGGCTTGCTCAGTTTTTCGGAAAACAAGTTATAATTTTTGCTCAGGGTATTGGACCTTTACAAAAAGATATTTCGCAAAAGATTGTCAGAAATCTTATTTCAAAGTGTAATTTAGTCACTGTTAGAGATCAAAAAAGCTGCGAAATGCTCCAGAGTTGGGGAATTAATGCTCAGGTTGTAAGTGATCCTGTTTTTTCTATTGATCTTCCTCGTAATAAATCTGAAGGTGCTGTCGGTATCCAATTGAGGGCTTTCAAAACTTTGAATGATGAATTTTTGCAGCGTCTTGCAGATATTGTTGTTAGAGAATTTGCTCATAAAAAAATTGAATTATATGTTTTTCAGAATGCTCTTGATATGGATATTAGCCGTCATTTTGAGCGTATGTTGAAAAAACTTTACCCTGAAATTGAGACGGAAATTGTGCATTCTATTTCCAAAAACGATATGATTATTCGTATTTCAAAGTTGGATTATATGATTGCGATGAGGTTTCATGCTGTTTTGGTCGCGATAAAAACAGGAGTTCCTACTATTGCGATTAATTATGATGCAAAGGTTGCTAAACTAGCTTATGAAGCCTTCTTGCCACTACTTACTATCTCTGCTGACGAAGATTTTGAAGAGGCATTTAACGGATTAAAAGCGTTAAAATCCGAAGATTTATTGAATTATGCTAAAACAAAAACTTTTGATTGGACTGAATTTGACAAGATATTAAAATAACTGCTTTAAGATAATCTGTTAAAGATGTTGTTGTAGTTTTCTTTTAATTTGTTTTGTGTTGTTATACCGCCATCTTTTACAGTTTTTAATGCTTTTAGCATGTCTTCATTTTTTATAGTTCCGTCATATTTCCCGTTAGTGCCAGATGCATCCGCTAGTGCTAAGAATGAAGACAGTTCTTTCCAGTCAAGCTTTCCTTCTTTGCTTAAGTCAAGGCTTGTGAATATCTTGTCTGCTTCTGCTTTTAGTTTATCTATTTCTTCTTGTGTACTGTTCTGTTTTGCAAGCTGGCTTGCATAGTAGGTTTTGAATTCTTCTTTTGAAATATAACCGTCTTTATCACCCGCGTTACTCTTGTCTATAAATGAAGTAAATGATTTTGCAAGATTTCCTATAAAATCGTTATATTTGCTGTGCAGTTTTATATTCTCAGTTGGTGTTAAATTCTTTTTTTGATCAAGCTCTTTCCATTGCTCTGATACAAATTCTGTTTCCGGTGCGGTTACCAAATGTTCACCAAGATTTGTTGATTGAGAATCCTCAACTTTTCCGGCATCAGTAAATGTTTGCAGTATAGGACTAGGACTCATACCTGGAGCTGTCGGGTATGGTGACATGTATGGTGAATACTGCTGGTATGGTGTATATGTCTGGTATGGAGTATATTGCTGATAAGGCATATACGTTTGATATGGCATAAAAGACCTGTACGGCATATATGTTCCCATTGGTGGAAATATGCTGTACATAAAATGCGGATGTCTACAGCTCCTTGTTAGTGCATCTGCCGTGAAACACATTGCAGAAGTCTGTAACAAGAAATTAGGTAATCTGTTTAGTACGCCTTGCCAATATCCTGAACTCATACTTGTCCTCTCAATTATATATATAAAGTATTCATACTTTATATATTTGCTATTTTGGCTGTTTAATAGTTAAAAAAACTTAATATTTGCGTGTGTAAAATTTCTGATTGACAATCAAAATTGTTTTTATTAAAATAAAGCTTGTGCCAATTGTGTATGGCTTGTAGCAGTTGGTTTTGTAAATTATAATAATTAATTTGCCCTTGTGGCGGAATCGGTAGACGCGTTGGACTTAAAATCCAATCGGGGCTCAACCTCGGTGCCAGTTCAAGTCTGGCCAAGGGCACCACTAAAGACCTGAATAAGGTCTTTTTTTTATGCCATACTTTCACACACAGGTCTAAATTCGAGAAATTTCTCTCATTAAGACCTGCGGTTTACCTTCAGATTTGTGCCAAATCTGAGGCATGTGGTCTTGTTTTCAAGCTACTATGGTTGTTGGCATGCTGGATGTTAATTTGGCTTTTACTCGTCTTGTTGCTAATTTCTTTAAAATTTGTTATAATTGCCTGTAAGAGAGGTTATAATGATTAATGATATGGATTCAAAACAGTTTGCGTGTATTATAGCCAGGTTTTTAGATGACAAGCTTGGTAAAAATATTGCAATTTTGAACATAGGGCATGTTTCGTCGTTAGCAGATTATTTCGTTATTGTTACAGGCGATTCTACTCCTCACGTCAAGGCGCTGATGGAGACTGTTAAGGATCAGGTAAAAAAACAACTTGATCGTATGCCGGTAAGAGTTGAAAGTGATGCTCGTAATCGTTGGAATTTGCTTGATTATGGAGATGTTGTTGTTCATATTTTGCATAAAGAAGAGCGCGAAACTTATGCTATTGAAAAATTCTGGAATAACGCTTTCAGTGTATCAGAAGACGAATGGAAAGAGTTATCAAAAGATTATAAAACGTATGATAGATAATGTTGTTTAAAAGAGAGAGATAAATTATGGAAAAACTAGAATTAGAGAAGCAGATTAATGAAACTATTGTAGCTATGTCAAAAGATCCTAAGGAGCTTTCTAATTATCACAAGCTTTCAAGATTGTATATGGAAATGCAGGATTATGACAAAGTAATGTCTGTTCTTGAAAGTATTTTGGCAATTGATCCTAATGATGTCCAGGCTCTTGTTGGAATGGGGACAATGTGGTTTTATGAGAAGGATTTTCGTAAGTCTCTTTCTTACTACAACCGTGCGTTGGATATAAATCCTAAGAATTATTTGATATATTACAATATCGGTAACGTTTTTGCTGAGTGGAAAAACTTTTCTAAAGCTTTATTTTACTATAATAGAGCTGTTGATTTGAATTCTGTTAATCCTGAAATTTACAACGCTATTGCGCTTCTTTATCAGGATAATGAGGATTATATTGAGTCAAAAGCTTATTATGAAAAAGCATTATCACTTGATCCTGAAAATATTACCGCTTTAGTTGATATGGGTAATGTTTGCTTTAAGTTGTTCGATTATGAGACAGCGCTTGAATTGTACAAGAGGGTTTTTGCTCTAAATCTAGATAATAAAATTGTTGCTATTTGTATTGGTAATACTTTAACTCTTATGAAGGAAAGAGAAAAAGCTTATTCTTATTTTGAAAAAGCTCTTGCTATGGAAGGGAATAACTATAGAGCTTATATTTGTTATGCTATTTCCCTTTCTGAGTTTGGTGAATATGATATGGCAATTGAAATGTATAAAAAAGCTATTAATATTGAACCGAAAAAAGTTAATGCATACCAACTTTTAGCTAATTTATATGCAAATATGGGACGTCTTGATGAGGCTGTAAATTTGTATAAAAAGACTTTACAGTTTGCTCCGAATGATGCTGGAACTTATTTGCTTTTAGGTAACGGCCATTATTTGCAAGGTGATATCGAAAAAGCTATCGCTGCTTATAGAGCGGCTATAAAGCTTGAGCCTGATAATGATGAGCACAAGCTTGTTTATCAACAGGTTCTTGATGAATATATTGATAAAAAGAGAAATAACGAGAAGGTATAGTTAAATATGTATGATGAATCTCATCAACCTTATGTAATAGAACGTATTGTTTCAGGTCTTACTTACCCCACGATGGGACTTGCTGGGTTCGTTTGGCTTCTGATAGGACAGCTGACGAAGTCTGCTCCTACCAGATTTACTTCATATCATTGCTATTTATCAATTTTCTTGAGCTTAGGATATGTTATTTGTAATTATATTTTTTGGTGGTTGTATGAGGTTATTACTCATGTGCCGTTTATCAATACTCCTGTAGCTCAGTTAGTTTTTCTTTTTAACGCTCCTATTCTATACGGATATTCTATTATGCAGATATTTTTATATTCTGTAATTATATATATGACAGTTACCGCATTTTTAGGAATGTATTCGTATTTACCTTGGTTCTCTGATATTATCAAGTCGATTGTTAAGAGATAATAATTTGCCTCTTGCGATTATTTTATGTGTATGCTAGCATATTATCAGTCGAATTATAATATCAAGTTTGGAATCTTGAGCATAAAGAAAGAGGTTTAAAAATGAAAGACGGAATTCATCCAGATTATAAGAAAACAGTTATCAAATGTGTTTGCGGTAACGAAATCGAAACCGGTTCTGTAGTTGACAACATCACTGTTGAAATTTGCAACAAGTGTCACCCATTCTATACCGGTCAACAAAAAATCCTTGACTCTGAAGGTAGAGTTGAAAGATTTAACAAACGTTACGGTAACAAGTAAGTTTTTAATTTATATTAAAAGAGCACTGCTGATTAATGCAGTGCTTTTTTATTGCAAAATGTAAATTGATGGCTTCCGGAGCTTAATTAATATATAATAAGTTTTAAAGTAGGGGGATAGAGATGAGTAATAATAATAAACCTGTTGTTAATTTAATATCAAAGCCAAATAATATGTTGAAGACTGTATATACAGCGTGTAGAACTTGCTATAGTGCTGATTATCCGATTAATATCTATAATAGTACGGATGATGAAGAAAAAATGTTAAAGCTTATAGAGAGGGTAATCTCATCAGGTCATTATTCAACTATTGAGCATATACAGGTTACTTTTGCTATTGCTAATGTATCAAGAGCTTGTACTCATCAGTTGGTTCGTCACAGACATATGTCTTTTTCTCAAAAGTCTCAGAGATATGTTAAGGAAAAAGGGCAGTTCGACTTTATTATTCCTCCGACTATTGAAAAAAATCCTGAATTAAAAGAAAAATTTGTTTCATTTATGGGTGAAATTTCTGACAAGTATCAGGAATTTATCGAGGCTGGTATTCCTGCAGAAGATGCGAGAGCTGTTTTGCCTAACGCTACAGCAAGTTCTATGGTTGCAAGTTTGAATTTGCGTGAGATGATTCATTTGGCAAATTTGAGATTGTGTACCAGAGCACAGTATGAAATAAGATTATTAGTTAAAGAAATGTGTGATGCTTTGGTTGCTGAAGAGGCTTGGTTGAAACCTTATTTGGTTCCGAAGTGTGAAAGACTCGGTTTTTGTGATGAGGATAAATCTTGCGGAAGAAAGCCTAAGTTGGCTGGAGTTTAACAAATTCTTCACAAACTCTTTTATTTAAAATATGTTTAGTGTATATTTTTCTGGTTGTGTGTAATTTATGAGGAATTAATAATGTATAACGTAGCAATAGTTGGAGCAGGCCCTGCTGGTATATTTGCAGCTTTAGAGATTACTAAACTGAAACCTGACTGGAAAGTTATTTTAATTGAAAAAGGTGATAGGATTGAAAAGAGAAAGTGTCTTTTGAGAGAAGGTTATGCAAAGTGTCCTAACTGCAAAAAGTGTGGACTGTTATGCGGTTGGGGCGGAGCAGGTGCGTTTTCTGACGGAAAGCTTACGTTAACTCCTGATGTTGGCGGACATTTGGATGATTATATGTCTCGTGAAAAAGTTGAAGATTTGATTGAGTATGCTGATCAGCTTTATTTGAAATTCGGTGCTACTGAAGAAGTATTTGGGACTGATATGAAAGTTTTTCGCGAAATTGAAAGAATGGCTTCTCTTGCTGAATTAAAGTTGGTACATTCTCCTGTTCGTCATTTGGGAACTGAAAGAAGTCTTAATGTATTGAAAAATATGCAGGATTATTTGGAAAAGAAAATTGAAATTCGCAATGATGTCTCTGCAAAAAATTTGATTGTTGAGTGTGAACAGGTAAAAGGCTTGGTTCTTGATAACGGTGAAGAAATTCGTGCCGAGTATACAATTATCGCTCCTGGACGTGAAGGTGCGGATTGGCTTACTAAGGAATTTAGCAAAAATAAAATCGGTATGGTTAATAATGCTGTTGATGTTGGTGTTCGTGTTGAGCTTCCAGCTCCGGTTTTTGAGCCTTTAACTTCTAAATTGTATGAATCAAAATTAGTTTACCATTCTCCAACATTTGGTGATGAAGTTAGGACTTTTTGTATGAACCCTAACGGAGAAGTTGTTCAGGAAAATTATAATGGTATTGCTACCGTTAATGGTCATAGTTATGCTGAAAAAACTACTAATAATACAAATTTTGCTTTGTTGGTAAGTGAAAAGTTTACTGAACCTTTTAAGGAACCTATTCAGTATGGTCAGCATATAGCAAGTCTTGCTAATATGCTTGGTGGCGGAATTTTGGTTCAACGCTTCGGTGATCTTTTAGACGGGCGCAGATCTACTCCTGAAAGAATTAAGGCAAGCATTTTAACTCCTACTTTGAGTTGTGCTACTCCTGGAGATTTGAGTTTGGTTATTCCTTACAGACAGATGACAAGTATTATTGAGATGCTTTATGCTCTTGATAAAATTGCTCCTGGTACAGCTTCGCGATATACTTTATTATATGGTATTGAAGTTAAATTCTATTCAGCTAGAGTTAAGTTGACAAATGAATTGGAAACTGAGGGTGTAAAAAATCTGTTTGCAATAGGTGATGGTGCCGGTGTTACAAGAGGTTTGATTCAGGCTTCTGCTTCAGGTGTTCAAGCTGCAAGAGTTATTTGTTCTAGATAGTAGTTTGTTAATTTTATAAATAAAAAAGGTTCCTTTTATTTTCTTTTAGGAACCTTTTTTTATGCTTGGAACATCTTGAAGTTTCGTTCTACGTTTTTATCTATTACCGATTTTATTGAATCATATTCGGTTTGTAGTGAATTGTGTTCTGTATCTATATTCTTAAGCTCAAGATCATATTGTTTATCTTTTGCTTCAATTTTGTTCATTTCTCTGTTGTATTTTGCTTCTGCAACTGTTATATCTACATCAACGGTACTTTCTGTAATGTTACTACAGTTTGAATACATTGTAGAAACCCATTTGTTTGATTTATCTACCTGTTCCATATGTACCAATCCGCTCTCAAATGCAAATTGCATCCATTCTTGGCTGCCCATTAGATTAGTTGGAATTTCTTTGTATCCTTCCTCCATTCTCTGGTATAAGTTTGTATACCATTGAGCTTTTGCGTCTGCATTTTCGTCAGGATTATTTTTATCTATCCAAGTATAATTTGGTTCCCCGTAATGCTCTAACATGCATTCGATTAAGAAGACATCTTTTACAGCTTGGTAGCTAACAGGGTATTCAACTCCGCCAATTTCTGTGACTGTAACCGGTGTTGTGGTTGTAGGGAATGTATATGGATTATAGTGTGTCCTGTCTATGTCTTGGCTTACAAATTGTTTTGTTACTTCTGTTTCATTACCGTTTTCGTCTTTTTGTGTGTATGTATAATCATAGCTTAGAGTTTGATAAGCGTGGTTTTCTGATAATACCCAGCTTGGATCATCTAAGTAATCATAATATATTGGCGAAATCTCTGCTGCATTTGTTTTACCATAAATAAATTCTGCTAGATTTTTTGCGGCTTCTGTATATTTTTTATATTGTTCGCTTGCTGTTGGGTCATTTTTTAGGAATACTTGCTCATCGAGGTTTATCAGAGCATTATTTTTAAAGTAATCATACATATATTTCAAAGCATCTAATGCACCTTCATCATCTAATATAGTTGTCTTTTCAATGATGCAAGGATTAGAATTTCCAAGTATATCAGTTATTTCATACGGGATAAGGTCGTTTTGGTTGCCTTCGTATGAATCTGTTGTTGCATACATATAGTATTTTGTTTCTGTACCCTCAAGACGTGTAAAGCCCTTGCTTGCATCATATTTTGATGCATCTACTTCGTAATAGTAAAGAGGTTTATAAGAGTATTCGTCATCAGGAATTTTTATTTTATTATACGTATCAGAACCTATAACCGGTGTGTTATAGATATATCTTGTGCCAAGTCCGTCAATGTAAGCTTCTGTTCCACTAAGTACAGAGTCAGGTTGTTCTGTTACGTAAGCAAGTCCGCTAGTGTTTGTAATTACACCTACGATATTCCCGTTATCGTCAACTTTTGCATATCCGTATGTCTTTGGTGAATAGCTGTATTCGGATACGGCTTGACCAATATTGCTTGAATTACAAAGAATGTAGTTACTCTTTATACCATTTACAAATACGTTTCCTGTGTCTTCTTTTAGGAATTTCGATGCAGAAGCTCCAGCATCAAGATTAACCCCTAATTGACCCATTAATTCTTTCATGTAATTTCTGTATTTGTCAATGGTTCCGTGATCAAATGTTCCGTCTGCATTCAATTGCAGTGAGTTAACTTCATTGTATAATGTTTCAAAGTTTTTACCGCCAGCCATTAAGGTACTACCGCTTACTGCTAAAGTACCATCCATGAAATTGTTCATTTGTTCTGTAATTGTTGTTTTATAAGCTGTCTTAGCGGTTCTATAATCGTTTACAAGGCTTTCATATGCAGAATATTCAGCGGAGTTTAGAGATTCTTCATATCCATAGTGCTCAATACCTTTACTGTCTACGTTACCTTCGTAGATGTCTTGCATATCTCCCATGGTTACTCCAAGATCTTGCCATACCCCAAAATCATCATAATACCCAACTGTATCAAGTTTGTTCTTTTCAAAGTATGTTGTATCTTTTGTTAATCCGTATAATTCTAGGAAATTCTCAAGATTGCCGGCTTTTTCAAAGTTTGCTGCATCAGTTCCTGATACTAACAATTCTCCAGCACTGTTAACAATACCATATTGGTTGTTATAAGAACTGTATGCTGTCAATGAATTAAATGTTAAATCTTGATATTGTTCATTTCCTACTGTATCAAAGTTGCTAAACATTAACTGTGTCTGGTTTAAAGCAGCAATATACTCATCACTGATTTTTGAACTGTCAGTAGTGAGTCTCATTTTTGCATTATTAATCAATTGCGCTCTCAGTTCGTTGTCAGACATACGAGAGGTAATTGATAATAATCTAGCTTGTGATGCTGCCATTCCCATAGTAAGTGTCTTTTTCCTTTCAATTTCGTTACTCTACTGTTAACGGCTTATTTGGTGCGGTTCTTTAATATTTTATCTCTTCTGTTAAGATTTTGTTACAATTGGTAATTGTTCAGTTGTTCTATTCAAAATTGAGCATTCTGTTGTATAATGTGCTTATGAATATTATCGATGTAAAGGGACTTGGTTTAGGTTTTGATTTGGAATGCGGTTTTCGGCAAGCTTTGTGGGATGTGTCTTTTTCTCTTGAAGCAGGAAAAACTCACGCTCTTGTTGGCGAATCAGGCTGTGGAAAGACTCTTAGTGCAATGAGTATTTTAGGATTGCTTCCAAAAAGGGCTCGTATCACTTCGGGTGTGATTAATTATGGTGGAGCTAATTTGCTTGAGTATTCAAATCGAGAAATGCAAAAAATCAGAGGCAAAAAGATTGCATTGATTCCTCAAGACCCAATGACTTCTTTAGATCCTTTGTTTACTATAGGTGATCAGTTGTTGGAAGTTATAAAAATACATCAGGCCTTAAGAGGTGTTGAGGCGAAGAAAAAAGCTATAGAAGCTTTGGAAGCCGTTCAAATCCCTTGTGCAAGCGCGCGTATGCAGTCTTATCCGCATGAGCTTTCGGGCGGAATGAAACAAAGAGCTATAATTGCGATGGCGTTGGCTTGTAACGCAGAGGTTTTGATAGCAGATGAGCCTACGACAGCATTGGATGTAACTATACAGGCTCAAATAATGGATTTAATAACTAAAATTAAAAATGAGAGAAATACTGCGGTTTTGTTGATAACTCATGATTTGGCTTTAGTTAGGGAGTATGCTGAATATGTGTCAGTTATGTATGCCGGAAGAATTGTTGAAAGTGCTCCCGCTAAGGAATTTTTCAAGAGTCCTTTGCATCCTTATTCAAAAGCTCTGTTAAATTCTATTCCTGAAAATAGGGGTAAAAGTTTGGAGACTATTGCAGGACAGCCTCCATCTATTCAGCAAGATATAACAGGGTGTAGATTTCATCCAAGATGTAAGTATGCTTTTGAACCGTGTTCTCAAGAAGTTCCTGCTTCTTGTGAGGTTCGTTCAGGGCATTTATGTGCTTGTTTTTTGGAAAAGTAATTGTTATATTTTCTTAACGTTTGTTTACATTGTATCTTAATATATACATAAAAATCTTAATAAATGTTACAATAGTAATAGAAACTTATTTGGGTTGGATGACTTTTAAGAGGCTGCATTTATTAAGGACTTTTTATGAAATATTTTTTTGTTATATTAATTATTTGCATATTTGCTTTGATGGGCGTAGTCAGTTCAGCTCCTTTAAAGAAGTTAAAATGTGTAGGGAATACGTGTTATGTATTAGAAAAAACTTATTGGAACAAAAAGCCGAAAATAAAAGAAAGATTTTATAAAAGTGAGATTCGCTACGTTGATATAGAAACACAGGAAGGCACGGATTATTTAGTTTTGAAGACATATTCCGGTGATATCTATTTGAAATTTGTTCATACAACGAAAACGATGTTCAAGAGTAAAGCAAAATTAAAAGCTGATATGAATTTGTTTTTCGTGAATTTGGTAAATTCCGACAGAAATGTAGAGACGCCTTGGCAAAGAGACTTGGGTGCTATACAAATTTATATGTTTGGGAAACCTTTATTTCAATAATATTTTTATTGACATCCAGTCTTGTTTAGGGTAATTTAATAATACGGTTTGTTTGTGAGAAGCAGGCAGGCTGATTGAAAATTAAATTTGGGCATGTGGTGGAATGGTAGACACGCTAGTCTTAGGAACTAGTGCGAAAGCATGGGAGTTCGAGTCTCTTCATGCCCACCATTTTAAAAGAAGTCTTAATGACTTCTTTTTTTATTGTCAAAAAGAGACGAGAACTCCCACAAGGCGGAGCCTTGTCAAGTTCGAGCGAGGAGCGAGCTGAGGCTGTAGGGGCTGACGTAGGTCAGTTCCGAAATGCCGTTAATAGCGAGCGACTCAAGACAGTCTCTTCATGCCCACCATTTAAAAAGAAGTCTTAATGACTTCTTTTTTATTGCCCAAAAGAGACGAGAACTCCCACAAGGCGGAGCCTTGTCAAGTTCGAGCGAGGAGTGAGCTGAGGCTGTAGGGGCTGACGTAGGTCAGTTCCGAAATGCCGTTAATAGCGAGCGACTCAAGACAGTCTCTTCATGCCCACCATTAAAAAAGAGGTAATAGTTGGAAACTTTTTGTGCGAAAAATATATTTTCTAAAATTAATATTACCTCAAGGGGTATTGTTTTTTGCAGGGTAAACTGTTATACTGTTATTGCTCTATAGGGGTGTTCAATTTTGTTCCTACATTTATTTTAATAGGGAGAGTTGACTCTCATAGGCTTTGAAGTATACCCACCGATATAATTATCGCCAGTGGGAAACGGATTTGCCAAGGCGCTCACCCACCTGCGAGCCTAGCAGGTAACAAAATCACATCCCTTAGAGCTTTTTTAAATGTAAGGATTTTGGTATGGCTGAGAAATTTCCTGCGATTATTGTTACTAAAAATGACCGTCTTCGAGTTTTGTTGGAGGCTTATCTTAAGGAGTTTGACGGTTATTTTGAGTCTCAAGAATTTTCTGACTCCTCAGAATTGTATAATACTTTGTCGTCGCTTTCAAAATCGGTTCTTATTGTAGATTTTGATGATGGGGCTTTAGGTGAGGATTTTATAAAAAAAGTTGTCGCTGACGCTCCTGAGTGTGTGATTGTTGCAGTGAAAGAAAATCCTGAGGTTGATTTTATCGTTAAGACTGTCAGCCTCGGAGTTAAGGAAATTCTCTCTTATCCTTTGCTTAAGGATGAATTTGTGCAGGTCATGAAAAATATTTATTTGAGATATGTTGAACCAGAGCAAAAACCGAATAAATGTAAAATGATTACTGTATTTTCAAATAAAGGCGGAATCGGTAAGACTTCTATTGCTTGTAATCTTGCTTTTGAGCTTGCAAAGATTACTAAAGAAAATGTTGCGCTTATTGATTTGAATTTTCAATTAGGTGATATTACAACATTTATGAATTTGTCTCCGAATTTTGATATTTCTTACATGTTGAACAATTCAAATACCTTGAACAAGGATTTTTTGTTATCAACAATGGAAAAATATAAAAATACAAGTTTGTATGTTCTGGCGGATCCACCTTATTTTAAACAGGCCGAAGGAATTTCCAAAAAGCAAATCTCAAATTTGATAAAAGCCTTAAAGGAAACTTTTTCCTATATCGTAGTTGATACGGATGCGAATTTTGATGATAAGACTATCACGGCATTAGATTATTCTGATTTGGTGTTTTTAGTTACTATTGTCAATTTGCCTGCGCTCAGAAATTGTCAAAGATGTTTAGATTTGTTTGAAAAGCTTGGGTATCCTGATGAGAAAATTCAGGTATTAATAAACAGATATATGGAGAATGATGAGATTTCTGTTGATGATGTTGTGAAATTGTTGAAAAAACAAATATATTGGAAGATTCCTAACAATTATTTTGCGCTTATGGCATCAATTAACAAAGGTGTTTTGCTTTCCGAGCTTAATTCTTCATCTAATGTTGCACAGAGTTATCGTGATCTAGCGATGCATGTTTCTGACAGCGTGTTTAGAAATAATTTGCTTAAAAAGTTTGCTGCTGATAATATGAATAAGTTAGACGGATTTTTCGGGAGTTAGATTTTGGCTTTAAAAGACAGATTGAAACAATTTGATTTATTACCTGAACTCGATGAAGAGCGAAAGACGGTTATGACACCTGAGATAGTATCTTTGTGTGGAGAGATTTCGTCTTGTTTGTCTGCCAAAATTGCTTCTATTCCGGTTTGGTTTGAGTATTCTGAAGAGGAGCAAAAGGAATTAATCTTGAATTTTATTAATGTAAAAATTCCTGAAATGATTCCTAATAAAATTTTGACCGAGGCTGAAAAGGAACAGATAGTAGCACATTTTTTGAATATGGTTTATGGCTTTGGTCCGCTTGATTTTTTGATTGCAAAAAATGAGATTAGTGCTATTATTGTTGATTCTTTTGACAGAGTTTATGTTAATTTGAACGGTGATGTAATAAAGTCGGATGTTATTCTTGATAGCAGACAATATGAGGCTTTAATTGAAAAATTGCTTACATTTGCTAAAGTTAAAGGGCCTGTTACATCTTTTAGATTTGGTAATTTGTTTGTTACTATTGTAACTGAGCCTGTTTCTTCTAATAGGCTTTTTATCAAAAAATTGTCAGGAAAATATTTTAATTTTGAATGTTTAGAAGAAGAGCAAATTTTTGATAAGGAAATTTCTAAATTCTTTAAGTCCTTGATTGCCTCTAATTCTAATATTTTAGTTTCGGCTCCGGTTCATGGCGGAAAGACTGTATTTATTAATTCAATTTTAAATGAACTTGAGTCAGATGCGCGTGCAGTGTTGTTTGAGGATAATTCTCTTATTAACACTGATAATATCTCTGTTGCAAGATATTGTGTCGGAAATATCAGCAAATCTGAAAAGGTTAAGCTTATCAGGACATTACTTTTTGCAGGAGATAAGTTTGTATTCTCTGATGTTGATGATGTTGAGTTTAATTGTTTTTTATTAAAATCTATGCAGGTTTGTGAAGGTTTTTGGGCTACTGTTTGTGCAGATTCCCCTGATGAGGCAGTTAGTTTATTCTCCAAAAACTTGGTTAGAAGTAGTGATTATGTTTGTGAGCCTGAGCAAGCTGCAAGGCTTTTGAATAATTTTGACTATGTTATTCAACTGGAGAAATATGAGAAACACTTTATTATCAAATCAATTTCAGCTCTTTCTTTATCAACTGATGGTAAATTGGTTTTAAATAAAATATTGTCTTTTGATGCCGGAGCATATAGCTATAATTTTCCTCAGCCGACTTTTGTTACTCCACTTGACAGCATAAATGTTTCAGATGCTCCGGTTAAGAAAAATACTTTTAGCTCAAGATTTGCCAAATAATCTAGTCTTTTATTTGTATCCCTGAGCAGTATGCTTGAAGATCATCTATCGGATTTTTTGAATTTGTACTCAGTTTCATGAGCGAATTGCCTGTGCTTATAATTGTGTTATTGACAAATCTTACTGAGTCATAATATTTTTTTATATCCTTGTTTTCCGGTATTATTATTTCTTTATTGATTTGCTCTTGAGATGCTTTTAGTATTTGTGTGGCGGAGGTTTCTTCTTTATATTGAGGTGTTGAACCTGTTAAAAGTGTATCCATGATATCACTTTTTATGTGTGTTAACAGGGTTTCTGCCGTAAGTTTTGCAAGACTTATGTTATATTCGACTACGCACCATCCGTCATAAGCCCAGACAAGTTCCGATGTGATAAATCCGTTAAAATTTGCATCTTCAAGTTTCAGACCGTATTCCAGTTTGCATAAATATACATTTAATTTAAGTCTCTGGTTTGCATTCAAATTCGCCGGACATATTGCGGTGTTTCCGTTATTTATTATTTCAACCGGCAAAAAGTTCGTAAAAGTGTCTCCTGTTAGGTATGTTACTACGTATATTTTTTTACCTTCCAAATATTCTTCTATTAAGTGGTTTTTAGGTTTTAACTTGTCTATTGCAGAACATTTTTCGGTTGGAGTGTTTACTATATACTGACAATCCTTGCCTTTGCATAGCCCGTTATCCTTTATCATTTGAGGGTATACTTCAGATTTATCGGTTAAGGTTTTTGTATTGTTAATTCCGTATTTATCCATAAACTTCTTTGAAAAGCTCTTTGAGCTTTCCAACTGAGAAAATGTTTTGTTAATTCCTATAACAGCAATGTTATTTCTGTTAAATATATCTGTTATCCCGTCACATAAGGCTTTTTCGTCGCATATAATTACAAGATTAATTCCACATTCGGTTATGAATTTGGCTTGTTCTTTGTAATTTTTGTTTTTCATATCAATAACTTCTGAGTTGTTAATATGAAAATCTCTCAGCGTAAACAATTTATTTATAAGTGGAGATTCTGCAATAGCATTTGCCAAAGCACATTCTCTTCCTCCGTATCCATATACTAATGCATTAATTAGTTTCATGATGTTTGCATCCTCCACATTTTCCATTGCAAGCTTGTCCGTTGCCACACTCAGCTTTTTTAAGTTTAAAGTCAAATATTTGACCTGATAGCAGAGCTTCAACAACAGAAATTGCAAGTTCAGTTGCTGTTTCTATCATCTCATCTTTAAATTCGTCAAAGTGCGCGAGGTTTGATATAAAAACAGGGTATTGTGCAATTATATTGTTTTTAATCGGGTCAATTATTGTAATCCCGCTTATTTTTACTCCGCTATTGTAAGCTTTCAGTATTGCATTTTCTTCTGAAAATGCTGGCAGTAAAGATGGATGTATGTTAAAAAATTTCCCTTCTAATTTGTAAGGTATTTCTTTTTGGTAATCTGTAAGCAATATTATGTCAAAAGTATCAGGATTAATCTCAGCCAAATTTCCAAAGCTGCAAACCTCAACTCCCTTGCTTATAAAATATGTTGTTATTGCAGCAGAAATGTCTGTATAATTCGGATTTATTAGTATTCCTAATTTCTTCATAATATAAGCCCTCTACTCGAGTATATCACCAATAGAGAAATTTTCTTCACCTTTTTGGGTAAGAAGTTTGATTGTGCCGTCATTATTAATTGTTTTGTATATGCCATTTATTTTTTTGTTCAGCACTTGTATCGTAATTTTTTCTCCAATAAGAACTGAATGGTCTATGTAATCTTTTTTAATTGATTCAAATCCGTTTTCAATAAAATTATCATAACCTTTAAAAAAGTTTGAAACGAGCTTATCCAAAAATTCGTCCCTATCGATGTCTTGTGAAGTTTCGATGTTGAGTGCAGTTGCAACTCGGTCAGGGATAGCTCTGACATCTTTAACGTTTGCATTCAAGTTGACTCCAATGCCTAATATTATCGCTTTTAGTCTGTTTCCGCTAAAGATGGCTTCCGATAAAATGCCAGAAATCTTTTTGTTGTTAACCAAAGTATCATTCGGCCATTTAATTTTTGGTATAACCCCGTACTCTTCAAGAGTTTTGCAGTTAACAAGCGAAAGATATTGTGTAAGATTTGAATAGCTTTCTCTAAATTCTGGTCCGAGTCGTAGAAAAATTGTCATGTATAAATTTCTACTCCCCAGATCGACCCATTTCCTCTCAAACCTTCCTCTGCCTGCGGTTTGACGGTCTGTGTATATGATAGATTTGTCTTCAAGAGTATCTGAATTTTCTTTTGCGTATGTGTTTGTAGATGTAATTTCATCAAGGTGAATTTTTTTCATATATTCTCCAAATAGCCCGTCTGTGCTATATTTTACCTCAAACAAAAAAATGTTTGCGCTTTTTTTTTTCTCGTGATACTATAGCAGCGTAAGGGGAGAGAAATCTATGGAACATTGGATTTATACAACTTCATTATTCGGACATACATTGAGTTTTAATTTAGATACTATTTTTACAATGTGGTTTGCAATGATATGTCTTATAATTTTTGCATTTGTAGCAACCAGAAATTTATCAATAGTTCCCGGTAAGTTACAAGCATTTTGTGAAAAGATTATGGGATTTTTCTGGGGCACCATGGATACGATGATTCCTGAACAAAATAAACAACACGTGCCTCTTGTAGCATCATTATTCTTGTTTATTTTGTTCGCTAATCTTATGGGTCAATTGCCTTTAAGAATAATTCATATAAAACAAGGAGAACTTGCATCTCCAACAAATGATATCAACTTGACAGCAGCTATGGCTGTTATTGTTTTGATATATTATTTAAGTGCAGGCATTATGAAAAAAGGTCCAAGATTCTTTTTACACGATTTTTCATTTACAAGTATTGTAATGGCGTTGGTAGAAGTTTTGGAAATGGTAACCAGACCTTTAAGTTTGGCAATCCGACTTTTTGCAAATGTGTTTGCAGGTGAAATTTTAATTTCAATTGCATTGGGTGCGTGTGCATATTTTGCTCCGTTGCCAATTATGCTTTTTGAAATATTGGTAGCATTTATCCAAGCAACTGTATTTATGATGCTTACAATTGCTTATATTGGATCTGCTACAGGCGAAGAACACTAGTTCGATTAAAGTTATGAGTTTAATATAAGGAGAAAAATTATGGAACATTTACAATTAGCTCAATTAGGTGCAGGTATTGCAATCGGTTTTGGTGCAATCGGTGCTGGACTTGGTATCGGTTTTGCTACAAAAGGTTTGATGGATGCTGTTTCTCGTCAGCCGGAAGTTGCAGGTAAGGCCTTCGGTTTCTTCCTACTTGGTGCAGCTCTTTCTGAAGCTTGTGCATTGTATGCATTCGTTGTAGCGTTCATGTTGTTAGGCAAGTAATTTTTGGAGAGTAAGTCATTATGGAATTTAATGCAACATTTTTGGTGTCTATAATCAGTTTTTTAGTTTTCGTGGAAATTATGAATAGAATATTCTATGTTCCACTGACTAAAGTTGTCTATGAAAGAAAAAATCTTTTGGACACTAACTATGATGATGCAAAGAAGTTTGATGACGATGCTCAGGGCATATTAGCGGATAGAGATAATCGTTTGGGCGAAGCCGATAAAAAATCCAGAAAGATTATATCTGAAAGGATTGAAGGTGAAAACGCTAAAGGCAAGTCCCTTACTGATGATATGTCTCACAAGGCTGCAGAAGAAATTCAGGCTAAAAAAGATTCTTTGGCTCAGGAAAAAGCTTCAGCTACACCTGAACTTGATTCAAAGGTTGTAGGTTTGGCAGAAAGCATTGCGTCAAAGGTTATGGGCATGGACGTCAAGATCCGTGATGAAGCATTATTAAACGGAGTTAAATAATGAGTGAATTAGCAAATTTTTGGAATTTAATATTAGAATCAAATACGTTTAATTTCATAGTGCTTCTGGTTTTGGCAGTGATTGTAATGCAGAAACTAAAGGTAGGTACTGTAGTTCAAAAGCTTAGAGATGATATAGTTGATGCTATAGAAAATTCAAAGCAGGTTAGAGAACAAGCTAGAAAACATCTCGATGATGCGAAACATAAAATTGAGCACATTGATGATGAAATTTTAGGCGTATTGACACTTGCTTCAAAACAAGCTGATAATGTTGCGGCATCTATCTCAGAGGGTGTTGAACGTAAGCTTCAGCAAATTAAAAACAATACTAAAAAAGTTATTGATGCTGAAGAAAAAACGTTGATAGCGTCTTTAACAGATAAGACTTCTCGCTCTTCTGTTGAGCTTGCAAAAAAATACGTGAAATCTCGTTTGGTTGCCGAACCTGATTTGCATAAAAAGTATATTGAAGAAAGCATAAACGAGTTAGATAAGGTGAAATTATAGACTATGGATAAATCAGTTGAACATATTTCATTAGCAGCAAAGAATTATGCAGATGCTCTTATTCAAATTTGTAATGATGGTGTTATGACGTTGGATAAGTTAGCAGATGAATTAAAATTGGTGGATGATACTTTGGCAGAATCTGCTGATTTGAGAGAGGTTCTTTGTAATCCATCGTTTACTGATGAAGTTAAAACGGATATTTTAGAGGATATTTTTAAGGGTAAGATTGATGAACATCTTATTTATTTTCTAAAAATATTGGTTTATAAAAAACGAATTGCTGAGTTTAGTGAAATTCATGAAGATTTTGTAGATAAATTAAATGATCTTAGAAATATTCAACCTGTTACAGTTGTTTCGGCAGTAGAATTGGACGAAGATTATAAGAACAGAATCGTTGAAAAACTAAATTCCAGACTCGGTAAAACTGTTCAGCCTACTTGGAATATAGATAGCGACATTATAGCAGGTATTACCGTGAAGATAAATGATGATGTTATTGATATGAGTTTGAAGACTCGTATCGATAAGTTAAGTAAAAGTTTGATGTTAAAATAAAACTGAAAGAGGAAATTATGGCAGTTATTAAACCTGATGAAATAAGCTCTATAATCAGAAGTAAGATTGAGAATTTCGAAATTCAAACTGAAATTGCCAATACCGGTCGAGTAATAGAAGTAGGTGATGGCATTGCGAGAATTTACGGTTTGCGCAATGTTATGGCAAGTGAGCTTGTTGTATTTGACGATGGAAAGGATACATTAGGCATTACATTAAACCTTGATGAGGATAATGTAGGTGTCGTAATCCTTGGTGATTATACCCACATTAAAGAAGGTATGACAGTAAAAACAACCGGAAGAATCGCGTCAGTTCCTGTAGGTGATGGACTAATCGGCAGAATAGTCGATCCTACAGGTAAGGTCTTGGACGGAAAAGGTGAGTATGAATATACAAAAACTCGTCCAATCGAACGTGTAGCTCCTGGTATTGTTACAAGAAAATCAGTTCACCAACCACTTCAGACAGGGTTAACATCTATCGATGCTTTGACTCCTATCGGACGTGGACAACGTGAGTTGATTATCGGAGATAGACAAACAGGAAAGACTGCAATTGCGATTGATACTATTATTAACCAACGTGGTAAAGATGTAATTTGTATTTATGTTGCAATAGGTCAGAAGGCTTCTACCGTTGCTCAGATTGCAAAAACATTGGAAGAACACGGAGCTATGGAATATTCAATAATAGTTTCAGCTACAGCAAATGAGTCTGCTCCGTTACAATATATCGCACCATTTGCAGGTGTTGCTATTGGTGAAGAATTTTTGGAACAAGGTAAAGATGTTCTTATTGTATATGATGACTTGAGTAAACACGCTCAGGCTTATCGTGCAATGAGTTTGCTTTTAAAGAGACCTCCTGGACGTGAAGCTTATCCTGGTGATGTATTTTACTTGCACTCAAGACTTCTTGAACGTGCCGTAAAATTGAATGATGAACTTGGCGGTGGTAGTATTACAGCTCTTCCAATCATCGAAACACAGGCAGGAGATGTTTCAGCTTACATTCCTACAAACGTAATTTCAATCACTGACGGACAGATTTTCTTGGAATCTAACTTGTTCAATGCTGGTGTAAGACCTGCAATCAACGCTGGTATTTCAGTATCCCGTGTTGGTGGTGCTGCTCAAACTAAGGGTATTAAACAAGTTGCCGGGAAGTTGAGATTAGATTTGGCTCAGTATAATGAATTGGCTGCGTTCGCTCAGTTCGCTTCCGATTTGGATGCTTCTACAAAGAAACAGTTGCTGAGAGGTGAAAAATTGACTGAAGTATTGAAACAACCTCAATATTCACCTTTGAGTGTTGCTGAGCAGGTTTGCATATTATTTGCGGCAAACGAAGGTTTGCTTGATGATATCGCAAATCAAGATGTTGCTAGATTTAAGAAGGATTTGTTTGCTTATTTGAACGGTAATTTGAAAGAGTTGATGGCAAAACTAGATGGTGGTGCTGCTCTTTCTGATGAGGATAAGTCGACATTGAGAGATGCAATAGCAACTTTTAAGAAAACATTTTAGTTTAATTAATATGGAGGAGAAATTTAATTTTCTCCTCCCGATTATATCAAAGGATTAGTTATGGCGAATTTGAAGGATATTAAAAACAGAATTAAAAGTGTAGAGAGTACAAAGAAAATTACCAGAGCAATGAAAATGGTTGCTGCTGCAAAGGTTAAAAAGGCAGAAAGTACTGTAAAAGCTTCTCGTCCTTTTACTCAGAATTTGAATACTATGTTTAAAAAGTTGTTGAATTCTGTGGGTGATTTTAGTACTGCAACTCTTAAGATTAAGTCTGCGGTAGATAATTATCCTGCACTTTTAAAGGTTCGTGAGATTAAGGCTGTAGGGCTTTTGGTTAATTCTTCCAATAAGGGTTTGGCAGGAGCTTACAATGCTAATGTTGTTAGAAAAACGATCAGCCGTATCGAAGAGTATTCTTCAAAGGGTATCAAGACTTATTTGTTTATAATTGGTCAAAAAGGACTTTCAGCTCTTAAACGCAGAGTTAAGAGTTATGATTGTGAGATTGTAAAGTCTTACATTAATGTTGCAGCCAATCCTTCTGCTGAAGGTGCAAAGCTTATAACTGAAGATTTGGCTGAATATTTTGTAAGCGGAAAAATTGATAAAATTGAAATTATGACAACTCGTTTCAAAAATATGATGAGCTATTTTGTTGAAGAATGGGAAGTTCTGCCATTGAAGACAATCACTGAAGATAGCGAAAGACTTCATGATAATGTTGTTGATCCGTTGATGGAATTTGAACCTGATATGCATCATATTTTACAAAAAGTTGTTCCTATGTATATAACAAATATTATTTATCAGTCATTGCTTGAAGCTCAAGCTAGTGAATTGGCTTCTCGTATGACTGCTATGTCAGCTGCAACTTCTAATGCTGAAAAGATGATAGCAACTTTGTCTATCGAGTATAACAAGTCTCGTCAAGCTGCTATTACTCAGGAAATTGTTGAAGTTGTTGGTGGTGCTAACGCTCAAATGGGCTAAGAATTAGCACTTTAATAATTAAATTTTTTGTATATTTGTTTGTATAAATAGCTATTTATGTGATTTAACAAATGTGATTGCTTCATCTTTTGTTGTTACATCACCGTTAAGTTGTGCTTCGTGTAATGATGATAGTATTTCTCCAAGTTTTGGTGATGGGGAGATATTTAGTATTTGCATAATTTCGTTTCCGTCAAGCAATTTCGGGAGCGGTTTTAGTGTTTCCAGTGAATCGAAGTAGAAATCAAGCAATCTGTCAAGGTTGTTGATGTTAGTTTCAATTATCTCTTTTGTAATTGCTTCGCCTCTTGCAGAAAGCCTGTCTGCCTTTGCAAGGATAATGTTATCCACAGTGTTATCTCCGAGTTTTCGAAGGTATCTTGTCATTGCTTTTTCGTTAACTTCGCTGCTTGTCATCAGTTGGGACGGGTAGATGTGATTTTTAATCATTTCAGAGATATATGTGATTTGTTTGTTTGAGAATGTTAAACTCTTTAGTATTGGTTTTACCAGTTTCGAGCCAACTTCATCGTGCTTAATAAATCTGTGGCGGCCTGTGGTTTCATCTATTGTCCAAGTTGAAAACTTGCCTATATCGTGAAGAAATCCTGCAAGTTTTATGTGTGTGAGTCTTGAAAATCCTCCAAAGTCAACTTTATCAAGGTGTGCTTTTACCCTATCATCAGCTTCATCGTATAAATTTTGTATTTGACGAACGGTTTCAATGCTGTGATGCAATAAATCAAGATGATGGTGGGTGTTTGACGGAACTTGTTTTAGTTCTTTGACTATTGGAAAAATTTCTTCAAGCAGCCAAGTTTTATTCATATTAAGCAGTGCTGTGTGCGTATATTTACCGCTAAACAATTTCATTAGCTCATAGGCAACTCTTTCTTTTGCCGGTTTGTTTATAAGCTTTGCATATTTACATATTGCCTGTAATGTTTCAGTATCAATCGAAAAATTTAACAGTGCTTGAAATCTATACACTCTTAAAAGTCTTAGAGGGTCATCGACAAAATTTGTTTCTTCAATGTAGCTTAAGATTTTTCTTTTAATATCAGCAATTCCGCCAAAAAGGTCTATAGTCTCGCCTGTGTGGATTTCGACAGCTATTGAATTTATTGTTAAATCTCTTCTTCTTAAATCATCTTCGAGTGTATTACCTATCGGATTGGTAATATCAATCATACTTTGGTGGTTTTCGTCCTCTTTTGAATGTAACACTATTCTATAAATTTTATTTTCTTCGTCTAAGGGAACATAAGCTGAATCAAAGACATTATGTAGCTCTATTGCAACATCCTTTGCCTCTTTATCACATACAATTATGTCTCGATCGTAGCTTGTTATATCCATCAAAAAATCTCTGACTGTTCCGCCAACAATATAGATTTTTGTGTTCGGAAAAGTTTCTGCAATTTTTGAAATTATTTTATCATTTTTAATTTTGCTTAGTATTGTTGTATTCATAGATAATGTTTCCCAGAGCTACTATAACAGCTGTTTCTGCTTTTAATATTAAATCTCCCAGTGTAAGTTTCGGGATTGCGTTGTTTGTGAAAAAGTCAAATTCTTTTTGTGAAAATCCGCCTTCAGGGCCGATGATGACCAGAACTTTTGACTCTTTAAACAGTTCTGGTTTATCAGAGATAAAATCTCTAAAAGTCATATCAGCATCTCTTTCGCAAAATGCTATTATATAGTCAAATTTGTTGTTCTTTAAAAGATCTTCCATTGTTGTTAGTTCAAAACATGTCGGAATATTAGCTCTTTCGCATTGTTTTGAAGCTTCTTGCATAATTTTTTGCCACTTAGGTATCTTTTTTTCTATAACATCTTTTTTTAGAGCACAATTGTCTGTGTAAATCGGGTAAACTCCGCTTGCTCCAAGTTCTGTGGCTTTCTCTATGATTGTTGATTGAGCGTCACTTCTAAGCGGACTTTGTGCCAAATACAGGTGAAAATTAAGTTCCCGTTTTGATTTGTAAGATTTATTTATTTTTACCTGTATTTCTTTTTTAGTAACCTCTTCCACAGTTGTTTCATATTGAATTTTGTTTTCATCTATAAGTAACAACGGCTCTCCTGTTTTTATTCTGAGAGATTTTGCTATATGGTTATAAGTTTCATTATCATTTATTGTAATTTTATTACCGTCAACTTCAGTTGATTTTATAAAAAAATGAGGCACTTTTATCTCCTTTAATCTATCAAATTATATCATGTAATTAAATTATGGGCATGCTTTTTCTTTTAGTTGTATATATAAAGTACATACCAAGAGCAAGTTACGAGTGTATTTGTTACAAATATTTACAAACTCCTGACAGGCAATAATTTTGTGTTTTTGCGCTTTGTTGTTCGTAATAACGTCCATAAAAACGTAAAAAAAGAATAAAATTTCTAAAAATACTATAAATTTATAAAAATATTTAAAAACTAATCTTAATATTCCCTTTACATTTAGTGTTTAAATGGCAATTTTTTTTATTCGGGGCTTTTAATATAAATGTAGTGTTGCTATAATTATTAGTGTTAAAAAAGATTAAAGAATTATGATACAAAAGGTTAGCGTAGCAAGTGTAGATAAAAATAATACCCCATTGAAAGTTAGGGATAATAAGCAAAGTCCATCATTTACTGGTATTGCGGACTTGGCAATTCGTGCTATGCAAAGATGCGAAGCTGAACCTATGGTTAACGTTACTGTTTTGGACTTGTCAACAGCGATAATTCCTCGTTCTATTATTGAAACGGTTGCTGCTTCAAAGCAAACTGATGAAAACGGTAATGTTATAAGAGATGAAAATGGTAAGGTAAAACGTAAGTTTAACTTTCTTGCAGGCTTTGAAGCTCTACGCAGAGAAAGTTCTGGTTTGTTTATCAACTGTATTTTACCTGGAGCATTCGTTATTCCGATTGCAATGCTTATGAGCGGTAAGATTATGGGTAAGGGTTCTAACCTTGCTCACAACTGGGCTGATAGAGAAACTTTAAAAACTTTAAATTCTTTCTATCTTGGAAGTGGTGCTGAAAATTATTCTAATACCTTAAAGAATATGTTCCTTGATTTGAAGGGCGTTGATGGTAAAGAGATAGATAAATCTTTTGCTGAAATTTATAAGTCTGATCCTGAAACATTTGATAAAATATTTACTCACTTAGGTCAGATGGCTGATTCTGAAGGTAAGCTTGATAAGAAAGCTATCAATAAGGCTATATCAAATATTGTTGATAAAACTCACATATCAGAAAATATTAAATTTACTAAGAATAACCCTGATGGTAAATATTTCGGTAATTCTCTTGAAGCGTTGTTAAAGAACTCTGTTGAAGTTCTTCATGATTCAAAGAATGTAGGTATATCATCAGCGGATGAATTCGGTAAATATATTACTAAGGCTCAAAAGCTTGTTAAATGGAAGAGTTTGGGCGGTTTGTCAATTATTATACCTTTGGCTTTGGCTGCTCAACCTATTAACAGATGGATTACACATAAGACAGGTGGCAAGAAGGGTGCTCCAATATACAATGATAACGAAGAACGTCATTTAACTAAAGAAGAAAAGTCTAAGTTATTAAAGCAGAAGTTTATATCTATTGGCTCAATGCTTGGCTTGTCTTGGTTATCTATGATGAAAATACCTACTTTTGGTATGTTAGAGTTTAAAAAGTTCTTCCCATCTATGGATCAGGCAAGAATTGTTTCTACTGCAACATTTGCAAGTCGTATGGGTGCTTCTGAAGACTTTAATGATTTAAGAGAATCTACTGTTAGAGATCTTGCAACATTCTCAAGTTTTTATTTCTTGGGCGATTATGCAGCAAAGGGTATTGCAAGTTTCATAGAATGGCTATATAAAGATGAAGGTGTAAAATTAATCAATGATTTGAAACCTCTAAAAGAAGGTGCCAATGTATTTGAAAAATTCTGGCACTGGACTAAGCACACTGCACTAAAATCAACAAGTGAGTTGCCGAACAAGAGAGCCGAAAATCTACGTTCTGTATGTCAATTAGGCAATCTTGCATTCTCATTAATTTCACTTGGTGTATTTATTCCTTTGATAAACAGAATCCAAACGAATAAGAGAGAGCAGGCTAGAAAAGCTATGCTTGCACAAAATGCACAAAATCAATCAGCGGGTAATTCAACGGGAGCCGCGAATGCCTCTAAGGCAGACGCCACCGCCGCTGCGACGAACAATGCAGCTGCCAATGCTAACAAAGTTGCAGCAGCTACCGCATCAACCGGCGCCGGTGGACAGGGCATAGGTCTTATGCCCGTTGACAAAAAAAAGACCGCTTTTGGAGCATTTTTTAATTCGTAAAGGAAAGTAATTATGGAAATTAAACGTATAACCCCACAATTTGAACAGAAAAGACAACAACAGTTAAGACATTTTGATAAAGATACAACCTCTAATTCCGGCTATAGCGCTAATGCAAATAGTCCTGCATTTACAGGTTTTCTTTCAGCGGCTATGGTTGTTCCTAATGTCTTTTTGAGATTTTTGGATACAAATCAGGCTTGGGGTGCTAACCTTGTTGATGTAGGTTCTATGGTTGTTCCGAGAACTTACTATGATACAAGGCATCGTGGTATTGCTACAGGTTTGGAAACTGGTAGAAGAGAATCTACAGGTACATTTAACCACGCTATGGTAGGTGTATATGGTACTGCTGCAGGTGCTGCTCTTGCTATGGGGTTAAATAGAGCATATAAATTTAAGGCTCACAAAATATTTGCTAACAATGATACTTTGAATATATTGGGTGATCATTGGTTTAATGCTTTGAAATCAGGTTCTTCTGATCCGTTGAGTTCTTATTTAGATAATGTTTTATCAAATATTAAATTCTATAATCCTTCTCGTCCGGATGCTTTTGATGGTATGGTTTCTTTGTCTGACGAGACTAAGGCTCTTGTAAAAGCTAAATATGAAGATTTGATTAAAAACGGTAAAAAAGATATTATCGGCTCAAAAGACGTAAATTATATTAGGACATTGATGGCTGCCGATACTGGTGCTGAACGTAGTGTTGTTCTTAACGGATTCTTTAAAGGTCAACCTCTTCAAGCTGACAACACTTTGTCTACTTTAATAGAAAATATTCACAATGTAACTAAGGCATTCAGAAAACCTGAAGCGGTTAAGAGCTTCAAGCAAGCTGCAAGTGCAGAGGCTGTTGATTTATTAAAATCTTTGAAGAAATTGAATGTTTCACGTTCAGTTGCAGGTCTTGGCTTTGCGGCTTTATTCGGTATGTCAGTACAACCTATAAATATGTACTTAACAAGAAAGAAAACTGGTTGTGACGGTTTCCCTGGTGTTCCTGGACGTAAAAGAGATAAGTCAAAGAAATTCTTAGCTATGAAGGCTGCTATGTCAGCTATCTTTGGTGCAGGTGCTTTATCTACTATTATGATTGGTGATAAAAAATCTGCTATTAAGGAAGCAAGCAAAGTTTTAACAAATTCTCAAAAATTAAAGGCTTTTGGTAACAGATTCTTAGCGAAAATTCAATTTAAGGGTATGATGCCAACTATCAACCAATTGAAGTTTGTTTACGGTATGACTATTATTTCACGTTTGATGGTTGCAAGAGACAAAGACGAACTTAGAGAATCTGCTGTTAAAGACTCTCTCGGATTCTTAAACTTATTGATACTTGGAAGCCTTGTTACTAAGGGTGTTACAAGATTAATGAACAAAGATTTGATTAATATTACTAAGAATTCCGGTAAAGGCGTTATTAACTGGATTAAGAATTCTTCTGTTAAATCAAGAGATGAAGTTTTACTTGAAACACTTAAGAATAATGGTATAAAAGTTGTAGAAGACGGAAAGGCTCTTTCTTATGGCAAGTTGCTTGAAGCTGCTAAGGCTTTACCAAAGGATATCAGATCTTCTTTAAAAGGCAAATTGGCTGTATTGAATATTGCTCAGCTTGTAGGTTATGCATATTCAGGTATTTTCCTCGGCTACTACTTGCCTAAGATTAACGATAAGATGTCTAAGGCTAATGAAGAAAAGAGAATTGCTAAGTTAGCTAAAGAACAAGGAAAAACTATAGAACAGGTTAAGGCAGAAATGGCAGAAGAAATAAAGAAAATGGAAGCTGCAGCTGCAGGTAAAGAAAACAAAAAAGTTGCAAAAACTGATAAAGCTGCAACTGTAGATACTGCTGACAAAGCTAGTAGTGATGCCAAAACTGCTGGTAGCGCTGGTAATTCTTCTGACAGTTCATTCTTGGCTAATGCTAATAAAGATTTCCTTAACAAGCACATGGCTGCGTAAATTTTGTCAGCATAATCCTAGATAAAAGCAGTGTTACTTTAGTCTATTATTTTGCCGTCAAATAGATCTACAATCATGTTAACTTGATCTGAGCTGCTTGCAGCATTAGTAGTATGCTTTTTTAAGTCTTTTTCAGACTTTTCTAAGTTCTTTTTGGCTGCGTAAATTTCTTCATTGTCAGGCTCTGGCTCTGGCGGGTTGTTTTTTGGTGTTAATTGCCTGGGCGTCGCAGTGGATTGTTTTGTAACCGGTTTAACTTGTGTATCGCCGGCTTGCGGGAGTCTTACAATTATATTTGAATTTGTCTGATTAAACAACAAATCAACCGCATCTGACAAAATTTTCTTCTTATTACCGGAAACAAACTGGTTAAGTAGAAGCTCGTTTTTAATTGTTATAATAATTTCGTCTGGCTGTAACTTTATAGGATTAGCCCACTGCTTAAGTAATGCTCTCGTTGGGGCAGATTGAATATTTGTAAGTAATTGTCCCCAAAGTTCTGCAATATTACTTCCGTCAGAAACTGTTTGAGGTTGAGAGGAAGGCATTGGAGAAAAGTCATCGTGATTTTCTTCATCTTTTCTTTGATGTGTTTCTTCTTTTTGAGTTTCCAGAGCTTTTTCAGTTTGTGTAACCTTTTCAACTGTAGGCTCAGGAGTTTGTGTTTTTTCTTCCTCTACAGTATGTTTAACCTCAGATTTTGTTATCTGTGGAATATCTGTTTTTTTAGCTTCTGAAGTGATTTTAGATTTTGCAAGATTTTCTTCAAGCTGTTCTTTTATTTTATGAATTGTTGACACAGGGACAGGCGGTGTTTTGTAATTGCTTGTTGCCTGAGAACTTTGAACGGGAGCTCCATTTTCAAGCTGTGTTATTCTATTTTGCAAATCAAGAAGTTTAGTGTTTTCTGTGAGGTTTGCAAGATCTATTATACCGACTTCAAGCCAAAGCCTTGGATTATTTGAATTTTTTACATCTTTTATGTAATCAGAAGTTTTATCTATTAGAAATGTGATTTGCTGCGTTTCCAGCTTTTCTGCTTGTTTTTTTAGCTCATCAATTTGAGGTGAACTTAGTTGTGTAAGCTCTTGAACAATTTCTTGCTTGCAATTTTTTACAATTAGCAGATTTTTAAAGTAATCCAGTAAATTTGTTAAAATTAGAGTTGGCTCATTACCTGAATTATAAATCTTTTCAAGTATTTCTATTGCATCTTGCTGATTGGAATTAGCAACAGCTTCTGCAAGGCTATATAGTATATCAAAAGAAATTCTGCCGAGTAAATTATTGATATCATCTGTTGAAATCGCTTCTTCACCGTCAAGTATGCTCAATTGGTCAAGCAGAGCTATGCTGTCTCTCATTCCACCTGCAGAGCTTTTAGCAATAGCAAGCAAGGCATCATCTGTAATGTTAATACTTTCTTTATCTGCTATATATCGCAAGTGTTTTACGATATCTTCAGTTGTTATTCTTTTGAAATCAAACCTTTGACAGCGACTTTTGATTGTATCAAGGACTTTGTGAACTTCAGTTGTTGCCAATATAAAGATAACATTCTTCGGCGGTTCTTCAAGTGTTTTCAATAGTGCATTAAAGGCAGTGTTTGAGAGCATGTGAACTTCATCTATTATATATATCTTGTAGCGGCTGCTTACGGGAGCGTACATAACTTTTTCAAGAATGTTCTGTGCATCCTCTACTTTTCTGTTGCTTGCAGCATCTATTTCGACAACGTCCATTGGAACTGAGTTTGTTATGTTAACGCAGTTTTCACAAACTCCGCAAGGATTTATCGTTGGTCCTTCTACGCAATTTAGTGATTTAGCAAAAATTCTCGCTGTAGATGTCTTACCTGTACCTCTCGGCCCTGTAAAAAGATATGCATGCGAAATTTTATTTTGTGTAATTGCGTTTTTAAGTGCCCTTTTTATATGTTCTTGCCCGACGATTTCTTCTAATCTTTGCGGACGATATTTCCTGTACAAAGGTATATATTTTTCATTCATCATAGTATTATTATAACAGAAGAGAATTAAAAAAGGAAAATTTATGAATTTACTTAAACCTAGACCGCTTTCTTGTGGTGATTTAATTGAAATAATTGCGACTTCAGGGCCTGTTGAATTTGAACCTGTAATGGCTGCAAAGTCTTACTTCGAAAAAAAAGGGTATAGGGTTAAGTTAGCTGAACATCTTTTTGACGTTGAGAGGTATCTTGCAGGAGATGATGCTTCAAGAGTAGAAGATTTGCATAATGCTTTTCTTGATGAGAATGTAAAGGCTATTGTTTGTGCCAGAGGTGGTTATGGTGCTATTAGACTTATAAAGTTAATTGATTTTGAATTAATTAAAAATAATCCTAAAATATTTTGCGGATATTCTGATGTTACGGCTTTGTCCGCAATGTTTCTAAAGCATTCAGGATTAATTACTTATTCTTCTCCTATGGCTGTTAGCGACTTTGCATCAGAGTTGCCAAATTCATTGACTGAAGAATCGTTTTTCAATGTGTTGTCAGGGCAAAGGAATTTTTATATGTCCGAGGACACTTATCTTCCGGGTCGAGCTGAAGGAATTACGTTTGGGGGTAATTTGGCGACGCTCGTATCTTTGTGCGGAATTGATTTTATTCCTGATGAAGGGTTTATATTTTTTGCAGAAGATGTTAATGAACCCGTTTATAAGATTGATAAAATGTTTAATCAGCTTATTAATATAAAGAAATTCCGTGAAAATATACGAGGAATAGCTTTTGGCAAATTTACAGGAGTAGATGATGATGAGTGGTTAAGAGAGGTGCTCTCTGAAACATCAAAAGTTTTGGCTGTTCCGGCTTATGGAGGATTTAAATTTTCGCATGAAGAGGAGAAACAAACGCTTCCTTATGGTGCTTATTCCGTTCTTGATGGTGAATTAGCTGTATATTAGCTTGTTAGCTAATGTTAGTTTTTATCTTCATAATTATAATATTATTATGAAGAAGTTTTTGTTGATTTGCTTTTTTATAGTGTCATTGCCTGTCCTTGCAGAAAGTTACGGAGTTTATTCTCCAGATAATTATAAATTATCTCAAACTGCGGATGAGAGGACGTTGTTTATTTTAGATTTTTCAAATTCAATGTCTGAGTATTTGGATGGCGAGAGTAAAGTTGATATGATGCTTGATACTATGAGAAAACTTCTCCCCTCTCTTAATCCAAAAAGCTTTGTCGGTTTAAGAGTTTATGGACATAAAATGGGTTTTACTCCGTTTGATGCGTGCAGAGCTTCGTCTTTACTTGTGCCTATAACTACTTCAAATGCTTTTGCAATAGAAGATGCTCTTTCAAGAACAAGTCCAAAGGGGATGACTCCTATTACTTATTCGCTTAAGCAAGCTGTGAAATACGATTTTATGGGGTTCCCTGGGAAAAAGCATATTATTCTTCTCACTGATGGTGGTGAAAATTGTGATGAAAGTCCTTGTAAGTTTGTTATGGAGCTTGTAAAAATCAGGAAAGATGTGTATATAGACGTCATTGCTTTTAATATCGAAGATGAAGATGATCTTGCACAATTGCAGTGTACTTCGCTTGTTACTGGCGGAAAATTTTATACCGCAAACACTGCAGCTGAACTTGCCAGAAGTCTTACAAACAGCACAAAAGCCTCAAAACAGGTTGAGGCAAAGATTATTCCGAATCGCTAAATTGCTTTAGCTGGTTTGGTATTTGTTGTTAACTTCGTCGAGCTCTTCTTGACTGGCGTGCATGTTTTCTGCCGTCAATTGAGATTCCGGAGTTTGAGGTGTTTCCGGTGTTTCAGGCGTTCCCGGTGTAAGGGTTGGGGTTTTACCTAAGTTCATCATCGATTGAATAAGGTTAAATCCCATAAATCTTGTTATTGCATTTTGTACAAAACCAGGCATATATGAGTAGAACGGCATTCCCCACGTACATCCAGTTTGATAGTACATTGGTCGCATCGTAACTCTTGGATACCCGCTCCAGATATTTTGCGGACATTTGCCTCCGAAGAAGTTATTTTGAATGTATGTTGTATTGTTGCTGTACCTTGCCCCAATAGAGCCCGGTTGCATAAATATACATCTTGGAACCATAGTTGTTTCCTTATACTCTTTCTTAAATATATAAAGTATATAAAGTTTAAATAATTGCTTTTTCCTGAAATTTTTGTTTTACAAAACTTTATATTTCTAAACCGCTAAACATTTCTAGTGATGTTACTTTTTCGAGTATAGGATAATTTTTAATTTTACCGGATTGAACTAAGTTTATGGCTTCTTGTCTTGCTAATTCAAGAATTTTGGCATCTTTTACTATATCTGAAAGTTTTAAATCAGGTAATCCGCTCTGGCGTGTTCCCAAAAATTCTCCAGGTCCTCTCAATTGCAGGTCTTTTTCCGCTATTACAAAGCCGTCATTTGTCTGTGTCATTATTCCGAGTCGTTCTCTTGTCTCTTGTGATTTTGATGCTGAAACAAGTACACAATATGATTGTAGAGCACTTCTGCCGACTCTTCCTCTTAACTGGTGCAATT
Organism: uncultured bacterium; assembly: GCA_949283255.1. GTDB lineage: Bacteria > Cyanobacteriota > Vampirovibrionia > Gastranaerophilales > Gastranaerophilaceae > UBA1221. Next base: position 9,296 of record CASDRS010000007.1, on the reverse strand, counting down.
GCGATAGCCCAAATCTTTCAGCATTTTCTATAACCATTACTGTTGCATTTTCGACATCCACTCCGACTTCAACAACTGTTGTTGATACAAGAATATCATATTTTTTGTCTTTAAAATCTTTCATTACTTGTTCTTTTTCATCATTTTTGAGCTTTCCGTGTAACAAGCCGATTTTATATTGCGGGAATATTTCATTCTGGAGCTTCTCTGCTTCAATAGTTGCAGCTTTTGCTGATAAAGTTTCACTTTCATCAATAAGCGGATAAACTACATAGGCTTGATGGCCTGCCTCAATTTCTTTTGTAATAAGCTCATATACTCCTCTATGGGAGCTTGTAAGACTGGTTTTTATCGGTAATCTGCCTTTTGGAAGTTCGTCTATTATGGTTAAGTCCAAATCACCATGTACTGTCATTGCAAGAGTCCTTGGTATAGGTGTCGCTGTCATAGTAAGCATTTGCGGATTTGATGACTTTTTCTTTAATACGTTTCTTTGCTTTACACCAAAGCGGTGCTGTTCATCTACTACTATTGCTCCAAGATTTTTAAAATCGATGTTGTCTTGAATAAGAGCATGTGTTCCTACTGCAATATCGGTTTGACCGTTTCTTAAGTCTTGCTGAAATTTTTCTCTAACTTTCTTTCCTTGTGAACCAAGAAACAAACCAACACTAAGCCCAAGAGGAGTGAGCCATTTTACAAGGTTGTTGTAGTGCTGTTGTGCAAGTATTTCTGTCGGGGCCATTAGAGCTCCCTGATAACCGTTTTCGACACCTGCCAAAAGCATTATGCTCGCAACAACTGTTTTTCCGCTACCAACATCACCCTGCAATAACCTAGCCATAGGTCTGTCAGAGTTTAAGTCGGACAAAATTTCGTTAACAGCCTTTTTTTGTCCTCCTGTCAGTTCAAATGGTAAACTCTTTATAAAATTTTGAACAAGTCCGTTTTCTTTAATTTTTAGTACTAGTGCCGACTTGTGGCTGTTCTCTTCTCTCAGACGTATCAGTTTTAACTGTAATAAAAATAATTCTTCAAAGATTAAGCTAAATCTTGCTTGTTCAAGCTTTTCCATAGTCTCAGGAAAATGTATTTGTTCTACGGCTATGCGCTTGTCCATTATTCCAAGACGTTCTCTTATTTCATCAGGTATAACATTTATAATATTGTTTTTATAAAGTTCTATTGCGTTGTAAATGGCTTTTCTAAGCGTTTTTATGTTTAAGTTTTCACAAACAGTATAGATAGGAACGATTCTTGCCAGATTCAAATTTTTGTTACCTTCAGCTAAAAATTCTCCGCTCATTATCGAATAGGTTGGTTTGTCAAAAGTCAATCTGTTTGTGTAATTGTCTCTTTTTACAGTTCCTGAAAGCATTATACCGGCACTCTTTGGAAACTGAGAGCGCATTCTCTCCTGCATAAATTTGTTTGATTTTGCATTAAAAAATGTCAGTTCAAGCTTTCCACTTTCATCGGTTACCATGACCTTTGTGATAGATAAGCCTTTTGTTGTGTTGTATATTGAAACGCCTGAAATGTACCCAAATACTGTCGTTGTCTCTCCTTCTCTCAAGTCTCTTATTAAAGTTCTTGAAGAATAATCTATATGCTTTCTTGGAAAATAACAAATAAGGTCATTTGCTGTGTGTATACCAAGTTTATTCAGCATATAAGCTATTTTTGGACCAACCCCTTTTATATACATTACATCAACTTCGTTAGGATTTTTTAATTCTTTTGTACTTTCTTCTTTGGTCTTTGTCTTTGTAATTTCAAGTTCGGATTTTACTATTTTTACTAATAAATTTATTGCTCTGCGCCTCTCCGGTACAGAAGCAAAAGGGTAATGCTCAAATGTTTCTCTTAATACTTGCCATTTAGGATTGTTTTTGGATGATTTACTGTATTTTTTTACTTCACTACAAATGAACGACGAAAAACACTGCTCTTTTCCCCTTATATCAATATATCTATGCTTAATTTCTATATCTATAGCGAGCTTTAATTGCTCCAAGTTCTCTATCATATTTTGATTTTATCATAAATAAAAAGAGGAACCTTCCATCTAAAGTTCCTCTTTCTGTATTTCTTTATGTATCAACTACTTGATATTTGAGAATGTCCAAGCATCAAATGTTGGAGTTTCAGAAATTTTCATTTCTTTTCTAGTTTCTCCTGCAGTTGAATCATCGTGAGCGATTGGTTTATACAATCTGTTGTAGTATTCTATAACCATTCTGTCTGAATTGAAGTAAGCTTCAGAAGTTCTGATAGCTTGTCTCATCAAACGAGCCCATTCTTGTTTGTTTTCATAGTATGTAGGAATAATTTCGTTTTCGATCTTATTCATCATACATTCGTGATCCTTCCAATGACGTTCTTCCCAAGGCATTTCGTCATCAAGTTCAGGATACTCGATAGTATAACCGTTGATACCATCAAATGTACCTTCAACTGTCCAACCATCATAAGTTGACAAGTGCAAAGCACCGTTAGCATTTGCTGACATACCTGAAGTACCTGATGCTTCGAATGGTCTCAATGGAGTATTCAACCATATATCTGAACCACGTTTTAGCATACCTGATAATTCCAATTCATATCCAGGTAGAACTACAACGTTCTTTAATGTATGAGAACGATTCAACAATTTGTTGAACATTTCTTTACCCATAACATCATCCGGATGGAATTTACCAGCAAAGATGATTTGAACTTTGTTTTCTTCTAATAGCTTGTTAATTCTGTCTTTATCCATCAAAATTAACCAAGCACGTTTGTAATCTGCAAATCTTCTTGCCCAAGTAATTGTCAATACATCAGGATTGAATCTCTTACCTGCTGTGTTAGCAATATATTCGAACAATTCAGCTTTCATTTCACGTTTTACTGCAAGCAATTCTTCAGGAGTCTTAGCTGACTGCATTCTAGGATCTTGCCAGTAATGAAGGTTAACAGCGTTAGTGATAGCTCTGATAGGGCATCTGCCATCAACCCATTCCCACATCTTGTTAGCAACAAGTCCGTGCAATTGAGATACAGCGTTTGCTAATCTGCTCATTCTTAATGCTGCTACTGTTAGTGAGAAGTTTTCTCCACCTAAGTTAACTGCTGTTTCACGAGAAGCTCCAGCGAAGAATCCACCTTCTAATAATGTATCTACCCAGTGAACTTCGTTACCAGCTGCAACTGGTGTGTGTGTTGTAAATACTGTACGTTTTTTAACTTCATTCAAATCGCCGTTGAATTGTCTCAACAATTCGAATGCTGCAGGAAGTGCGTGACCTTCGTTCATATGAATACAATCATATTTGTATCCTAATGCCTGAAGAATTCTTACACCAGCTACACCAAGTACTGTTTCTTGAGCGATTCTGATTTTTTCATTTCCATCATACAATTTATGAGAAATGCTCTTTGCCCAATCACTGTTTCCTTCGATATCAGTTGTTAATAGATATACAGGGCAAGTTCCGAACAATTCCGGTCTTACTAAAAATGCTTTTACCTTTACTTTTTCTCCAAAAATGTCAACTTCTGTTGATACATTTGTGTCTTGTAGAAAATCATAATATTTTCTGATATATGCAACTTCAACTTGTCCATCGTGTGCAATTCTTTGATCATAATATCCGTATGACCACAACATAGTTACACCGACCATAGGCATTTGCAAATATCCTGCAGATAGCATATGTGACCCTGCCAAAAATCCTAAACCGCCTGAGTATGTCTTTAATGATTGGTCAATAGCGATTTCCATTGAAAAATATGCTACGTTTGGTAATGTCATATTTTACCCTTTCTTCTTTAATACTACATACAAACTTTCACCACCCATTTGGGGCCGATAACAGCATAACATAAAAACTTTTTCTTATAAACTTATTACTTCTAAATTTTTTATCTAATCCTTAAGAACTAGTTATATCGGTCTAATTTGTCTTTACAAAAGTTAATATTTGTTTGAAAAACTGCTTATTTACTAACTTTGTCCAAAATTTTTCTGAGTGCTATTTTCACATGGGCATAATTTAAACCGCCTTGCATGTAAGCAACATACGGAGCTCTCATTGGACCGTCTGCAGATAGCTCTATAGTAGATCCTTCTATAAATGTTCCGCCTGCCATGATTACTTGGTCTTCGTAGCCTGGAATATATTCAGGAATCGGTGTTACATAACCGTTTACAGGTGATAGTGACTGGATTGTACGGCAAAACTGCTCCAGAGGTTCTGGTGCATTAAAAGTTATATTTTGTATAATATCTGAACGCTTTTCATAGTATTTTGGGGATGAATCATATCCGATTTCATCAAATATTTTTGATGCCAATACTGCTCCCTTAACGGCTTCTGATACTACTGATGGTGCCATGAACAAACCTTGAAATATTAATCTGTGTTGGTTAAACATTGCGCCACCCTCTGACCCAATTCCTGGAGCAGTAAGTCTGTTCGCTGCTCTTTCTACCAAAAGTGCTTTACCTGCTATATATCCGCCGGCTTCTACAATTCCGCCGCCTGGGTTTTTGATTAGTGAACCTGCCATCAAATCTGCTCCAACTTCCGTTGGTTCTTTTTTATCTACAAATTCGCCGTAGCAGTTGTCAACAAAGCAGATACAGTTAGGGTTTTTAGATTTTACTATTGTACAAATTTTTTCGATCTCATCAATAGTTAAAGATTTTCTTGTTGAATATCCTTTTGAGCGTTGGATTAAAACCATTGTAGTATCTGAATCTACTTTTGCTTTTATGCCTTTATAGTCTACGGTGTCGCCTTCCAAAGTGACTTCATCATAGATTACTCCATTCCCCATGAGTGATGCTCTCTTTGTCTCTTCATCACCCATTGTGCCGATTACTTCTTGCATTGTATCGTATGGCGTTCCGGTTACTGAGATTAGCTTATCTCCGTATTTCAAATTTCCAAATAATGCACACGCTAGAGTGTGTGTGCCTGATGCAAAATGTATCCTTACAAGAGCTTTTTCTGTTTTAAATACACTTGCAAAAACCTTGTCTAAAACTTCCCTGCCTAAGTCATCGTGTCCATAGCCTGAAACTGTATAAAAGTGTTCTGGTGCTACCTTATTTTCTATAAATGCATCTAATACTTTTTCCTGATTGTAGTCTCTGATTTCATCTATTATCTCAAATTGTTTCTGGAGCTGTTTTTCAGCATTTTTTATTATTTCAAAACTATTCATATTTCATATCCCTCGGCATCATTTTTCGTTAAAATTTTATAAAAAATATACATTTAAGTCAATTAGAGGAAATTTTTGAAGCTAATTTTATTTTATAATAATGTAAGATGATGGTAGGGAAAAATCATGGTAAGTTTTTTTAAAATTGGAAATTCTCAAAAGTATTTTTCAGCTTGTAAAAATATGACAAAGACTCAATCTAAAGCTCTTCGTTCTGAGTTTAAGGATTTTGTTCATTATTATAAAGGTAATGCTTCTGTTGGGTGGCATGATGGAAAAAGACTCTCTCAGATCAGGGATTATGGCAAGACAAAATCTTACCTTGTAAAACTTTATGCAGCAATCTCTAAGACAAAAATTCGTGCAAAAGATGTTCCGCCTGCTATTCTTGGTGCTGCAGGTGCTGTTACTCCTATCCCAGGAGCAAGCCTTGTAGGATTTGGAATTGGCACTGCCATTCCTAAGGTTTTTAAAATTTTAATTAAAAAATTTTCTAAACACTAAAAAATCGGAATGACAGGATTTGAACCTGCGACCCCCGCGACCCGAACACGGTGCGCTACCAAACTGCGCTACATTCCGAAGTATTTTGTTTTTCTTGTAGCGCCCCTACGGTGCTACCTCTCCTCGAACGATACTTAATCGTTCTCGTCGGCAGAGTCAAACTGCGCTACATTCCGAAGTATTGACCTTCTCCGTAAACAATAGCACTTCAAGTTTATTTATCAAGTGTAATTTTTTATTAATTCATTAAATATGCTGATTATATTGTTGTAATTTTCTTCTACAACAAGTACTGATCTGACTTTTGCTGCGTTCCTTATACCTGATATATAAAACGGATAAAATTTTCTGAAAAATTTTATTCCAACATTTTCTCCTCTAAGAGTTATCTCTTCATCAAGGTGAGTTTTCATCATATTAATTTTTTCCGATAATGTTGGTACCGGAAGCCGTTCCCCTGTCTTAAAAAAGTGTTCAACTCTATATATAAGTGTTGGGTCTCCCATGGCTGCACGTCCAATTGCAACTCCGTCAGCTTCAGACTCATTGATACATTGTTCAGCCGTTTCGATAGATACAACGTCACCATTTGCAAACACAGGAATATCTACGTTACGTTTTAGGTCCCTTATTTTTCCCCAGTCAGCTTTGTCTGCGTAAAATTGTGATCTAGTCCTTCCATGTATTGTTATGAATTCTGCTCCTGCTTCTTGCATTTGCTGTCCAAACTCTACATAATTAAGTTCATCAAATGTGTATCCAAGGCGGAACTTTACACTTACCGGTTTATCTGTTCCTTCTTTTACCGCTTGAACCAGCTCGGCCGCAAGAGAAGGGTTTTTCATCAGTGCACAGCCATCCTGACCTTTTACTACTTTATTTACGGGACAACCCATGTTTATATCTATCATATCAGCTTTTGGTGTTAAATATTCTGCTGCAACTTTCATCAAGTATGGTTTGTGTCCGCTGATTTGAAAGTTTATCGGATGATGGTTTTCATCTGTTTTTGTTATATCACTTTCTTTTACTTGTGCCAAAAACTCAGAACTAATCATTTCTGTTGTAAGAAGAGCATCTTTTGAGTATCTTCTTACCATGCTTCTTAGCACATAATCCGTTATTCCTGCCATTGGGGCAAGTGAAACTTTTGATTTGATTAATTCCTTGACTGATTTATTTTTTTGCTGAAGGTGTTGCTGTAACATAATCTTTTAATTCTTCCGCTCTGGATTTTGCGTATGTCTTGTATTCATCTTCCTGAGCGCTTGAGTTTGCGTATGCAAGATAATAATTGTATGCTTCTTTATATTTTTCTAAAGTATCGTAATCTACTCCTAGCATGTAATTTATTATTTGCAAATCTGTTGGGTTAATTGATAAGGCTTTTTTATAATCAGCTATAGCCTCGTTATATTTCTTTTGTGAATCATATATCATAGCTCTATAATATAGAGCGTAGGCGTTGTTTGCGTCCGCAGTTATTACTTTGTTTAGAAGCGGCAAACTTGCTTCGTAGTTTTCATTTTCAAAGTAGCTTATTGCATCTTGTAAAGACTGTCCAATATTGTGCTCCTTTATACTTGCAAGTAAATCTGTCGCATTTTGGTTTGTTTTATTTAAAAGTAGAGCTTTTTGAGCGTAAGCTTCTGCACTTGAGTAGTCTTCACTGTCTGCATATAATGCTGCTATATAATATGCAATATCGGAGTCAGTCGGCTTAAGTTCTAATGCCTTTTTGTAGTATGTAATTGCATTTTGTGTATCGTTTAAGTTTTGATATGCAGATGCTACACCCAGCATTGTGTCTGCTGTAGGCGGTTGTATTTTTAAGTATGTATCAATTGCATTTTGGTAATCTTTGTTGTTATAAAAATTAGCTGCAGTATCAAGTTGGTTATTTAAAATTGTGTTATTTATATCTTTAATTGCGTTGTCAATAAGCGGATTTTCAGGAAATTTGCTGTGAGCAATTTTTAATGTTTCCAAAGCATTGTTGTAATTTTTTTGCTGTGTTTGGGCTATTGCCATATTTACGTAAATTTCGCCTGTTGTATCCTTATTTAATATGTTATTATAAACAGTTATTGCATCATCAAGTTTGTTCTGTTTATGCAGATCTAGTGCGTAATTATATAACATCCCTGAGGTGTCAGCACCATTCGAATTTTTCTTCAGATAATCTATGAATTCAGCTGTTGTCATACTCATTTTTGCTGAATTGAATAACTCGTTTTGTGCAATCGTATTTGACGGATCAAGTGACAGTACCTTTTTAAATATCTCTTGAGCTGATTTATGGTCCCCTGTCGCCTCAAGGCATTGTGCTTTGTATAAATTTACGTTTATGTTATTTGGGTCGAGTATTAGCACTGAATCATAAGCTATAATTGCAGTTTTATAATCGCCTTTTTGTTGATAAAGTGTTCCGACATTTACTCTTGTGTTAATATTACCTGGATTTAGCTGTTCTGCCTTTTTGTAATATGTGAGAGCTTCATCGTATTTATCCTGTTTTTGTAATATCGCGCCCAAATTTGCGTTCAAATCTGCATCAGAAGGGCTGTTTTCAAGCTTTCTTTTGTAAATACGTTCCAAGGAGTATAAGACATCTTTATTCCCTTCACTCTTTGTCAAAATATAATTATATTCCTCAACAGCAGCTTCTTCTGAACCCAATTTGTCAAGTAATTTTGCGTAAGAAATACGCAAGTTTATATCTGAAGGTGAGATTGAGATAGCTTTTCTGTAAAAGTCTGCAGCTTTTGGATCATTACCCAGTAACTTCATAATATCACCGGTTTGAGTATAACAATCTTTGATAAGATCCTTATCTCCCAAAGCCTGATTGAACTCGTACGCTGCGGCAGAAAAATTACCTTCCGCTCTTAGTTCTTTTGCTTTGTTATATCTGGATTGAGGACTCCTGTCAAATTTTAGCATGTTAAGACAGGTGTTTAAATTTTGTGTTACAGGGCCAACAGCAGAAGCTGTTTGGTTGGTATTTTTTGTCGGATAAAGTACCATGTAGAACAGGGCACTTCTGTAATCATCTGCAGCTTTTGACCAGTCTTTTTCTTTATTTGCGTAATGTTGACCTCTTGCAAGATAAGCGTTAATTATCTGTACTCTTGCAGAGTTGTCCATATAGTTAATTCTAAGGGCGCTTTTGAATTCTGTAATTGCACCTGAATATTGGTAATTTGAAAGATACTGTGTGCCAAGATCAAAATGTTCCTTAAAATCTGCAAACACAGGTTGAGTTAATATCATTAAACTTATAAGTGCAATTATATTCTTCTTTATCATATATAAGCCCTCGTTTATAACGAGTATATATTAATACAAGAATGAAAAAATGTATATAATCTTATATCCTATCCTCTCGATAATTTAATAATTTCTTAAAATATCTTAAAAGATTGCAAAAATTATTAAAGAAAAATGATTTATATCCCGTACAAATATGAGTAATTGATGTAGTAGGAAGAAATGGAACTAACAACAAAGAACAGTATAATAAGTGAATTGTGTATAAAGAGCGGCAAGAGCGGCGAGGCTTTGGCGGCATATAGAGC
>CASDRS010000006.1 GCA_949283255.1 uncultured bacterium | reverse complement strand
ATAAAATCCCCGGTGATATTTTCTATTATTCCAGATTGGTTATAAATCGCCCCACCGTAAGCAGAGCTATTTCCTGAGGTATAGTTGCCAATAAAATCCCCGGTGATATTATTTATTGTTCCGTCGTTATAAATCGCGCCGCCAACACCAGCATGGTTAGCGATAAAATCCACTGCAATATTTCCAATTTTGCTAGAATTCCCAATCGCCCCACCAGAAAAAGCATAGTTAGCGATAAAATCCCCGGTGATATTATTTATTGTACCATGGTTATTATAAATCGCCCCACCGTAATCAGAGCTATTTCCTGAGGTATAGTTGATAAAATCCCCGGTGATATTTTCTATTATTCCAGATTGGTTATAAATCGCCCCACCGTAAGCAGAGCTATTTCCTGAGGTATAGTTGCCAATAAAATCCGCATTTATATTGTTAATTTGTCCTTCGTTGTATATAGCTCCACCTTTTGCATTGCTACTGCTTTCGGCATAGTTTTCACTAAAAGTGCCTGTAATATCTCCTATAGTCCCTGTTGTATCGTTATATATAGCTCCACCATAGGCATAGACGATACTAAATGTTGTTGAATTTATTGTAACCGAGTTGTTGCTGAAATCGGCTCGGATATTTTCAATAGAGCCTGCATTGTAGATAGCTCCACCTGCGTTTTCAACATATTTTTGAGCTGTTGTAATGGTTGACAAATTATTTTTGAAGGATGTATCCTCAATAGAGATAGTATCTCCGCTCATGTTTTTAACTGGAGAATGTATCTCTTTATAGTAATTGCCTGATGTTCCTGCAGTATTGTCTCCGCTACCTTCATAATGTTGGTCCTTATATTCTGTCGTATAAGTTTTGTCTGTTGGAAGGTCATATTTAGCGGTAATTTCGACACCTTTAAGCGGTGCAGTATTGATAGTGAAGGATTGAGATTGTTCGCCTTCACCATATTGAGTTTTTTTAAGATTAACCTGATAAAAAACAGGATTGAAAGTCTGAGAGCTTTCATTCCATTCAAATTTAGTGATAGTATTTTCACCAGGCGAATCGACTTTAGTAAGAGTGTAAGCGCTGCCGTCAGCAGGGTATTGAGCAACAGGATCGCTGTTAGGTATATCTTGTCCCGCAAGTTTGTCAAGCGTTCCTTTTGAATTATCCTCCTGCTCAGGTGCTGTCGAGTCGTTTGGGGCAGAATAAGCACAATTAATAGAACTTAGGGTAACGATTGATGCAAGGAGTAATAATCTTGCTGTATATAAAGAATTTTTCATAGCTTCACATCCTCATACTTCTCACTATTGATACTCAAGGTATCGGCAGTGTGTATCCAGAACTTTAATGTAATAATGGGGGATTTAATAAAATGTTACGTTTGATAATGTCGACCAATCCTCGATATTTATAGATATATTTTGCATATTTATATTATGTACTATTTTAATAAAAATTTCAAGCCCTAAAATGAAAAAAGGTTATGAAATAATGTTTGAAATATTTGTTATATTTTAGTGTATTACACCTGTTTTTGAGCTTTGAGTGTTTATTTGTCTGGTTTTTGAGTTATATGTTTTATATTAATGGTTTTTCCAAGTGCGTTTTTTCGCACAACCCTTTTGAGTTCTCCGTTTTTGGCATAGTAAAATTTGTCTGTAGTTTCTATTACATCCTGTTCAAGAGGTGTCGTTTTGTATGTTATTATTTCGTGGAATTTGTTATTCTTATATCTGTATTCCATGTTATCAACGGTTTCAATATCAATTTTATTTGTTTTGCCTCGGATAAAGCCTTCTTTGATATTGAAATTGTCATCTGCCAGTGCCAGAAATGTCTTATCCGCATCAAGACGTCTTATTTTGGACGGGAATGGCAATTTGCCCAGTCGGCTAATTTTGTTATATAGTTTGTTCGCCTCTTTTATAACCTTAACATACCGGTCAAGAAAACTATCAGGATTGCCATTGAGCAAGGCTTCTTCTCCTGGGGCACTTGTGTGTTGTTCGCTTTCGCTTGCTTCTGCTACTGCCTTTTGTAGACTCGTTGCCCATTTCTTTTGCTTTACTTTATCCCAGCTGTAAAAATCGTTTACAAATCTTTTGATTTTTTTCTCTTGTTGTTTGGCTTTCATTTGAAGGTATGTTGTCAGATTATCTGCGTGTGTGTCCGTGCATACCAATACTTCCATATATGGCTGGTTGTCGTGGTACATATCCGTTAATGGCATCGTTAATACTTTTGGCTGTCGTTTGTTCAACATTACTCGGTTTAATTCGTTCTCAAATCGAGTTACTGATTTTGCACTGCCTTTTACTATATAAGCGCCGTTAAAATTAATTTGGTTGTTTCGTATCCCTTGCATATTATCCTTTATATCATTATATTTTAATCTTGAAAATATAATTAATATTATTTATGAAGAATCTTAAACTAATAGATAAATTCTGTATTATTATTTCTAGCAGGTTAAGTTTATTTGGTATTTGTTTAGATATGCTCTCATGGAAGCTTCATCAAACTTGAGTACTGTGTAGTTTTCTCCGTTAAAGTTTCTTGTTCCGTCTTTTACCATACCCAAGCTTTTATACAGCTTGATGTTTTCAGGTTTGTTTGTTGCAAATTTTAAAGTCTTATTGCCTGTCTCTAAACAAAAACTAACCATTCTTGCTATGATGGCTGTGTTTTTTCTTTCTCGATATATCTTGTTGATTTTATTGATATAGCCTTCTTCGTCTTTTAGGGCTGCTATAGTTGCGTGTTGTACCGGTACATAGACACTTCCGCCTGATAAATATTTTTGCGTCATCAGGAAATTTTGAAAAATCTGGTAAATATCCGTTTTCAGGGTTTAAGTCAAATTGCTCTTTCTTTAAGTCGTGTCTTGTGATTAGAATCTTTTATGTATAATGAGATTTTTGGGCGCTTTGGCGGACGATTTCTTTCGATGTCATCCAATGCGTTTATTATTTGTTTTATATTGAATTCTCTTTCGCCGTTTGCTTTCCTTGCTTTTAAAAGATACTCGCAAGCTCTTCTGTTACTTCCTTTTATTTTAGAATATAAGGTTATAACGTCTTTGTTTGAAACTGTCGGTTTCATTCCTTTAGCCCTTTGTGCGGCTCTTGTCTCTTTTACTGATGCAAACATTTCTTCAAGATTCTTGTTGCGCATTTTTGTAAAACGTTTTATTGTCAACGTGTAATCGGTTTTCGTTCTGCGCATTTTTGCTCTGATTATATTTATCGCTGTTTCTTTTATTTGTTCTTTTGTCTCTTTTTGAATTGCTTTTTTAGGTTTTATTATTTCTGTTGTTTGAACCGTTTTTACTGCTTCTGGCTGTGTATTTACTTCTTTAGGGGTTATTGTTTTTGTATTTTGAACTGGAGCTGGAGCTGGAACTGGAGCTGGAGCTGGATGTTCCATTTTTGGCTTATTTGCGATAATTGGGGTTCTTTTTATGTATGCGATGTCCTGTTTTAGTTCAGTTGGTTTTCCTGTTCCAAATATGCTTGGCATTATTTGGTATTTCATTATACGGTTGTATTTCATTAGTTTCGCTTTTAAATCCCCAAAAAAGATGCTGGATAGTCTTACATAGGATTCTCTGCTTTTGGCGTCCATTAATTGATGCGCTGTTATATAATATTTGTTGTTCAGATTGTTTACCAATATGTCTCGTACCACTTCTGGTTTGTCTAATATGTGATTGTTACTACTTATTATATTTATGAAATTTTTTGATTTCTTGAGAAGCGTGTCTGAACCAAAACTTTTTATGTAATACATAAGTTCATTTATCGGTTGGGCGAGTAATGCACTGTTATTTTCTCTCAGTTTTTTGTATAGCTCCTTTGTGGCTTTGTTATTATCAATTTCTTCAAAAAATTCTTTTATATCAGAATATGGATTAAGGTCCGGATTAGTATTTGATAATAAAAAGTATTTCCTGTCATCGTAATTATTTTTGTTGGTTGTTTCTAGTATATATCTAAAGAATGTTTTGTCTTTTTCTGTTAATGTTTCGTTCGGCTTGAATAATCGGTTTATTGTTTCGTATGGCTCTGATAATAATTTGATTCCTTCAAGTGTGATGTTTTTAGTGTCAATATCTTGTGGAAGTACTCGCATTATATAAGGATTTTCTTTGATAGATTTGTAGGCAAGTTGTTTGTCTATTTCGGCTGGAGTAAATGTTGGCCTTTTCTTACTTAATTCTTTGTTTAATTCTTTTACGAAATCTTCGTTTTGGTGGTTTAATGTAATATAGGATTTGAATTGATCAAAGTTTTTGAGTAACTTTTTCCTGTGTTTTATATGTAATATTGATGCAACCTTTTGCGGGTTTATATTTATACCATTATTTTGTAGTGATTGGAATTTTAGGTAAAGCTCGCCTTGTGAATCTTTTTTGATACTGTTTAAAAGTTCTAAGATATTATCAAATGAATAATTCTTATTATGTATAATTGCAAAATACCATCTGTGAGGATTTTTTATTGATTTGTATGTGTTTATTGTATCTTCGAGTTTGTTTGTGTTATCAAACAATTCCGGATGATTGAAACTCTCTGTATTATATCGTTCTGCTAAACTGTATAAAAAAGAATTTCTCTTTCCGTTATTTCCTCTTATAAGTTTTATTATCGGTTTGCTGTCATAGCTGTTGAAGAAAAGACTTACTCGTTTTGCAAAGTCGTCTCTTACCATCTTTTCTGAGGGAGAAATAAACAGGTCTCTTGCTGCACTCAGGCTTAGACCTGTGAAATTTGGGGTTGTGTTTCTTAAGTTTTGCTTCTTCTTATTATTGTAATAATTAATATTGTTTATTTGTTGTATTTTCATAATTGCCTCATTCTTTAAATCCTTTTATATAAAATCCCTAAATATATTTTTTTGCTTTTATGTAAATAAATATTACACTATTTATTCTATACCAAAGGTGGAAAGTCATGAATTATTTATTGTTGTTAATTTTTGTATAATTAATCTTCTTTTGATTAAAGTTTTAATAATATTGTGCCGATTTCTTTTATAGATAGTGTGTCAAGGAGACGTGGTATGCAAGATAAAATTCAGGCATTATTTCATAAATATCAGCAAGAATACCCGCTTTATACTAGAGATGCAATTATTGATGTGATGTTGGATGATGGGGTTATTACTTATGATGTTGCACAAAAAGTTAAATCAGGAATAAGCTTATTCTTGCTTGATAACAAGCTTGCACAGTCTAAGCTTGATAATGATGTCAATATGACAAAGATTATGGGAGGAAATTTTACTAAGAACAAAACTCCTAAAACATATTTTAACCGCGCGATAGATTCCCCGGCTCAAAGAGAAGTTCAGGGTGATTGCTGGTTATTGTCTGATTTAAATTCTTTAAAACAAAAAAGCTGGGGCAGAAAAGCAATTTATGATGCAATTATTCCTGATTCTGACGGAAGTGGCGGTGTGACTGTAAAATTTAAGGGCTCACCTCTTAAAAATAAAAATATCCATATTACGGCTGCGCAGATTGATACGGCTAGAAAAAGCGGCAATTATTCAAAAGGTGATGATGATGTAATTGCATTTGAATTGGCTGTTGAAAAAACTTTTAGAGAAATGGTCAAAAAAGGCATGGGAAAAAGAATTGCTACGGATGAAGAACTAAATGCTCGGGGGCCTGGCTATCGCTCATTTATTTATTATGGTATAAAAACAGGTGAATTCGATCAGTACCCTATTTCCAAATTGTTGGGGATAAATGCTAAAGAAATTAATTTGAAAACTCTTGAAGAGACTCCTGCAAATAGAAAAGTTGCAGATAAAATTTTAAGATTAATATCTGCAAACAGTAACAATGTGTCTGCTACTTGTGATTTTAATTTTAATCTGGTAGGAGGATATTGCGATAAAAACGGTAAAAATCATATTCATGGTCAACATGCTTATGCTGTTAAAAATTTGCAGTATGGGCGAGACGTAAAATTGGTAGATCCATATTTTCCTGATGAGGAAATAACAGTACCTTGGGATGTATTTAAGAAAAATATATTAAGTTTTGTTGTCTCTTTTAAAGATTCAAAAACTTCTGCAGTTTTTACAAATTCGTTGCCTAAAAATTACAAGGAAATGTATAACAAATATATTACTAATATCAGGAATGAGCATAAAAAGATTATGCGCCAATATGAGCAAGCTGTAGACTCTGTAAAAGCGGAGGAAGCAAAAAAAATCAGGATAGAAGCTCAAAATAAAAGAATAAAAAGACAGCAGGCTATATCGAAAAATAAAAAAAATATAGTTTATATGCTAAACCAAGCTTATAAAACAAATGATAAAAAAATGTTATTCAAGGCGGTTTGCAAGTTAGATAAAGATGTTGTTGTTGATATTTTAGATAAGTATCCTGATTTGGTTGCAAGATGTGATAAGGCATATTACGGTTGGGGGCAGGGTTCTCAAAAAAGCTTTCTGATATCCCATATCATTAATCCGCTTGCTGATAAAGCAAAAGAAAAAGGGATAAATGATGGTGTTATTAATGACTTTCGAGAAAAGTGTAATGACGAATTAGATGCTATATTTTATACAAACGAAAAAGTTATAATTGAACAGGTTAATAAGCTTAAAAGAATGATAAAAAGTAAATAATTGTAATTTAAAATATTGATTTTATTATTTTTAATTCCTGTGATGTAAATAATACTATTTGCTAAATAAAAAATAATTGCTAAAATTAAGTATGGAATCAGGAGTTGTAAATGAAAGAGTGGATAAAAGCTATAATTATTTTACCTTTTAATGTAATCGTGGTAATTCCTTGTTTAATTTTATATTTTTCAAAATTTCAATATGTGGTGCCGTCAGTAATGCAAATTGTTTTAGGTGTATTATTGTTGATTTTTGGTTTGTTTTTAGCTGTATGGACAATGGTTTTGTTTGGCAAAATCGGTAAGGGTACTCTTGCCCCTTGGGCTGCTACAAGACATCTTGTTGTAGAGGGACCTTTTAGTGTTGTCAGAAATCCTATGATTACAGGCGTAATTTGTGTACTTGTTTCGGAGGCACTTATCCTGAATTCAATTAATCTTTTATATTGGGCAGTTTTATTCTTTCTTATAAATTGTGTATATTTTAAGGTTTTTGAAGAAAAACAATTGGTGCGAAATTTTGGAAATGAATATCTTGAGTATCGAAAAAATGTGCCAATGTGGATACCAAAAATTACTTTTTTTCATAAGTAGTTAAGTCTCTATTGTCATATTTGGCGCTTGTGACAAATTTTTAAATGTTTGGACTTAAATATTATATGAAAATTAATTTCCAAAATGTTGCAGTTTTCAATACTCCAATAAAATATACTCTCAAAAATACTCGAAATCCTTTGAACGTGTTGGATTCCAAAAGGATGAAAGGGTCTATGTGTATGGTGGATATATTATGAGATCTAAGATTGATAAGTTTTTACAAAATGCTTAAGTTCTTATAATTCATTATTTTGCAATGAATTTTTAAAATTAACCGTGCAGGTGTAATTTCTTCTGCACGGTTAAAATTAAATCTTATATGCAATAAAATCTAAAATTTTCTTTATTGCTGAGCAGTTTGTCATTTTTTAGAGCATCACGTCTTATTTGGTTTTTTATTGATGCTGTGTAGTCATATACTTTATCTTCCGGATAGGAGATTTTATCTTTTTTGATAGAGTTGTTTACTGTAGTCAAAAATCTGTCTGTTTGAGTGTCAATTTTGTCTGTTTTCTGTGCTGTGAAAAATATTTTTTTAAATTTTTCTACGATAGAATTATCTTTAAGTTTAAATAATTCAGCAAGTCCTTTTGGTGTTAATTCTCCGCCTTCTTCAGCATTCCCTACGTATGCTGTTAGTGTAGTTGCTTTTTCAGGATCATGTTCATTTGTAGATATTTCAAAAACATCCTTTGTATATTTACTTGTCTTTTCTTCGAATATTTTTGCTATATTTCCAAGTCTTTTTTCATAAGGTTTTAAAAGTTGGGCTTTATCGTTTATTGCCAGTTTTGCGCCAAATGATGTACTATAATTGTTCATTCTTACTTCCATGGGGTACTCTCCTTTTATTATTTCTATGTCTTAAAACGTATAAAGTAAATTCGGCTAGACAAAATATTTATTAACAAATAAAAGTTTGATTAAATAAAAACTCGCTTTCATTATATAACAAATAATTAAGAGTGTTAATTAAACACGCAAAAAATATTTTGTTTATACGTTACTATGTATGCAATTTATAATTTGAGAGAAAATAATGGAAATTTATTCTTACAATAAACCTCAGTTTACTCCAAGTTTTGGAAAATTTATTAAAATAAAAGGACATCCGCATCAAATCGATAATTTTAGAAGTAAGTTATCTTCTAAAAATTTGGATGTTTTTCAACTTTCAGTTAATAAAGGGCCTCATAAAAAGGTGTTATATTTGTTTTCAGGCAAGGATTCAGACAGATTTATTGACTTGTTAGATAAAATGTATTTTGCCAAGTTCCGTTGGAATGTTGAAAAATACTTTCCTAAAAAGCCAAAAAAAATGAATATAGCCTCTGCTAGGAAAAAATTAGACAAAGGCTATTTTAACGCTTAAGTTGTATATATTCTCATATTATTCAGAGTTATGATTATTTTCTGAGAATGGCTTTTGCTATTGGG
Organism: uncultured bacterium; assembly: GCA_949283255.1. Lineage (GTDB taxonomy): Bacteria > Cyanobacteriota > Vampirovibrionia > Gastranaerophilales > Gastranaerophilaceae > UBA1221. The sequence continues at coordinate 86,155 of CASDRS010000006.1, read as the reverse complement.
GCACTCAGATAAGAATTGAGTCTTGTGTCTGCTTTTCTCAAGTTGTTGGCTACAAGCTCCAGTTCTTTTGTCCATACTGCATATTTATTTATGTATGCTGCTGCCATTTTCTCGTTTTTGCTTAATTGAATTCTTATTATGTCTTCCAGCATATTTTGGGCGCATTCAGTTATTTTTTCAAAATTGATTTTCATTTTCCCGTTTTTGTTAACTTTTATTCCGCCGTGTTCTATAAAGTAATTCTGTTGCATAATATTTCTTGTCCTATGTGCATCATTTAAATCTTTGCCAAGTGGCGCATAGGCAGTAACAAGCGAGGTTATCATTTCTTTTTGTCTTTTTGGTGTATAAAATCCTTTTTTCTTCAATGCTTCCAACATTGTTAGAGCACCCATATCGGCTTTACATTCTTCTATGGTATTTTTGTATATGCCTAGCATTTCTAACCCTTCTTTTGGCCCTAGAGAATGGATGTTTTCGTGCAATATTGTAAAATCATGCAAGGCTTCTGGACTGAAATATTTGTGTTGTGATTTGTCCAGAATAAGGTTTAATTTTTTCTCTACGCCTGATGCGTATTTTGCGCTTCGGAGTTCTTTGTTATAAACATTTCGGAATCCTCCGCCTGTCTGGATGGCTAGTTTATCGGCATTTGGCAAGTTTGATGCAATTGAAATTCCGCCTCTGTATGCTCCATTTTGACCTGTGGCGTATACTATATGTGCATCAACCATTGTTTGTTTTGAGTTACCCGCTGAAATTTTTTGTTTGTATTCGTTATTGAATGGCATATTAGCTGCCATGTATGGTAAAAATTTCTTTATCATCAAAAGATACTTTGTGCCTTCTGTATTTACTATCCCGACTCTTACTCCAACGTTATCTTTTGCATAAACTGGTATTTTATATTTTTCTAAAAGTGCTCTTAATTCAGGGTTTTTGACAACGGTTGGTGTCATTTTATCACTATAGCATTCTCTTCCAAGAGTAAATTCTAAAGGTGTATCCTGCAGTGTTGCCCATTTCTTGTCAGCTAAGCAGTCTAATTCAGGATCATTTTTCCTTAGAGCTTGTGCTTGTAATAATAAGTATTCGTTAAAATCAGGGTTTGTAGACGTTTTTGCAGCTAATTCCAATTCATCCGCTGCTTGCAAAAACTCTTTTTTGAAAAATTCTGTATAATCTATGGCTCTTAGTTCGTCTGCGTCTCTAAATATTACAGATCGCTGATTTAAGATTTTTGAGACTTCTTCTGTTTTCCCTTCTTTTATCATTTTTATTAAGATTTGGTGGAATTCTTCTTCTCCCAAGTCTTCAGGGAAAAATCCCTTGCCCGGCAGCTCTTTTATGTTTTTTGCTAATTTGACGGTTTGACCTCCTGTTGTTTTCCCTATTATCCCTTTTTGCCCGTCATATAACTTTTTGGTCAGAATTGCCTGTTTGTTCCCTTTTGCGATATCCATATACAGTGCATTCTCAAATTCCAGATTGTGGATATTGTCAAGTCTTTTGTATACGTTATCAAATAAATCTGCTGCTTTTATAAGGTGGTTTAGTGCCTCTTTATCTCCCTGTTGTAAGCCTCTGTATGCTTCACTTGTAGGACTCAATAATTCAATTTTTGTGTATTTGCTAGGGGATAATCTGTCTTGAAGTTCTTTTTCGGTATAGTTATATTCAAATTGCGGGGTGATATTATTTATTCCTGTAAAGCTGATTTTGTAAAAATTAGCCGTTCTTGATTGGGCTTGAGTGTTATTTTTGTTATTTGTGCTGACGTTAGCTTGTATGTCTGTTACGTTTTTGTAATTGAAATTTCTGATTGCGTTTATTCTCATTTTTGCTCCGATATTTATTTGTTTGTGCTTTTCTGTTTGGTTTAATATATTTGAAATATTTGTAATTTTGAATTTGGAGAATATCTTGTTTGCGTAATTTTTACAAAAAGTTAATTTTTTATGTTTATTTATAATACAAATTTCTTTTTTCTTCTGCAATTAGTATGTTTAATTGTTTGTTTATTTTATCTTGCATTTTAAGTGTTCGGTCAATTATTCTCTGACTGATGTTAACTTGGTGTTCTTTCCGGTAGTTTTCCAGTTCTGTTGAGTTTTTGTCTATAACATCTTGTGTATTTGCGATTAAAGCGTTGTAGTTTTCTTGTATTGTTCGAGCAGAGAGTGAGTTCGTTTCGTAGTCTTTGTTTGCATTAACAAAGTTGCTTATGTCATTTAATATTGACTGTTTGTTCTGTTTTTGTTCTTCAAAATTTTGAATCTTATTGTTAAGATCTTCTATTCTTTCAAGAATTCTATATAGTGGTTCTATATTTTCTTTTCGGTTAGTTAAAATTCTATCGTATTCTTTTATTATTGCATTATATTCAGGATAGTCTGACATAAGAATTAATGCTGCTGCGGTTTTATTTTGTGTGTCCAGTTCTTTTATTCCCTGAATAAAGTGTGGAGATTTTTGGTCATTTATTCTATTAAAATCTTCACTCATTTGAGCTCGGATTTCGTTTGCTTTTATGTATAGTGGTTTTAGTTTTTCAAATTCTTCGGAGTCCCGCGTCATTTTAGGTTTGCTTATTTTAATCGTATGTAAGATTTTTTCTGTAGCAAATTTTGGGTTCTTTTGGGTGTACTCTATTAGACTGTTAAAATGGCTTAGGTTTAGCAGATAGTTTTTATAAATCATTGCCTCTTGAGAGTTTTGTTTGATTTTTGGTGAGTTTACTGCATCAAGTTGCATTTGGATTAGTTTTGTTTCATATCTGTTTATCATTTTTAATTTTTCTTGGTAGGCGTAGCCTATTTTTAGTAAAGATGTAAATAACTCTTTATTAGTCTCTGCATAAGGCTTTATTACAGTATCGATTTTGGACTTTAGTTGTTTTATGCCATTATCAATTATCGGACAGGGTCCGTCTGTGTATGTTCCTTTAAATGTCGGATTTGTGCTTTTATGACCTATTTGTTTGTTATAGGTCGTTTTAGAAGGTGTATAAATTCTGTTAGTGATTGGTAATATTGCCATTTACAGATTCCTTTTCGTTGTTTAAAAGTTACATTAATGTTAGGTTGTGTGATTTTTCTTTTTATTTTTTATAAATATTGCTTGTAATATTTATTTTTTTGGAGTAGTATCTAATTGGTTGGAGTTTAATCCCGGATCGTCTAGCGGCAGGACTGAAGACTCTGGATCTTCCAACGGTGGTTCGAATCCATCTCCGGGAATTATTTATTTGTTAGGTCTTGGTTTATTATATTTGATAGTCTATTCCATGTTTTCTGAATAATTCGTTAAAAAATTCTTTGTTTTTTAAGATGTTTTTATCAGTCAGAACCATGCGCATTCCATTATTGAATGGGTGGTGTTTATATTCTCCATGTTTGCGAAGTATCCTTTGTATGTATTCTTTTAGAAGAATATTCGTTTTTTTGCATAATTCTCGTTGATAGTTTTTGTCATTTGGTCTTCTTTGAGTTGCGTTCAATAATGCGAGAGCTCTTCTTCTGAAATCTACGTATTTCCCACTTTTATTGTTTATGACTGTGTTTAGCGCATAATCACGATCGTTGTAAGTCTTTATTGCAGGTTCAAATTTGAATTTTGAATGAAAGAATATTGCACTGTCCTTTGAGTAGATTTCAAATGTTTTAATTTTATTTTCTAGCATTTCTATTATGCTTGTTAATCTTAGAATTTCTCCAAAATAGTAGTGTCGGTTCCTGTACTCAGGTTCAACTATAATGTTTAATCCTGTACATTCCGGAACTTTATCGATAAGCGTGAACACTTCTTTCCCTAATAATTTGTCACATTTGTTCTTTAGTTCTGTAATAAAGCGGTATCCGTTGCCGTAGTCGTCTTCCCTGATTTGTACATTGAGAGCTCCGGCTTTGTTATTATTAACACTTAGAGAACATAGTTTGCGAGCATCTTTAGGATCGATTTTTTTTATAAGGACTGGAGAAAATTTATTAATGTTCATACGCTGTTTATAAAACAAATAAAAAAAAATTTTTGCCTATTATTACAAATTATTATAAAAATTTTGTTATAATAAATGTTGTAGAAAATTTATTTGGAGAGTTTATGAATAAATTTGTGGTTGTGCTATGTACTGTGGATAATTTAGAATCTGCCAAAAAAATTGCAAGAATCGTTGTCGAAGAACGTCTTGCGGCTTGTGCTAATATTATGCAAGGCTTGAGTTCTATTTATCACTGGAAGGGAGAGATTGTTGAAGATAGTGAGTGTCTGCTTATTCTGAAGACTAAAGCAACTCTGTTTGAGGTTTTGAAAAATAAAATTTTGGAAATCCATCCGTATGAAGTTCCTGAAATTATTAGTCTTGGTATAGATAACGGTTTCGACAAATATTTGGATTGGATAAAAGAAAATACTCTTTAAAAATAAAAAAAATAAAGGCTCTTGTGTGCGAGAGCCTTGGATGGTTTAATTTTACATTTTTAGGAGTTTTCCTTACTTAAGTTTTAGAATAAAGTATGTTTACCATAGAAACCAAACTTCTGTATACTACAATAGTAGTATATTTATTTTAAAAAAGCAAGTTTTTTGTCTGAATGATGGCGCTGTACAATGCAAAGAGGTGTAAAACCTTTTAGTAGTGTCGGTTTTACACTATATGCCAACTTAATATTTCTTAATATAATTATTAAAATATGAACTTTAGGAATATTAATATCGTTGGTATAGTGTAAACTGTATAGGGGGAAAATAGTTTTATGAAGAAGGTCATTTTACTGTTTTTGTTAGTAATATTTGCGGTCGGGCCTGTTCAAGCTCAACCTGGAGGTCCGGGCGGACATGGCGGGCCAGGAAGACCTGGCGGAATGATGAGAGGATCAGTATCAATGCATGGTCCTAGCATGAGACCGGGAATGGGACCTGGCATGAATAGACCGGGAATGGGTAGACCCGGAATTAACAGACCTCCTATGAGCAGACCTCCTATGGGCGGCCCTATAGGAAATATGCACAGACCACCTATGGGTCCGCCTCCTGGCATAGCGCATCGACCGCCTTTGCCTAGACCATATAGGCGTCCTATTGTGTATGCGCCTTTTTATTTGTCAACATACCCTTATTCATATTATTATTCATCAGTTTATTATCCTTACGTGACGACTTATATTACTCAGGATGGAACTGGTGAGACTGTTGTTGTTAAAGAACCTGCGTATGCCGGTATAAATACTGCTGCTAATGTTATTAATGCCGCTGCACATGCTGCTACAGCGATAAAATTTCTTACTTGGTAAGTATTTTTATGTCATAATTTGAATATGGTCAAAAATATTCTGTTTTGGTTAAATAATTCCAGATTATTTTCATTGCCTATGACAATTATGTCTTGGGTTATTATATTTGTTTATGGGATTAAGCAAGGCGGGGATATTTTGAATGGAATATTGGCTCTTGTCGGGATTTCTTTTGCGCATCTTGCGACAAATCTTTTTGATGATTATGTTGATTATAAGGCGCTTTCTAAAGATAAGAAATTTTTTGAAAATTCCGTTAAAACAAAATGCAGTTATATAAAAAACGGCTCTGCAACATTGAGCGATGTGTTAAGAGTTGTTGTTGTTTATTGTGTAATAGCCCTTTTAATCGGTATAATTTTATTCTTTAGAAGTGGAGTTGGGGTTTTATGGCTTGCTTTTCTGGGCGGGATAATAACATTGGCGTATCCGAAACTTTCTTCTGTAGGTTTGAGTGAAGTTGCTGTCGGTACTGCATTTGGACCTTTGTTGTTTGAGGGTGTTTATTACGTAATGTGCGGAAATTTTTCGGGGTTCGTTTTATTACTTTCCATTGCGACTGTTGTTTTTACGGTTGGGCTTTTGTATACTCATACGATTCTTGATTTTGACGGCGATATGTGTGCGGAGAAAAAAACTCTTTGCTGTAGAATCGGGGACAAGAATAGGGCGTTAATTTTATTAGCTGTATTATATTTTATCGGGTATATGATGTGTTTTAGTTTGGCTTTGTTTGGGAAAAATTTATGGTATATTTTACCTGTAATTACCTGTCCTTTTGCTATTATGCTTTATGTGTTACTTAAGCTCTATAATAACGATAAAAGTTTTGTTCCAGAAATTCATTGGTGGTATTACCCTTTAGATAATTGGGATGCTGTTGAAAAAGAGGGGACTGAAAGTTTTTATTTGAGATTGTATCAAGCCAGAAATTTGATGATTTGGTTTTCTCTTTTAATGCTGGTTGCTATTTTAATGGATTAATTAAAAAAAATTTCCTCTTTTCAATGAGAAAAAAATATGATATACTGAACAGCGTAAGAGAGATAGGAGCCCCGTAATGCCGAACAGTACAAACCAATTTATAAAACCGGTCAGTTGCCGAGTAAATAGTAATGGAAATTTAGAAATTGGCGGATGTGATTTAGTTGAACTTGCCCAAAAATATGGGACTCCATTGTATGTTTTGGATGAAGAGACTATTAGAGCTGTATGCAGAGATTATAAAAAAGCTTTTTCTTTATACAAAAAAGTTAATATGATGTACGCATCAAAAGCGTTGTGTACTATGGCTACAAGTGCTCTTATGTATAGTGAAGGTTTTGGATTTGATGTTGTTTCTGCCGGAGAGATGTATACTGTTTATAAGGCTGGAGTTGATATGTCAAAAGTTTTGTTCAACGGAAATAATAAATCCGTTGACGAACTTGCGATGGCTATTGATTTAGGTGTTGGGCGTATTTCTGTAGATAATTTCTTTGAATTATCACTGTTAGATGAGCTTGCAAAAAGCAGAAATAAATCCGTTGATATTTTACTGCGCATTACTCCGGGAATAGAATGTCATACTCATGAATATATTCAAACAGGTCATTTAGATTCGAAATTTGGGTTTGATTTAACTCAAATTGATGAAGCTGTAGAATTTGTATTAAGCAGTAATCTGAAGTTACACGGTCTTCACGCACATATCGGTTCTCAAATATTTGAGACTGCCGTATATCGTGATGAGATAGATATTTTGATTAGAGAATTGGCCAGATTGGATGAGAAATTTGGTCTGAAACTTGATGAAATTAATATTGGCGGCGGTTTAGGTGTAAAATATGTAGATTCAGATCTTCCGCCTTCTACATACGAAATTGCAAATGTTATTATATCGGCTATTGAAGATGCCATAAAGAAATATAATATAGATGCTCCTGCCATATTCTTGGAGCCTGGTAGAAGTATTATTTCAACTGCTGGCGTAACTTTGTATACGCTTGGAAGTTCTAAGCAAGTTCCAAAGGGGCGTAAATATTTTGCCGTAGATGGCGGAATGGCTGATAATGCTCGTCCTAGTATGTATCAGGCTGAATATTGTGCAGTTGTCGCAAACAAACCTGAAGAGAATAGTTTACAAACTGTTACAATTGCGGGGCGTTTTTGTGAGAGCGGAGATATTTTGATCCATAATATTGAACTTCCTGAATTAGAGGAAGGGGACATTTTGTGCGTGTTTAACACGGGTGCTTATAATTATTCGATGGCTTCTAATTATAATCGAGTAGAAAAACCTGCTATGGTACTTGTAAATAATTCTCAATCTGATATTATAGTAAGTAGAGAAACTTTGGATGATTTAATTGCACACGATATAATTCCGGATAGGCTAAGAGTAGATGTTTAATGATCTTTTAACATATTTGCAATATCAGTTAGGTACAATGGATTGGGCTTTAAGTTGGGTCAATATTATCGAAATTGCCATCATTGTCGGAATTTTGTTCGCTTTTTATAAGAAGTTTATTAAGGATTCCCAGTCTGAAAAATTCGTTAAAGGAATATTTTTTCTTATATTCTTGTGGGTGTTTTCGGAAATTTTAGTAAGGTTAGATTTAAAGATTTTAGGAATGTTCTTAAAGTCTATCGTTACTTTGATTTCGTTAAGTTTGATTGTAATTTTCCAGCCTGAACTTAGAAGATTTTTAGGTTTTCTTGGGCAAGCAGATATTTTTACAAGATTATTCGGAAGTAATAACAAGACTAAGAATGATGAGAAAATTGATGTAATTAAAGAGCTTGTAGAAGCTGTCAAATTTTTGTCAAAGTCTCATACAGGTGCGTTGATGGTTTTCCAAAAAGATTTGAGCAATACATATTCTGATGTTGGAACCAGATTGAATGCAGATTTGTCAACGGAATTGCTTTTAACTATATTCCACGTAAATACTCCTTTGCACGATGGGGCTGTTGTTATAAACGGACCAAAAATAATTTCCGCAGGTGTATTACTTCCATTGACAGAAGATCCAAAGCTTAGCTGGAAATATGGTACCAGACACAGAGCCGCAATTGGTATGTCTGAGACTTGTGATTCAGCTTGTCTTGTTGTTTCCGAAGAAACTGGAGATGTTTCTATCGCTCTTGACGGTACGTTGAAAAAATATGATGATTTGACTACCTTGAAAGCTGATTTAGAGAAAATTTTGGGCTATAAAACTCAAGAAAATAATGAAGAAAAGAAAACAATTTTTCATCTGAATAATTTTATATCTATGCATAAAGATGAGAAGGAAGAACAAAATAGAGGGTAATAATGCCAGAAGTTGTAGTGAAGCAAAAATTAACTTTCGGATGCTTAATACAAAAAGCTTTCTTTTTGGCCTTAGGTGCTTTTATTGCAGGTTTTGCTCTTGATTGTTTTCTTATTCCAAATAAGATAATTGATGGTGGAGTTGTTGGTATATCAATGATGGTAAACTATATAACTCATTTTAATTTAGGTTTGCTTTTGATTCTTATAAATTTACCATTTATTTGTTTGGCGTTTACAAAGTTAGGTAAATTTTTTGTGCTCCAAACCTTTTATGCAGTTGCAATGCTTGGTATTGCGACAAACGTATTTCATCATTTCCAGCTTGTTGTTACGAATGATATGTTATTGGCAACGGTGTTTGGTGGTATAATTTTAGGTGTTGGAGTTGGTGTTGTATTAAAGAATGAAGGTTCGCTTGACGGAACAGAAATTATGGCATTGGTTTTGTCTAAAAAATTTGGTTTCTCCGTAGGTGAAATAGTTATGGGCTTTAATATCTTTATATACGCTTTAGCAGGTGTTGTTTTGACTTGGGAAAGCGCTATGTATTCTGTTCTTACTTATTTTATCGCATATAGAATGATTGATGTTGTGCTTGAGGGTCTTAACAGTTCAAAGTCTATTCGTATTATTAGTGATAAGTGGGAAGAAATTGGTACAACTTTGATTGAGGATTTGGATATAAGCGTTACTTATTTGCATGGTATCGGTGGATATTCAAGACAGGAAAAAACTTTGATATATTGTGTTGCATCTCGTCTTGAAATGAGTAAGATGAAAGAAGTTATCCGACAAATAGATCCAAAAGCCTTTTTCTCTGTGGTTGATGTTCACGAGGTTTATGGAACCAGAATGAGTAAAAGAATTGATAAGATATAGACAATTGCTTTAAATTATACTATACTGAAAACATAGAGAGGGAAATTTAAGGATAGGAAAATGGCAAAGAATGTTGATACAGTACCTATAGAAGTTTGTATATTGACAGTTGATCACGATATTAAGGGTATCGTTCATGTTTCAAAGTATACCAATACAAATCGTGAATTGACTGATTTGTTGAATGATAAGGAACGAAGATTTTTGGCTGTGACAAATGCGGAGATATATCCTCGTAATAATCATCAGTCTCCTAGAAAATATAATTTTTTGGAAATCCATATGGATTATGTTTTGATGGTTCATCCTTCTGCTCAGGCAGTATTTAAGGATTCCGGAAAATCTCAGGAAGATATAAACAGATTTAGAGATTTGAGATTAAAATTAAATCAAACTCGTCCGTTTTAGATGTGAAAACTTTGTAGGGATAATGTATTGAGGTAAATATTGATGAGTGATTGGAAAGCATTTTGTGATCTGGATATTGAAAATTCAGAAGATAAGTTAGTGCTTCAAGAGTTAAGTCGATTTAATTGGGGTGCTTTCGGTTTAACTTGGATTTGGGGCCTATTTAACGGTGTTTTTGATAAAACGATTGCGGCTTTTGTTTTATTCGTTTTGTTTCTAGCCGTTTTATTAATGCATTATCCAAGTTTTCTTCTGGAATTGATTGTTTTGTTCTTTATCGTTTTTGCAATATATTGCGGCCAGAAGGGTAATGTTTGGGTTTACGATAAAAAACAAGTTGAAGATCTTTCGGAATTTTTAGAAGTTCAAAAAAAATGGACAGAAGTTACTGCAGGTATTTTTATTTGTATTTGCATACTTTTCTTGGCGCTTTGTTCTTATGTTTGGTCCAAATTTTCTATGGTTTTTACTTCGTATGGACGCGGCAAATTAATTATGAAACCTTTGGCAAATGTTGTTATAAAATATGACAAGGTTAAACCATTAAAAGACGGAAAAGATGTTGCTAAATTGTTGTTAAAAATTTCCGGTGGCGGGCACCCAAAATTAGTACCTTACGGTTCTAGTGGTGTAATGTATGAACATGTTTTGGCTAAAGATAATAAAAATGTGTTTGCGCTTACTTTTTATAAAGAAAATACTTGTAGTGTAAAGAAAAGGAATTGCTATATTTACTATTATGAAGCTTTGCAAGGAGATACACTTAAGGCAAAAGCGAAAGTTTATTACGATGATAATGGTGATATAAAATTTGTTGAGATTAATGATAAGGATTAATAATTAGTTTGAAAGCGTCTATAGTTTAATTAGACGCTTTTGTATTATATATTTGATAGGGGGATTTTGTGAATATTATATATTTAATTTTGATAAGTATTTTGGGCTTAGGTTTGCGCTTGATCGGTATAAATAAGTTTCAAGGGTTGTGGAATGATGAGTATATATCTTGGTTTGTCGCATCTCATCCACTCAGAGGCGGCTTTATTAAAGAAATGCTTGCGCAGTGTCACATGCCGTTTTATTATCTTTATTTGAAATTCTGTATGCATTTCGGTGGAGATAGTGATTTGTTTTTAAGACTGACTTCAGTTGCGGTTGGTGTCTTAGGAATTATTGTAATGTATTTTGTAGGTGCTCAACATAGTAGAAAAAGTGGTTACTTGTGCGCGGTTTTTGCTGCTTTGAGCTCTTTTCTGATTTATTATTCGCAGGAAGTAAGAATGTATTCTTTGCTGTTTTTAATTTCTGCGTTAGCGTTATTTTATTTGCTTAGATTCCTTAAAAATAAGAGTTGGGTTAATCTATTAGGACTTGTTGTATTTGACTTTTTAATTGTATTTACTCATACAATTGGGTTTGTTTTTGTATTTTTTCAGCTTGTAGGTTTATCTGTACTTTTATTTAAAGAATATAAAAAACAGCTTATTGCAATTTGGGGCGTGTTGTTATTATCTGGTTTATTATGTTTGCCTCAGATTTTAAAAATAATTACTACACAATCATTCTCTCAATGGTGGGGCCATTTCTCGTTATCAAAGATTGGTTTCTTGTTTACTGATTATTTTTCACCGGTTTTAACAAATTTGGTAAATGCTCCGGATAATATGTTGTATGTAAAAAGTGTAAGCTTTGTTATATTTACTTTTGTTCCGGCAATTATTGCGATAGGTTTTATCGTAAGATCACTGTTTAAAAATGAAGAAAGTAGATTAAATCAAGTTCTTTTGGGTATTTGTGTAGGATTTATTGCTGTTTTAAGCGGAGCCGCTATTTTAGGAAAGCTCGTTTTTATTACAAAGTATTCGATAGAAATATATCCGATTCTTTTATATTTGGCAGTTGTTGGAGCTTGTGCTTTTTCACATAAGAAAATTGCAAGTGTTTTTGTTGGATTGTTTTGTATAATAAATTTGACATATATATTTATCAGCCCTGTTTCAGCGCCTAAAATGCCAAGAGTTCAGGGACATAAGATTGTTGCGGATCTTTTAGAAAAAGGTAAGCCGCAGAAAGGTGATTTTATAATTCTTGAATATTACCCTCAATCCAGATTTGAAAAGTATTTTGATTTTTCAAAATACAAAGTGTTTAGTATAGATAAAGGAACGTTTCCAAGTTTTTTATCTAGTAATGTGGATTATGCTCAGGTTTTGGCAAATGGAAAAGATTTGTATAAAAATGTTTTCGCTGAATCCGGTCCTGCTCATATCGATTACATGCTTTTAACAACTGTTTTGCAAAATATAAAGCCAAATCAGAGTGTTTTTGTGGTCATGCTTGATAGCGTTTCTATGTATTCTCCAAAGGACATGGAAACAATTGTTAAGGATGATTATCTGTATCAAAAAACTCCAATTATGTATTTAATTTTTTCATACATAAAAAACAGAACCTTCATAGATCTGTCTAAAAGCCTTGCTGTGACAAGATATGAAAAGATGGGCGACTGGTCAATTGTGAAGTTTACAAAACTTAACAAATAGGGCATATATGCGCAATTTTTATTTTGTACAAACGTATATATAGATGGAAGGTGTTTAGTTTAAAGTATGATGAAGGTAGATGACATAGCTTATAGTAAGACCTATGGTGCGCAATCGGCAGGTAAGAAATACCGATTGAAAAAAACTCCTAATTTCACGGGAGCCGCAGTCTATACAGCGTCTTTAGATGAAGCGGTTGCAAATTTGATACCGCGCCATCTGAGAATATTGAGGAAATTAGGTTCTAATAGTGGTGAAATTCAGAACATTATGATTAACTCAATCGGAACAGGTCTTGTTGCTCCTATCTTTATTAAATACAACTGTTTTTCAAAGACTGATGAAGATACAAGAACATATTCGGCATGGAGACAACCGGTATCAGCGGTATTGGCAGTATTGACGCAATGCGGACTGACAGCACCTTTCTATAAGATCTTTGATAACTGGGCTAACAAAGGTGTGTGGGGTGAAAAATTAAATAAAACCTTATTTATGGATGATTACTACATAATGAAGTTAAAGAAAAGAGAAAATCCTACAGCCACAAAGAGCCAGTTAGAAGAGATGGTGTCTGAATTTAAGGCTCAACAAAGAAAAGAATTAATAAATACTTTGCGTAATGAAAGTACTGTAAAATACAGGTTAAGTGATGGAACAACCAAAAATATAAGCGATAAAGAATACAGAAGCTTGTTGGTAGAAACTCTTGATAATTTGTACAAACATGATTTAAGTATAGAAAAAGATATTGAAACGACAATTAAAAAGCGTAAAATCAGAAGTAATTATTATAGAAATAATAATGCCGAAGCAAGAACAATACTTGAAGAGATGGGTAATGTAATTCAAAATTCGAAGAATGTAAGTCAAATCGATTCATTTATTGCTCAAAAAATAAACACATTACGCAGCAATCCTAATGCCAAAGAAATGATAGCAATTTTAGGAGATATTCAAAAGAGAGCGCATAAAAGTGGTGGAGGTAAAGCCGATTCATTTAAGAATATTAAGAAAGCCCTCTCTGATAATGTGAACAAGATGCTAAGGCATGTTGATATATATTCAAATGTACATTCTGATGCTGAAGTTTCAAGAATAGTTGAAGACAGTGTAAAAGCTGATATATTGGAAGTTCAAGCTTCAAAAGATTTCTTTAATGAGCTGAAAAAGTCAGTAACTGAAAAGACAAAAGTAAGTGAAATTCAAAAGATGATAGATGCTAAGAAGAAATCGCTTAGAATTGAAAATAGCAGCTTGAATAAAGATTTTGCAGAAGAAGTTGCAAAACAGCTTATTGAAAGAACAAAAGCCCACATGAAATGTTACAAACAGATTGTAGGAGTATTTGTTTCTCTTGCAATATTACCATTTACTTGTACGTTATTGAACTGGATATATCCTAGATTTATGGATGTATTCTTCCCTAACTTATCTAGTAAAAAGCATGATAATGAGTCATCAAAGCTTATAAATCAAGCACCAAAGAAAGCTGAGGTGGCATGATGGGTATAATGCAAGTTGGAAAATCTTGGATGTCAAAAGCTTATAATTATGGTTTCAAAAAACCATTTGTAGCTTTATCAGAAATGCCTATTATGGATAAAGGTTATGCATCTTACAGATCAAATAACAGAAAAGTTATTGATGGTATAGGTATCGCATCTATTATCTTGAAAGATGGTGTCGGATGTTATATGTATGTAAATCAAAGTTTGCATAATGATAAGATTCCTGAAGATAAAAGACGATTTGTAGCAGCCTTAGACTTAGCAAACGGCGGTTTGATGATATTAGCTCAAATCCTAATGCACGTTACAATTTCAAATAAAATAGTTCAAACTAAGATGTTTGAAAAATTCTTTGGTAAGAACTTTGATAGAAACGCTCAAAAGATGATACAAGCGGTATTGAGAAATACTGAAAAATACAAGAACACATCTCCTCACGAAATAGCAGAATCCTTTGCAAAGATTAAAGGTTCCGTATGTGATGCGTTTGGTTCTTTGACATCTCTATTTGCTGCAACTACAATCGGAAAACGTGTAATTGTTCCATTTATTGCAACACCTTTAGCCGGTAAGGTTGAAGAACGAATGAATAAAAATAAAAAGCAGTCTGTAATCGATAAAGAAACACAGAATAACTATAATCCTTCTAAACACGCAATAAATAAAAGAGCAAAAACAGATAGCGTAAATTTAACAGCGAATATTGCAACTGACAAAAAAAATACTGAAGCATCATCAGCTAATACCAATCTTTTAGGTAATTTTAAAAATATTAATGCAACAATCGCTAACACAGGAAAAAAGACTCTTAACGCAGTTACAGGAACTTTGAATAATAAATCTGAGTCCGTAGAAAATTAAAAAACTCCGGAAGCAATTCAAAGATTGTAAAGCGGAATTTTGAGAAAACGGGTTTTTGTGCTATGATGTACTAGAGGTTTTTGTATGAAGCTTGTAATCCAAATTCCGTGTTTTAATGAAGAGGATTCATTGCCTATAACTTTGGCAGATTTGCCTAAGCACATAGATGGAATTGATGAAATAGAGGTAGTGATAATAGACGACGGTTCAACAGATAGGACTGTTGATGTTGCCATTAAGTCTGGCGTAAAGCATATAGTTCAATACGGAGCTAATAAGGGTTTAGCGAAAGCCTTTGTAGCAGGGATTAACAAGTCTCTTGATATTGGCGCTGATATTATTGTAAACACTGATGCGGATAATCAGTATTGTGCTAAAGATATAGAGTTATTGGTAAGACCTATTTTGGAAGGTAAGGCGGATATTGTTATTGGAACTCGCCCTGTCAGTAAAATTAAGTATTTTTCACCATTAAAGAAATTTTTGCAAAAATTGGGCTCATTAGTAATGCGTTTGCTAAGTTCAACAAAAGTGCAAGATGCTCCAAGTGGTTT
The DNA here is from genome assembly GCA_949283255.1 of uncultured bacterium. Lineage (GTDB taxonomy): Bacteria > Cyanobacteriota > Vampirovibrionia > Gastranaerophilales > Gastranaerophilaceae > UBA1221. The sequence continues at coordinate 70,807 of CASDRS010000006.1, read as the reverse complement.
TAGGGCGTTTTCGAGGAATGCGGCAATACAATTAAATGTTTTTGATAATTATTCGTATACATTGGAAACTATAATTCAGGCTAAGGCGAAGGGTTTGAATATTGAATGCGTTGATATTAACGTAAATCCTGAGCTTAGAAAATCAAGATTGTTTAAAAATATGTTTGTATATATTATACGTTCAATATTTACGATGATTAGAATGTTTATAATATATAGGCCTTTCAGGTTTTTTGCAGTTTGCGGAATTCTGTTTTTGCTGATTGGTATAGGTTTGTCAGGCAGATTTATATACTTTTATATGTTGGGGTTTGGAAAAGGTCATGTTCAGTCATTGATTTTTGCTGCAGTATTCTTGCTGACGGGTGTACAGATTGGCTTGATAGCAGTTTTAGCTGATTTGATATCTATTAACAGAAAGCTGTTAGAGGATATTCAAAGGCGTATTAAACTTGATGGGTTGCAAAAAAACTCTGATGGTTTAAAATAGGTGTGTAAATTTGAGTATAAATAAGGTGATATATGGATAATTTGAATTTTTTAACCAGAGCGAAGGATGCAATAGGAGCATTCCTTACTTCAAAAGTAACTGCGTTCTTTGCTTTTGCTATTCTGATGACGGCAATAATAGCTTCTCAGAATTTCTTCTTTCAAAGTATTATTGAAAATGGAATAAGTAAAAAGGATATAATTGCGCAAAAGACTTTGACTGTTGTGGATGTAAAACGTACAGAGCAGCATAAAAAAGAAGTCGCACAAAAAGTCGATCCGGTGTTTACAACTGCAGAAGACGATTTTATAAAAAATAACTTGGATACTCTTGAAAATTCTATATTGCAAATTAGAAAAAAAGAAGTTGAGCCGGATGTAAAAAAAGAAGAGTTGTCTATTCTTTTTGATATTCCGAATGAATCAACTAAAAATTTCGTAATAACATTCTTCTTGAAATCTGATGAGCATACTTTAAGAGAATCTTTTGATAAAGCAAATATCACTTTGGCAAATATCTTAAGAACCGGAATATCAGAAAAAGATTTTGAAAATAACAATATTGATAAGGTAATCGCAAACAATTTGGTTTCAAATATTTCGAGAAGACAGATGACAATTGTAAATGCGTTGCTGGATCAGATTTTGGTTCCAAACCTTGTAATCGATGAGTTTGCAACTGAAATTGCAAGAAAAAATGCTGAAAATTCGGTTAAGCCATACGAAACCGTATTTCAAAAAGGTGATAAGATTGTTTTTGAAGGTGAACCTGTTACAAAATTAAAGAGAGATGCTCTAAGGCAAGCTGGATATAACGTTTATGAACTGAATTGGCAAGGTCTTTTAGCAATATTTTCACTTGTTGTTTTGGCAACATTTGTCTTTACTTCATACATGAAATATTTTGCAAAGCAGTTTTTGGAGCCAAAATATTTTGGGCTTACTGCATTTTTAAGTATGTTGCTGTCAGCAATTGCGGTTGTAATGCCTACAGGATTTTCACCGTATGTGTTGCCGATTCCTGCATTTGTTATTTTGCTTTCAATATTTATTAACCCGAGAGTGGCTTATGTTGCAATGACAGTATTATTAGCGGTTTTGGCTGTTGGGGTTCAGTATTCTGCACAGTTTGTTGTAACTTTTATGTTACTCGGTTTAATTGCTATGATTGCAGTCTCTCAAATCAGATATTCAAGACGTTTTGATTTGATTAAGGCAGGTTTTATCATATCTGCTGCTGGTTTGTTAACTGTATTGGGTATTTATGTTCTTGAAAAATGTTTAATTGATGTAAGTAACACTCTTATAATGAGAGATGCTACTTATATTGTTATAAACGGTATTGTAAGTTCAATGTTAGTATTCTGGTCTATACCTTTGTTTGAAGGTATGTTTAATATTATTACCGATTACGGTTTGGCTGAACTTGCAGATCATAACCAACCTTTATTAAAACAACTGTTAAGAGATGCTCCTGGAACTTATCACCACAGTTTGATGGTTTCAAATTTATGTGAAGCTGCAGCTGAGGCGATTGGTGCAAACCCTATTTTAGCAAGGGTTGGAGCTTTTTATCATGATATAGGTAAATTGCAACGACCATTGTTCTTTATAGAAAATCAGTCTTATTTCGGGATAGATAACCCTCATAAAAATCACAATCCTCGTGTAAGTAAGATGCTTATTACAGCTCACCCGAAAGATGGTGTTGAATTTGCTAAAAAAGCCGGACTTCCTCCGATTATCAATAATTTTATATTGCAGCACCATGGCGAAGGTTTGGTATCTTATTTCTATAATGAAGCTGTTAAAGAAGAGGGTATTGAAAACGTAAAAGAAGAGCAGTTCAGATATCCTGGGCCTAAGCCTAATATGAAAGAAACAGCTATTTTGATGTTAGCTGATGCTATAGAATCTGCAGTGAGATCATTTAAGAATCCTACTTCTGAGGATATAGAAAATATTATTGATAAAATTATTGTAGAACGTTTGAACGACGGTCAGTTATCAGACAGTCCTTTGACTCTCCGCGATATTAAAGTTATTGCTTCAACTTTCTCAAAAATCTTGAGAGGTATGCAGCATGAGAGAATTAAATATCAAGAGTTGGATGAAAAGCTTAAAGACGGCAAGATTAATATCCCTGCGAAGCTTTTGGATGAAGATTTGGAAAATAAAATCAAGCAGTTAGAAGAGCCTAACGGTAAGAAAAATACCGGAGACAACAATGGCTAAGATAAATATTTTTAGTGAAAATATCTACGAAGGCTGGGAAGTAGATGAAAAATATTTTATCGATATAGCTCGCAAGATTTTGGAATATTATCTAGAACAGCCTGAAATTAAGGATGATTGCTGTTTAAGCGGATATGAATATAAGACTGTTTCTTTTGATTTTCTCTATTGTGACAGTAAAAAAACTCATGAGATTAATCGGGAATACAGAGATAAAGATTATCCTGCTGATATAATTACATTTGCCATATTTGCTGATACAGAAGAGGATGAAAAATTTATTCTGGATGGTGAGATAAATTTAGGTGAAGTGATTATTGCGCTGGATAAGGTAATTGAAGAGTCTGAGAAGAAAAATGTTACAAAAGAATATGAACTGGCTTTTTTAATAAGCCATGGTATATTGCATCTTTTAGGATTTGACCATCAAACGGAAGAAGATTATAATTTTGTTATAAGGTTACAAAATGACGCATTGAAGGCTGTAATGTATGAGTAAATTTAAAACACAGGGATTTAGCAGAACATTTAAGAACGCTCGTAAAGGTATAAGAATTGTCCTAAAAAGCGAGCGTAATATAAGAATCCATTTTATGGCTGCAACTTTAATTTTGTTGCTTGGGTTTGTGTTAGGTTTGAGTGTTGTAAAATTGTGTATATTGTTGTTTGCTATTTCGATGGTCGTTGTTACTGAGATGTTGAATTCTGCAATAGAATTTTCTTTGGATGCAGTGTTTCATAACAGATATTCTACGTTGGTTGGAATGGCAAAAGATATTTCGGCAGGTGCGGTAATGTTTGCGACTTTTATCGCTATAGTAATAGGGGTGATGATTTTTGTGCCTGCCATAATTGCTTATTTTTGTTAGTAAACATAAAGGCTTTGATAGAAATATCAAAGCCTTTCAAAACCTTTTTATTTGAAATGAGCAAATGTTGTTAGTTGTTACTTAGCACAAGTTTGAATGTCGCAAGGTTCTTGATAGAAAGCATTGCGTGTTTGTTGTGCTGTTCTTCAGAAATATTAAAAATACGAATAATTCTTTGAATTTCTTCCAAATCTTTTCTGCTATTAATTTTATAAACATTGCAAATTGGATCTGACACTACTGACATCATTGTATTTAATTCTTGTTCTTTCATATCTTTCGTCCTCATTTCCTTATACTTTAATAAAGTTTTTTTTTTCTTTAAAATTGCTTTTTTATAAAAAAAAGCTTTACAATTTTTAACAAATAAGGTGGCAATTTTTAAAAGTTATATGTTTTAATATAAAAGTAGGTAGATATGGTAGATTCAATAAACGGTGTAAATTATAGTAGTAAAATCAGCGGAATTAATTCGGTTCCAAGACAAAAAGAACCCGACAAAGTTGCGTTGCAGTCGAAAAATGAACAGGTTGTTGAGCTTCAACCTGCGATTAATCATGCTATAGTAAAAACCCCAATGCCGTATGTAAAAACAGGGGAAATAAAACTGCCTTATGATTTGACAGCAGAGTGTTATAAGCTTGCAAACGGTCAAAGAGTAGTTATAGTTCCGAAAGATGGTGAAACTGTATTAAAAACTTATGTAAATACGGGTTCAATGAATGAGACTGATAAGATTAGGGGTATTAGTCATTATATAGAACATAATTTATTTAACGGTTCAGATGGGCTTGAGGCAGGAGAATTCTTTAGAACTACTGATAAAATGGGCGCAGAAACTAATGCTAGTACCGGTTTGGCAGAAACAAATTATTTTATCGCATCACATTTGTTGTCGGATGGAGATTTGGAAAAGAAGATAAAAATTCACTCATCAATGCTTGAGAGCCCTCGTTTTGCGGCAGATATGCTTGAAAAAGAAAAAGGGATTGTAAATTCAGAGATAAATATGATAACTTCAAATCCCGATAATATTGCATATAATAAAACTCTGAAAAATTTATTTAATATTCAAACCTCTTCAAACGATGTAATAGCAGGTAGAACGGATAATATAACAAATCTTACAAGAGATGATGTAGTAAAATACTTTGATACAAACTACTATCCTGCAAATATGGTAACTGTTGTGACAGGTGAAGTTAATCCTGATGAGACTATGAGATTAATTTCGAAATATTTTTCATCAAATAAAAAGCCACCTGTATCTCGTCATTACGAACAATTAGTTCCGATAACAAGTTCTAAGCGTGAAGATATTTTATCTGATAAAACTGATACTACTTTTGTGACTGTGGGGTTTGCAGGACCGGAAAACAATAATTCAAAAGATAGAATTTATGCTGAAGCTGCAAGTAGATTGATGTTTTCTACAAGTAGTGCGAATGCCTTGTTTGACAAATTAAATACGTCAGTATATTCAATGAGCGAAAAGGTTTCGGTAAAACCTTCTGATAAACGTGCGTTAATGTTGACATCAGACGTAAGTGAAGACAATAGTGAGAAGCTTTTGAAGGCAATATACGCTCGTATAAGTAAATATCAAAATAATCTTCCTACAGCTGACGAAATGAAGATGATAAAAAGAAATTTAAAATCTGATTATGCAAAGATGTTTGAGTATTCCTCAGCTTTAAATAATTGGATAGGTGAATCTATTCTTGAAAATTCTTATTTGTCTCTAACTGATTACAACAAGATTGTTGATGAGATGACGCCTCAGGATGTAACTAATGCTGCAAGAAAGTATTATGACTTGAATAAAACTGCAATCACAGTACTTCATCCTGCGAACACTAATGAGGGTAAAATCCAAGAAAATTATGCAAATACCAAAAATGTATCTTTTACTGGAGCCGTAAAAAAGCAAGCTTATGATATTAATGATGTTAAGCAGTACAATTTAGCTAATAATTTCAGAGTTGTAACTCATGAGTCAAAGTATCCGATAGCTGAAATTTCACTTGATATAGGGCCAATGGAGCCTGTAAAGGTTAAGAATCCTGCAGCAACAAGAGTGTTGTGTGATATGTTATCACAAGGGTCTATGAATATGGACAAAAATACAATGGATGCAATAAAAGATGAAAATAATTTAATCTTGAATTTTGCAGCAAATCGCGGTGGAATAAGTGCAATTGGTGAATTTGACTTTGCCGACAGCGAAAAGGCAATTAATTTAATGAAGGATGTTATTCAAAATCCGAGATTGTTGCCGGAAGAGTTTGAAAAGGTTAAAGCAAATCTGCGAGATGATTTGTTACGTACAGAAAAAGGACCTTATAACAAGCTGATGCCTAACTTATTTAAGGATGCATATTATACAAAAGAAGATATTTTAAAAGGTTTAGATACTCTTACTCTTGATGATGTAAAGGCATTGTACGCTGATTTGTTGAAAAATGCATGTGGCGATGTAGTCTTTTCTGCTCCGTTTAAAGAAAATCCGAACTTGAAGAACACATCTTTATCACAATTGAATTCATTCAGTCCGGTTAAGCCATACAAATATTCAAGATATGAGAATTATGCTCCTCAGACGGAATCAAAGGTGTTTACTGAAGAGTGGAATAAGAGTCAAGCCAAAATCGTAATGGCATATAAGTTTAAAGATGTAGGAAATTTGAAGGATCAAGTAACTGTTGAGTTGTTAAATACGATACTTGGTGGCGGTCCTACTTCAAGATTGTTCAACGATTTGCGTGAAAAGCAAAAACTTGCATATTCTGTTAGATCAACCCTAGATAATAAAGGAACTACTTCAGCTATCGAGCTTGTTATCGGAACAACTACTGATGACAAAGATTCCGGTGCTGTAAGTTACGATAACTTGCAAAAATCAATAAACGGATTTAAGGCTCATGTTGAAAAGTTGAAAAATGAAAAGGTTTCTGAAGAAGAATTGAAAAGTGCAAAATTATCTTTAAAAACACTGATTCTGTCATCTTGTGAATCTACTAGCGGCAAAAACGGTTCAATACTTTCAGGTTTAGAATCTTATTATGGTGTAAACAAGGAAAATCAATATCTTGATATGATAGATAAGATTACGGTAGACGATATATATAATGCTGCCCAGACTGTATTTGGCGGTAAACCTCTATATTCAGTAGCCGCAACTAAAAATACGCTTGATTATAATAAAGAGTATTTGAATAATTTGTTGAATGGTTAAAATCCTTTATGGGTAAGCTTCTTGCCGAAAAGGGTTGACATTTTTGGAAAAATCGTTAAAATAGTAACGGATTACATTAATGAGAGGGTTATATTATGGCAAATTCAAGTGGTAGTTCATTACTTGCAGGTATATATTCCGGTTTAACCAATACATATTCTTATCTTGCAGCAACTAATCCGAAGGGTGTAACATTGGATAGTATAAATGAAGTTAGAACAGATGCTTCAAAGATAAATATGGTTAACCAGAGTTTTGCATCATATTTGCAGAATAATTTTAATAATATAGATAAAGATGGCGATGGAATTATAAGTTCTACAGAGATGACGAATTTAACAAACCAGATGTCATCGCAAGGTTTAACAAAAACAGAATTGACTCAATTATATGCTTCAGGAGCGAGCGGTCTTTCTACAAGTACTATGGAAAATATCCTAAATCATTTTGATGAAATGGATACAAACCATGACGGACGAATTACAAGCGCTGAAATTTCAGCTTACAGCGTAGATTGTTCAAAGCAGAAGAAAGAAGATGAATTTAGAATGCAGGCTGCTTCAAATATGTCAGTATTTTACGGTAGTGAGGATTCTTCTACTGACACATACAGCCTATTGAGTTACAAATATAAAGATGCAACAGATTCCTAGTAACATAAGGCGAGTGCTTTTTGCATCGCCGGAAAAGGGAAGGCTTTTTGTACGGAATACTTGTATAGTGTTCCGTATTATTTTGTAATATTAAGTATAAAATCCGTTTGTTTATGGTACTCTATGGTTTGTGGCGGTTATAATGTTACTGTCCGGTATTATAAATAGGATGAATTTATGTTTAGAGCTAAATTAAATGATATTATTGCAAAATGTAAGCAATCTCAGGTTGTTGTGAATTATACGAATATGTGGCCTTATGTAAAACCATATTGGTTTAGGGCTTTGCTGGCGGTCTTGATATGTATTCCGATAGGTTCGTTAGATGCGATTATTGCATTGTCTTTGAAACCATATATGGATTTGGTTATGGTTGAGAAGTCAATTCAGTCGCCTTGGTACATTCCGTTGGGTATTGTCTTGTTCACGTCAATGCAGGGTGGTCTTAACTATATGGCTACTTATTTGAATACTTGGGTTGGTAAAAAGATTACGAATGGTCTGAAAGCGGATTTGTTTAAGAAGATGCTTACTTTAGAAACAGCTTATTTTGATACAAAAAAATCCGGGGATGTTATTTTTGCATTTAATAATATGGCTGATAATGCTTGTGCAGGTCTTTTAGATAATTTAAAAATATTTATGCAGAGATTGTTCTCTTCAATTTCTTTAGTATGCGTATTGTTTTATAATTCTTGGCAGTTGGCATTAATTGCTGTTGCGGTTTTGGGATGTGCATTTTTACCTGTCGCAAGAATCAGAAAACGTATCGATGAAGTTATGAAGAAAACTCTTGTTGCGGATTCTGCGATTATTACTGCTTATAATGAGGCCTTTAGCGGTATTAAGACTATTTCTTCTTATAATTTGGAAGAACAACAAAAGAAACATTTTGATGAAATATTGAGAAATATATTTAGTGTAAGTATCAAAATGGTTCAGCGTACATCGTGGTTATCACCTTTTATGCATGTCATTGTATCTGTAGGTATAGGTCTTGCTATAGGTTACGGCAGCCATTTGATTTTGACAAAGCAGATTACATCTGGTAATTTTGTTTCATTTATTACAGCGTTGATTATGTTGTATACACCGATTAAAAACTTAGGTAATAACTTTAACGCTGTTCAATTTTCATTCTTCTCTATAGAAAAGGTTTTTGCAATTTTAAAATCTGAGCCGAAAATTAAGGATAGTGTGAATGCAGTTGATATGAATCCTAAATATAAGGAAATAAAATTTGAGGATGTTTGTTTTGAATACAAAAAAGGTGTACCTGTTTTAAAACATATTAATCTTTTGGTAAAACATGGTGAAACGGTTGCATTTGTCGGTAATTCAGGCGGCGGTAAGACTACTATTGTAAGCTTGTTGCCTAGATTTTATGATGTTACCAGCGGTGCAATTAAGATAGATGGTATTGATATTAGAGATTTGACGTTAAAATCTTTGAGACAAAATATTGCAGTTGTATTTCAAGATAATTTCTTGTTCTCAGGTACTATAAAAGAAAATATACTTTTAGGTAACGAGAACGCTACTGATGAAGATGTCAAAAAAGCTTTAAAAATGGCATATTTGGATGATTTTGTAGCAACTCTGGAGCAGGGATGGGATACATATATTGGTGAACGCGGTATTTTGTTGTCAGGTGGACAAAAACAGCGTGTTGCTATTGCAAGAGCATTTTTGAAGAATGCGCCGATTGTTATTCTTGATGAAGCAACTTCTGCTTTGGATAATAAGTCTGAGGCAATTGTGCAGATGGCTATTGAAAACTTAATGCAGGATAAGACAGTTTTTGTTATTGCGCATAGGCTTTCAACAATTCAGAATGCAGATAAAATTGTTGTAATTAATCAGGGAGAGATTGCTGAAATCGGTACTCACGATGAGCTGCTAAATATTGAAAATGGTGCTTATAAGGCATTATATAATGCACAATTTAAGCATCAGGAAGTTGCAGTATAGTTTTTTACAAAAGTTTATGTTATAATTTGTCCGTAATTAGGAGAGAAAAATGGATCAAGAAACTTATATGAAAATTATGGGCTATGTCCCAACAGTTATAGAAAATTCTTCTCGTGGAGAAAGATCTTTTGATATTTTCTCAAGATTGTTGCGTGAGAGAATTATCTTTTTGGGAACTGAAATTGATGATGATGTTGCGAATTCAATTGTTGCTCAATTATTGTTGTTGGACAGTGAGAATAATGAAAAAGATATTATGCTTTATATAAACAGTCCGGGTGGTGTTATTACTGCAGGTATGGCTATATATGATACAATGAATTTAATCAAGTCAGATGTATGTACAATTTGTTTAGGTGAAGCAGCTTCAATGGGTGCATTCTTGTTGTCAGCCGGAACAAAGGGTAAGAGAATGGCTTTGCCTGGGGCTAGAATAATGATTCACCAACCTTTAGGTGGTGCTAAAGGTCAGGCTACAGATATTGAAATTGAGGCAAAAGAAATTTTGAGAATGAAAGAAATGCTGATTTCAATTATGGCCGAAAATTCTGGACAACCTTATGAAAAGGTTAAAGAAGACTGTGAAAGAGATCATTATTTGTCAGCTCAAGAAGCCAAGGATTATGGTTTGATTGATAAAGTTATTGTGAAAAGTGGAAGCTAAATAAAGTTGAACCTTTAAGCAAATTTGATAAGAAAAATTTCAGGACAAGTTGTTAAGTAGCTTGTCCTGTTTTTTATGTATAAAAAGAGGACTTTGTAAATATACAAAATCCTCTTTCTTTCTTTATTTCTTTCTTTCTTTCTTTATTTATTTATTTTATGCCTTATTTAAGGTAATTTAACAGAGTTCTAACGCCTACCCCTGTAGAACCTGAAATAAATTCTTTTTGAGGCTTTTCAAGGAAAGCTGTTCCTGCGATATCAATATGAGCCCATTTAACTCCTGATACAAATTCTTGCAAGAATACCCCTGCAGCTGAAGCTCCACCGTTTCTTGACCCTGTATTTTTCATATCGGCAATATCTGATTTTAGACTGCTCATATATTCAGGATAAAGTGGAAGTTCCCAGAATTTTTCACCACTTTCTTTAGCTGTGTGGATTAATCTTGCAATCATATCTTCATCGTTGCCCATAATTCCTGAAGCAACAGTGCCAAGTGCTACCATACAAGCTCCAGTTAGAGTTGCAATATCGATAACTTCATCAACACCAAGTTCGCAGGCATAGCATAGAGCATCTGCAAGTGTCAATCTGCCTTCAGCATCTGTGTTATCGACTTCTATAGTTTTACCGTTTTTAGCTTTTAGGATATCTCCAGGTTTATAAGCATTTTGGCCCGGCATGTTTTCACAAGCTGCAATTAACCCGTGAACTTCAATTTCAGGTTCAAGCTTTGCAAGAGCACTCATTACTCCTAATATACAAGCAGCTCCTGACATATCATCTCTCATTGTAAGCATTGATGAAGCTGGTTTTAGATCCATACCGCCACTGTCAAAGCATAATCCTTTACCGATAATAGCCACCTTTTTCTTAGGGTTTTTACCTGTGTATTTCATGTGGATGAATTTAGGAGGTTGTGCGCTGCCTTTAGATACTGCAAGGTATGCACCCATTTCCATTCTTTCTATTTCATCCCTGTCGTAAACTTCGGTTTTTATACCCTCAATGCTTTTTGCAATTTCTGCAAGTTTTGTAGGTGTTGCATAAGCTGCAGGCTCGTTTGCCAAATCTCTGGTCATTTTCATTGCTTCGCCGAAGATTTTACCTTCATCTACTTGTTCTTGTGAAACGTTTCCAAATGTAATTTCATCTACTCTTGTAGCTTTTTCAGTTTTGTATTTATCAAAAGCATAATCAGCGATATATGCTCCGATTGTTGCAGATTTTCCGTAATCGAACATTACGTCTAAATCAAAGCAAGCTTGTTTTGCATGTATTTGCTGTAGTTTTTTTACAGCTTTTGCTGCAATTTCTGTCATTTTATTTGCGTCGAACTCGTCTTTTTGACCAAGCCCGATAATTAAAATCTTATCAGCTGGGGCATTACCCAATGTTTGTAATAAGTATGTCTGACCGAATTTGCCTTCAAAGTGATCTTTTTCAACGGCATATTTATCAGCCAATTCATTGTTAGTTTTCTCTCCTTCAAATTGGCCGATTACAAGAACTTCGGTCTTCTGATTTTTTACGTCATTTGATACTTTAATTTCCATAAGTTCTCTCCTTCTCTCAAGGAGATTATATCACTTTACTTAGTTAATATCAACCACGCTTACTCCATCTCCACCTTCATCATTTTCGCCGGGGCGGTATTTTGCAACGTATGGTGATGTTGACAGGTAATCTCTTACTGCAGCCTTTAGTGCCCCTGTTCCGTGTCCGTGGATTATTGTAACAGGGGTTAAATTTGCAAGACTGGCTTTATCCAGATAGATTTCCAGTTCATCTAAGGCTTCTTCAACTCTTACTCCTCTTAAGTCTAGTCTGTTGGAGATATTAATTTTATGTAAGTTGAACGAATCAAATTTTGAAGGAGTGTATATAGGTGATTTTTTCTCAAATGCAGGGTCAAATGGTGCAAGTTTATTTTTCTTGATTTTGGTTTTTATATTACCCATTTGAACAAGTAAATTTCCGTTTTTATCCGGAAGAGTAAGGACTTCTACTGATTGGTGAATGTCTTTGAGTATTAATTTGTCGTGAACTTTTACATTCTCCCATATTATTTCAGCATATTGTTCTTTGTCTTCTACGCCTGCTACTTTATCTTTATAATCGTGCTCAAGCTTTGCAAGGCGGGAATATGAGCGTCTTGCAATTTTTTCGGACTTTTCTTTTCTTATCTCGTCTAAGATTTCTTTTATTTCACCTTTTGCATCAAGTAGTTCATAGTCAAATTTATGTTTAATATCTTTTATAGCTTTCTTTTTATCTTTTTTGACTATGGCCAGATTTTCTTCGTATTCTTTCTTTAAATCTTCGGCCTCTAGCCTTAGCTTTTCTGCTTCTTTCAGCTTGTCGTTCAATTCTTGCTGTGCCGTTTGTAATTTTTCGATAACCAGTATTGAAGGATCTTTTTTGGACACAAGAGTTTCTTTAGCTTCTTTGATAATATCTTTGTCTAATCCTAAATTAGCTGAAATTGCAATAGCGTTGCTAAGTCCGGGAATACCTATTAATAATCTGTAGGTAGGCTTTAGCGATTGGGTATCAAACTCAACGGATGCATTTTTAAAATAAGAATCTGTATATTCGAGAGCCTTAAGTTCTCCATAGTGAGTTGTAATTGTTGAAAGTACTTGTTTTTGCGCTAGCTTTTTCAATATGGTTTGTGCAAGTACGGCCCCTTCTACAGGATCAGTTCCCGCACAAATTTCGTCAAGCAGTACAAATGAATTTTCGTCACTCTTGTCAACAATTTCTATAATATTCTTCATGTGTGATGAAAAAGTTGAAAGACTCTGCAAAATGCTTTGAGCATCTCCGATGTCTGCAAAAACCTTTTTAAATGGATATATTTTCGCGTTCTGGCAAGGCAAGAACATTCCGCTTCTTGCCATAAGTATATATAGACCTATGGTTTTTAGTGTTACGGTTTTCCCGCCTGTATTTGAACCTGTTATAATTATGGATTTATAGTCTTTACCTATTTCAAAATCATTTGTTACAACATCCTCAACTGTTCCTATAAGAAGCGGGTGCTTCATTTTTTCCAATATTATTTCTTTCTTGTCTTTTAAGATTTCAGGCTCTACTGCGTGAATTTTTACGGCATATCTTGCTTTTGCAAAGTGAAAATCAATTTCTGCCAAAGTCTGTTCCGATTTTTTTAGTGATGGCATTTGAAATTTTACCATTTGTGTAAGTTCAGATAATATTCGAATTTTTTCTGCGTTTATTGCAGCTTGAGTTTCTCGTAATTTGTTATTTAATGGAACCAGACTTTCAGGCTCAATATAAAAGGTTTTATTTGTTGCAGATATGTCGTGTACTATTCCTCGAACTTTGTTTTTATCTGTTGATTTTACCTGAAATACAATTCTGTCATCTCTTGTCGTATAGATGGTTTCCTGTAAATGTTTAACAAAATCTACAGAGTTGAGGAGCTCTCCAATCTTTGTTCGGATTGATTTTTCACATTCTCTAAGGGATGCAAAAAGCCCTTTTAATTCTGGTGTTGCATCTTTTTTTATCTCAAGGTTCTCATCAAATGTGTGAAATATTCTGCTCTCTAATTCTTTTTCTACAGTCAGATTTCGGCTCAAATTATTTAAGCTATCAGATACGGAAGTGTTTTCGTTTAGAAAATTTCTAACAAGCCTTGATGTTCTTAGTGTTTTTGCAATGTCAACAAGTTCCGCTTCATTCAGGTAACTTGAGCCTGCAATTTGTTCAAGATGCTCTATATCTGCGACAAATTCAATCGGTATATCTAGTGGCAAATCGAGGATTTTTTTTGCTTCCTGTGTGTATATCTGTGCTTGAATAACTTCATCTATATTCTCAAGAGGTTGAACCTCAAGGCAAAGATTCCTGCTTTGCGGGCATCTTGCATAGTTTGAGAGTTGTTCTGTGATTTTATCAAATTCAAGAGATTTCTGACTGTTAGATATAATATTCATATTTTGAATTATAGCACGGGAAGATGTGAAGATTTGTAAAAAGTCGTAAAAGTGTACTATATACGCTTTTTCACGAAATAGGTAAATTGTCCTGTTGACAAACTGCTACAAATGTAGTAGAACTAGATTTATACAAATTTTTTGGTTAGGCTGATATGCAGCAAAAGTAAAGTGAAGGTAGGTTCGTTATGAAAATTGCACCAATTTTAAGGAATTATTGTCCAAATTACACTAGTAATGCAAAAAATAGTGTTAGTGTCCCTGTTAGAAATACAAATGTCGTCAATTCTGGTGTGAAATCGAACTTGATGGGAGACTGTTTTGTTAAAAGTGCCTCCAAACCAAGCTTTACCGGAATAGAAAAGACTGCGCTTTCTATTATTGATAAGATACCTTTGGATGAAAAAATCGCATCAATATTTTCAATGATGAGATTTGGCGATATGCTTATCACAGCACCTGCAATAAAGGATGCTGAAGCAGCGTTAAAAGCCGGTACTAAGAGCTTTCAGCAGGTTATAAAAAGGTTTATATTTGTTCCTGAGCCAAAATTGCAATCACCTTTAGCATTTTTTAAGGATTCAATGGGTTCTGTAGAGGTTATGAACTTATCTAAAAAAACTGTTGTTTTAAAAGATAATATTTCCGGAAAATCTGCTCCTCTAATGCAGTATGATAAATATTTTGTTGTAGATGGAGATGAGTTAACTGTCGGAGATTTAAAGATTCCGATAAAAAGTATGTCAACTGCAAATTTAAGTATGTCAAGAAACTATTTTTCGCAAATCTTTGATTTTTCTGAGGCTGTTCAAAGCACCATCGATGCTCAAAACGCGAAAACTATACGTAGAATGTTTAAGCCAACAAATGTAGCGGCAAAGAAAACTTCTTTTGCTGATATTGGAGGTCAGGATAAGGCACTTGATGTGTTGAAGAAGGAAATAATTTTCCCTATCAAGTATCCTGAAGCGTATAAAAATACTGTATTAAACCACGGTTTCATATTATATGGCCCTCCTGGAACGGGTAAAACTCTTACAGCAGAGGCTTTAGCTAATGAAGCAAGCGCAAACTTTATCAAGCTAAATGGTTTGGAGATGGAATCAAAATGGGTAGGTGAGTCAGAAGCAAATTGGCGTACACTTTTTGATACTGCTCGTGAACTTCAGCCGACAGTTATTTTTATAGATGAATTTGATGCTGTTGCAAAAAAACGTGGCGGAGCAGATGTTTATGGCGATAAAGTTGTAAACCAGCTTTTATCTTTGATGAGTGATGTTGAAAAAAATGGCGATGAAATTTATGTAGTTGCTGCAACAAACAAGCTTGATGCTTTAGATGATGCTATTACTCGTTCAGGTCGTTTCGGAAGAAAAGTTGAGATGAAAGCTCCTGAAACATTGAAAGATATGGTAAATATATTCAATATTCATACAAAAAATCGAGTATTGGATGAAAACTTAAATGTTGAAAAACATGCGAAAAAGCTTCTTGATGCAAAAGCTACTGGTGCTGATGTAGCTTATATTGCAAATAAGGCTAATGAATACTCATTTGATCGCTCAGGTGTATATCAAAAAATGGCAGAAGGAACTTTCATTCCGTCGGATGTAGAAAAGCTTGTCATTACGGATGCTGATTTTGATAGAGCTATTGGTGATTTTATGAGTGAAAGAAAGACTACTCAAAGAAAGCCTATCGGATTTATTCATTATGATAAGAAAAACTCCTAGTCTAAAATCTAAGCAGTAAATATATATAATACTCAACGGGTCAGTTATGTTGTCTCCTTACGATATTTAACTGACCTTTTATTTTATTATTTTACCGTTAATGTAGAAAAGGACTTGTTTCTTTTGCATAAATAACTGTGGCATCATTATTTACAAGGTTTTCAAAAACTTTTAAAACTTGAATTTCGCTTTCAAAGTGCCCTATGTCAAATACAGGAATTTTACTGTCTAATGCGGTATGAAATTTCAAATCTCCTGTAACAAACCCGTCTGCCCCGTTAGCTTCTGCTTCTTCTATAAATTCAGAGCCGCTGCCTGCACAAAATGCTATTTTAGTAAGTTTTTTGGTGTTATTAGGATTTGTGTAGCGCATATTCGGAGAGATTGATTTTAGTTTTGTAATAAAATCTTCTATATTTGTGTTGAATTCGACGTATCTGACAAAACCTTGAATTTCTGTTACCTGAAGTCCTAGTTTTTCTATTAATGTGTCTGTAGTTCCGCCAATTGCCATATCCAGATTGGTATGTGCTGAATAGATACCTATATTTCTATATTTTATCGGGACACAAAATAGAGGGTGATGTGATAATATGATGTCACATTTTTGTTCTTTAGCTTGGTTTACGGTGTCATCTGTGACGGTTAGTGCCAAAAGAATACTGTCTATTTCTTGTTTATCAGTCTCAACAAGCCACCCTGACGCATCCCAGCTTTCTGCTGTCTCAAGCGGTGCAAATTTTTCAATACGTCGGATAAGTTCTTTTTTATCCATAAATTTCCTCTAAAATTTTGTCAGCAATTTCGGCTTTTGTTGCTCTTGATAAGGCCTTCATTTCACCGTTTTTCTTTAATATTGTGACTTCATTAAAATCACTTGAGAACCCTATATCCTTTCTTGATATATCGTTTGCTATTAAGTAGTCACAGCCCTTTTTTGCTATTTTTTCTTTTGCATTTTTAATCAAGTCTTCGCTTTCTGCACAAAATCCTACTATGATTTGATTTGGGTTTGTCTTTTTGGTGCAAATCTCTTTTAAAATATCTGGATTTTGAGTTAGTTCTATTGATATTTCTCCATCTGGGGATGTTTTTTTCATTTTGTAATTAGCAATATTCTTTGCTCTATAATCAGCTACTGCTGCTGCCATAATTACGCAATCTGAGTCCTCAAGCTCATCAAATACAGCTTTTTGCATATCTGTTGCAGATTCAATCTGTATAACCTTATATGGCTTTTGAACTTTAACCGAAGTTATTAGTACGGGCTGAGCGCCCTGATTGTAAGCACTATCAGCGATAGCAATTCCCATTTTGCCTGACGAAAAGTTCGAAATATATCTTACTGTATCTATTTTTTCAATAGTTCCGCCTGCTGTTATAATAATTTTTTTATTGGTAAGTTTTTTCTCTCTGTTTAAAAGTTCAATAGATTTATTAAATATTTTGTCTAAGGAACAAAGCCTTCCTGTTCCGTTGTATCCGCAAGCGAGATATCCGTCTTCAGGATCTAATATTGTATAATTTGCCGTTTTTAATTTTTCAATATTTTCTTGAATGAATTTGTTATTCCACATCCCGCAATTCATTGCCGGAGCTATGATAATTGGCTTTTGAAAAGCACAGGCGATTGATGTGAGCAAATTGTCGCATATCCCATTTGCTAGTTTTGATATTGTATTTGCCGTAGCCGGTGCAATTATCATAATATCTGCTTCATCTGCGTATGAGATGTGTTCAGGTTTGAATTTTTCAAGTTCAAATTCTTCAATGCCTACTTCATTTTGGCTTAAGTTTTGTAGGGTAAGCTTTGTTACAAAATTTAGGGCATTAGGAGTGCAAACAACTCTTACATTTGCATTCTGACGCTTGTACATTCTTATTAATTCGCAAATCTTGTAAGCTGCAATGCCACCTGTAATACCTATTAGAATGTTTTTCCCGCTTAGCATTTTTCTTGTTCTCCGGAAATTATTTTTTCTAACTGAGTTATTGCATCTTCCAAATTGTCATTAATAACTTTATAGTCATACTGTTGCGCTAGTCTTAATTCTTCTTTTACTTCGTGAAGTCGTCTTTGGATTGTCTCCTCATCTTCTGTATGACGGCCTCGGAGTCTTGATTCTAATGCTTCTATTGATGGTGGAGCTATAAATATTAAAACAGATTCAGGCATTTGTTTTTTGACCTGTAGTGCTCCTTTTGTTTCGATTTCAAGGATTATGTCTTTCCCTTCTTCTAAACATTTTTGGATATATTTCTTTTTTGTTCCGTAGAAGTTTCCTGCAAATTCTGCCCATTCCAAAAATTTGTTATTATCTATGCAGGTTTGAAACTCATCTTTTGTCATAAAAAAATAATTTACGCCATCTACTTCGCCTACTCTTGGTTTTCTAGTTGTGCAGGATATTGATAGCATAAATTCGGGATGCTTTTTTAAAAATCCCTTTAATACTGTTCCTTTGCCTACTCCTGAAGAACCTGAAATTACAAATAATTTTTTACTTAAATTTTTGTTCATATTATAATTATACAATGAATATTTTGTATGAAAAATTCTTATGCAAATTTTTGAAAAAACTTAATACAATTAAGTCCAGAAAAGAATTGGGGAATGAATTAGTTGTAGGAATTTTACGAAATCTGAATGTAAAATATTGCAGTGTTTATATGATTAATTTGGAGTCTAATAAGGTTTTGCTGAACTGTGCAAAAACTGCTCCCGGGGTATCTGCCCATATAAAATCGGTGGCGGATCATATTATGGCTCTTGGGGCTGATTTGTTTTCTAATTCTTATGATATGGCTGAAATTCTTGATTTTTTATACAAGATGTCTAAGGATAATGTAATTATTGCGCCTATTATGTCAAGAGAAGATTTGGTCGGTTTTGTGACGGTTATCTCTTCTCGTAGTGATTTTAATCATAAGTATACACCTATAATTGAGATTATTATGGAAAACTTTAATAATCGTTTGGATGTAATTACTTTAGAAGAGGCTCTTGATAAGACCAACAAACAAAAAATTCAGTTTCTGGCAAGTATTTCTCACGAATATAAAACCCCTCTTAATTCTATTATTGGGTTTTCAGATATTCTTAAAACAAAAATGCAGGGGGCAAGCGAATATAAGTATATTGATAATATCAACAAAAGTGCTCGCTTTTTGTTGAGCTTAATTCAGGATATTCTTGATATGGCACGTGCTGAATTTGGAAAATTGGAGCTTAATTATTCAAGGTTTTATCCAAAGGAGATTATTGAAGATATAATATTAAGTTTTGATGAGGAGATAAATGCTAAGAAAATAAAATTTTCTTATACTTTGATGGATGTGGAAATTTCTGCTGATAGCAGAAGATTCAAGCAATTAATATATAATCTTATTTCTAATGCGATAAAGTTTAATAATGCAGGTGGAAGTATTACTATTGTCTCATATATAGATGAATATAAAAATTTTGTGTTCGAAATAAAAGATACTGGTGATGGTATTAGGAAAAAAGACTATGCTCAGATTTTTAATTTCTTTTCGCAGGTTAATCGTAATCAGTTTAAACGTCAGCAGGGTTCGGGTGTAGGACTTGCTCTTTGTAAAATGATTGTAAATGCTCATAACGGTGAAATCGGTTTTAAATCAAGATTACATTACGGTAGTACGTTTTGGTTTAAATTGCCTGAATATAAGATGTAGCAAGTTCTTAAATGGTCGTATATTTTTGAAATGTTAAGATATGTTAACAAAATAACTCCTTTCATGCAATTTTCAAAAGACAAATGTTTTTATATAAGTGTAGGTATGAAAAAGGTTAGTTATGAAAAGGTAGGGGTAAAATGTTACTCGTAGGCTCTTGGCGGTTAACACAACTGATACAACAAAAGAACAGAAAAAATTACCGCTTGATGCAATTGAATATGGAGTTAGAAGACCTGAAAAGTTATGGTACGAATATAGCTGATGGTCAACTCTCTTTAGCGGAGATGATGTCTGCCCCAGGTTCAATGTTTAACAGGCAAATGCAATATATGATGGCATCAAGTCAGTATGCTCAAATGTCTGCTCAAAATCAGATGAATCAACTTTCATCTAATCCGATGTATCAGCAAATGATGGCTCAATCTCAAAATGCTCAACTACAACAAGCTTATCAGATGATGATGTATAAGAGCTTCTATAAGCAAGCACAAGAGCAATTTGCAAAATATGAGGCCAAATTACTTAACGAAAAAGAAAAAGAAATGTCAAAAGAAAAGGTATCTCTTGAAACAGAATTAGCAATGATAGAAGAAGAAATTAAAGCTACAAAAGAAGCAGTTAAGAACGATGTTCAAAACTTTGTTCCTCAGTACGCATAAATAGATTTTCTAAATAATCCTTATTAAATCCTCATTCCTTAATTTGTAGGAAGTCCTGCTTATCCCCTCGGCAGGACTTTTTTCTTTAGTAGGTTGGGTAGTATATTAAATTTCAGCTGTTGATATGATTTAAATGAACAAAATATATGGTTATATCGTTATATAACAAGAGTGATTGTTTAAGGATTTAAATCTGAATGCATAAACAAAAAATTTCAAAATTTTTATTGCTATGTGTAGTGCTATTTTCTGCAGGGACTGGAGTTTTTGCTTTTGAGTCAAAGACTGCACTAATAGAAAAGGGGGCAAAGTTAACAATATCTGATTGTATTCAGGTTGCTCTTGATAATAGCCCGTACGTAAGACAAGCTGCGTATAATTATAAAATATCTAAAAATGATGTTAATATTGCGAAAGCCTCATATTTCCCGACAATTGGAGTCGGAACCGGGTATTATGTTAATGATTCCAGTGCTTCCGGTCGTCGTATGACTAATAGCAATAATTATTATAGTCTTACAACTAGCTTAAATCAGTTGATTTGGAATTTCGGTAAGACGACTTCTCAGATACGGATGCAAAAATTCTATAAAATAGCGGCTTTGTATACATTTGATAATACTGTATTGGATACTATTTTTGCTGTTAAAACTAATTATTATGGTGTTTTGGCTGCAAAAGCGACGATGGAAGTCAATAGGGCTAACGTTCAGATTAATGAAAGAAATTATCAGCGTACAAAAGCATATTTTAATGAAGGGATAAGGTCTAAAATCGATCTTGTTAACGCAGAGGTTTATTTGTCTGATTCAAAAATTACTCTTGTAAATTCAGAAAAAGCTTATCAGAATGCTCTTGTTCAGTTAAATAATTCGATGTACATTGCCCATGCCCCAAGTTACGAAATTTCTAATACTGAGACTTTTAATTTTAAGCATAATGAAATTCCGGTAAACCTTGAAAAAATTTCTGAAAAACGCGATATAAGTAATCCGCCTGAGGGTGTATCAAATGCGGTATTAACCAGTAAAGTTGAACAAATGGCTGTAATGGATAATTACAAATTTAAGCCTTTTGATTATACATTCGAAGAATGTGTGGATTTGGCTGAGAAAAACAGCCCGTCATTAAAAGCTTATAGCGCAACAATTGAGGCAATGAAACAGTATCTTTTGTATGTTAAGAGAGAATATTACCCTGAAATTACCGGTTCTGTAGGGTACGGTTATCGTGATCAGTACAATACAAATTCTTTTAACGCTAGTATTGCACTTTCAAGTTCGGTCAATATTCTTAAGAAAAAATACGAAATAGATAATGGCAAATTACAAGTACAGCTTGCTGAAAATGATTTAAATCTTGCAAAACAAAATATATATTTTGATGTGCAGGATGCATATATAAATATGATACAGCTAGAAAGACAAATCCCGCTTATGGCTGTTAAGGTTAAGCAGACTTATGAAAATTTTGAGCTCGCAGACGGGCGTTATGAAGTTGGGTTAGGCGATTATATTGAACTTCAAGATGCAAAGGTTAATTATAATAATGCTCAAAATTCTTATGTTCAAGCGGTGTATAATTATAATGTTGCAAGAGCAAATTTAGAAAGATTATTAGCACTTCCGCAGGAGGTTGAGATAACAGTTGAGGATTAAAAACATGAATGTATTACTTAAAAGACAAGTAGTTATATCAATAATATTTATATGTGTAATTGCAGGATTGATTATGTTCTCTCGTTTTAAAAACAGAGTTCGTTATGAGACCAAATCCATAAAACAATGTACAATTACTCAAGTTGTAGAAGCTTCGGGTACAATAAATCCAGTAAACACGGTGAGTGTCGGTTCTACGGTATCTGGACTTATAAAAGCCATTTATGTTGATTACAATTCTCAAGTGAAAAAAGGGCAGTTGCTAGCTCAAATTGACCCTGCTAATTTTGAAGCTACCGTTCAACAAAATCAGGCTCAAATAAATTCGGCTCAGGCTGATTTGGCAAGATTAGAAGCAGTTACTGAGATGTCCAGAAAAACTTATGTAAGATACAGAAACCTGTACCAAAAAAACTTTATTGCAAAAAGTGAGTTAGATCAGGCAGAAAGTGATTACAAGTCAAATTTGGCGCAAATAGGAGCGGCGAAAGCAAAAATAAATCAAGCTCAAGCAACATATAAAACTGCAATGACAAACTTGGGTTATACGAAGATTATAGCTCCTGTTGACGGAACTATAATTTCGCGTGAAATAGATTTAGGTCAACCGGTTGCTGCAAGCTTTCAGGCTCCGGAACTTTTTACTATTGCGCAAGACTTAACAAAGATGCAAATAGAAGTTAGTGTTTCTGAAGCTGATATAGGTAAAGTTCAGGAAGGTCAAGAGGTTACTTATACTTTGGACGGCTATCCTGATAGGGTTTTTACAGGGAAAGTTACTCAGGTAAGAATTTCTCCGACAACTGTATCAAATGTTGTAACGTATTCTGTTATCGTTGGAGTTGATAATAAAGATTTGACTCTTAAGCCTGGTATGACTGCTAATGTATCTATTATTACCGATAAGAGTGAAAATGTTTTATGTGCTCCAGCAATTGCTTTAAAATATACTCCTGAAACTGATGGTAAAAAATATAAAACTCAAGGACTTTGGATCTTAGATAAGAAAAAGCCAAAACGTGTAAATATTGAAGTAGGTGCAAGTGATGATAGTCATATAGAGGTAGTATCTGATGAGATAAAGGTCGGTGACAGAGTTATCATAGGTTCAAGTAATAAGGCTAAAAAAGAAAAAGGAACTACTCGCCGTAGAGGTCCGGGTATGTTTTAAACCGAGAGGATAAAATGAGTTTAATTGAGGTAAAAGATGCAATAAAGACCTATCAGACAGGTGAGGACTGCTTTAATGCCCTAAACTGTGTATCGTTGAATGTAGATGAGGGTGAATTTGTTGCCATAATGGGAGCTTCAGGTTCAGGTAAATCTACGTTTATGAATATGCTCGGGACTTTGGATAAGCCAAATTCAGGCAGTTATCATCTTGATGGTATTGATGTTTTGTCTCTTGGTCCAAATGAGCTTTCGGAGATAAGAAATTTAAAAATGGGCTTTGTCTTTCAGGGGTTTAATCTTATTTCCAGAACTACAGCACTTGAAAATGTTGAACTTCCTATGATATATAAAGGAATTCCTGAGGATGAGCGAATTGCAAGAGCAAAAGCTGCCTTGAAGATTGTCGGACTGGAAAAAAGAGAAGATCACATGCCAAATCAAATGTCAGGCGGTCAGCAGCAGCGTGTGGCTATTGCAAGAGCTATTATTAACGATCCTCCATTAATCCTTGCCGATGAGCCGACAGGTAATCTTGATACAAAAACAAGTATAGAGGTTATGGAGTTTTTTGTAAAATTAAACAAAGAAATGGGTAAAACTATAGTTTTAGTTACGCACGAGCCTGATATTGCCCAGTATTGTAAACGTGTTGTGCGATTTAAGGATGGCAACATTATTTCAGATGAGTTAAATACTCACACAACTATTCCATATTAAAAATAACGGAGAAATGTATTAAAATGATTGATTTTAAATCTACTCTAATTATGGCAATTAGATCTTTAAAAATAAACAGAATGCGTTCAATGCTAACAAGTTTAGGTATAATTATTGGTGTTAGTGCCGTAATCATAATGCTTGCAGTTGGCTCTGGTGCAAGTAAGAGAATTGCTAAAGATATGGAATCTATGGGATCAAATTTGCTTATGGTCCGCTCGGCGTCAGCTAATTCAGGTGGTGTTAGAATGGGGCTTGGAACAAAGCCCTCATTAACAATGAAAGATGCTGAGGCAATATTAAAAAATTGTAGAGGAATACTGGCTGTTGCACCTTATTCATCAGGTACTCAGCAGTTGACATACGGAAATCAAAACTGGTCAACTACTATTGGTGGAACTACAGGTTCTTATTTGTTTATAAGAAATTATGAAATTTCAAGCGGACGAAATTTAGCGCAAGAAGATATTCAAAACAGTGCAAAGGTTGCGATTATAGGTAGCACTGTTGCAACTGAATTATTTGGTGATGTTGACCCGATAAATAAGACTATGCGTATAGGAAATGTTCCGTTTAAAATTGTTGGGCTTTTGAAGACTAAAGGCCAGAGCGGAATGGGTATGGATCAGGATGATTTGGTATTTATCCCGATTACTACGGCTCAAAAGAAGGTTTTTGGTACGGATTTCCCTGGCAGTATCAAGATGATTAACGTAAAAGCAACTGATTCCGAGATATTGGAGACAACGCAAGAAGACATAACTGAACTCTTGAGAAATCGCCATCATATAGGTAAATTACAGGATGATGACTTTGAAATTAGAAACCTTGCGGAAATGCAGGAGACAATAAAATCTTCGGCGCAAACAATGTCAATTCTTTTAGGTGCAATTGCTTCTGTATCTCTTTTAGTTGGTGGTATCGGTATTATGAATATTATGCTGGTATCAGTTACTGAGCGTACTAAAGAAATAGGTATTAGAATGGCGATTGGTGCAAAAGCGAGTGATATAAGAATACAATTCTTAATTGAGTCCTTCTTGTTATCTATTATTGGCGGGGTTATTGGCGTAATAATAGGTATCGTTGGAGCCAAATCAATCGAACTGTTCTCCTCAATGAGTATTTCAATTTCAGGATTTTCAATAGCTTTGGCATTAGGATTTTCAGGTGCAATAGGAGTTTTATTCGGGTATTACCCTGCATATAAGGCTTCATTACTCAATCCGATAGATGCCTTGAGATATGAATAAGATTTATGAAAAAGGCTTATGACGGATTAAATATTAAAGCTCTTTCTTGAGCCTTCTTCATGGTAGAACCCACCGCCACAAACTGTTTCTACTACTTTTAGAACGAATTCTCTTGGCGCGTCAATTTGTGAAAGCGGAAGTTCTCTTCCTCCGAGGTGCCTGATTTTTAATATTGCATTGTGGGTAGTCTCAGCCGGAACAAATAGTGATGCGATTTCTTCATCAAGCAATCTGGCCATTTCTTCTTTATGATCCGTAACACCTTGCATTATTTCGTTGTAATTTCCTTTAATAGCCATAATTCTTGTTGAAAACAAGTGGTTTAAATTTTCTCTGTATAATACCTGAGGCTGGAAATTACATCTGGTTGTAAAACTTATTTTATGCCACAAAATATTCATTATGACGACGGATTTTTGAGGATCGGTATCTACGTAAATATTTTGTGTAGTTACGCCACGTGATGAAAACGCTTCTTTTAAAATTTCCACAACATCCATAATATCTTCAATCATTTTAGTGAAGATTTCAGTGGAATTAATCGTAGCATGCTGGTAATCAAGAAACTGCTTATACATATGAGCTGAAACTAGTCCGACTCTTTCTTGAACAAGAGCAGATTTTCTTGATGATGTTTCAGAATTATCGAAACTTTCGTAGTTATTTAGCAATTTTTAATCCGTCCTCTATACTACATATTTTAATAATAAACATGCTTTTATGTAAAGATTATAAAAATTTTCTTTACAAAAATGAATACTTATTGAGATTGATTTTTAAATGTTATAATGCGAATTAATATTTTACCAGCTTCCTGTTGAACCTTTGCCGCCGGAGAAGCCTCCTCCTCCTCCGAAGTTGCCTTTTTTACCTATTCCGAGTAATCCGGCAATTATAATTATAGGCCACGCCCAGAATGGTACATTTGACTTCTTGGAAGATGACGGGGCACCTGCTGTTTTTGCAGGAGCGTTTGCCGTATTGGTTAGTTCAATACCGTATGCGCCGGCTATTAAATTTGCTGTTGAGGCAACTCCTCTGTATATTCCTTTGGAGTAATCTCCTTTGGCAAAATACGGTACCATATCCGTATTCATTATTGAATCAGCTTTCGGGTTTGTAATTTCACTTTCAAGTCCCATACCAACTTCAAGTCTGGCTTTTCTTTCATTAGGTGCAACTAATATTACAACTCCGTTATTTTTATCTGCGGCACCCACTTTGTATTTTCTGCCTATTTCAGTGGCTGTTCGTTCAATTGATTGTCCCTGTAGTGATTTTACAGTGACAACAGCGATTTCAGCAGTTGTTTTTTCTTGGAGTTCCTTGATAATAGCTGTAATCCCTGCATAGTCGTCTTGCGTAATTACTTTTGCATTGTCTGAAATGTAGCCGTATTTGAAGTTTAAATTTTCAAGTGACATTGCTGGCAGGATGCTAAATATCAATACTGCAATTCCTAATACTAGCTTTTTCATTCTTTTATCTCCTTATTTTTTTACTGCGGATAAGACATATCTGTTATTGAAATATTTATTAGCCACTTGCATAATGTCGGATTCTGTAACTGATTTAATCAGGTCATCATATTCTTTAATGAAATTGTAATTATTCATTGATGTTTTAAACCAGCCTGTAGTTGATGCTTTATCCAAGTTAGTTTCCAATGCAATTAGGAATTGTCCTGTCAATTTGTCTTTAGCATCTTGCAGTTCTTTTGTTCCGACGAACTCGGTTTTTAGCTTGTTAATTTCGTTCCATAACCCGTTAAGAGCTTTATCGTATGTGTCAGGGTTTGTGCCTATGTATACTACAAATGCTCCTTTCAAGATATTTGCAGAATAGCCAGAGCCTAGTTGGTATGCCAGCCCTTCCTGATCTCTAAGGTTTTTGAACAGTCTTGAGCTCATTCCGGTACCTAGAAGTGAATCTATAACTTGTAAGGTTGCATAGTCTTTTTTGTTATTTAACCCTGCTGTTTGCCAAGCCAAAAATATCCAATCAGTATTTGTATCGGGAATGTTTTTCACGGATGTTCTGGCATCTGTTATAGGTGTTATTTCATCTTTATACTTTTGGTAGTCAAAAGTTGTGTCAGAAGTGGAGTTGAACATTGTTGCAAAAGCTTGTGCAGTTTTGTTTGTGTCAACATTCCCATTTATTGAGATAACAATGTTCTTAGGGTCAAATATTTTTTTATAGTATGCAAGAATATCTTCTCTTGATATTATCGGGATATTTTTTTCTAATTCGTGAGTAGAATTTGAATATGGAGTTCCTTCAAATATCAAGTGTTTGTATTCTTCCATTGCGACATTAAGAGGAATATCTCTTGATCTTTTTATAGCATTTAATTTATCGTTTTTAACTTTTTCCAGCTCATATTCCGTAAAAGTTGCATTATTAACGATTTCTGAAAGTAGTTCTAGTGTTTTGTCATATTGTTGGGTTGTCGTAAGTACGGTAATCATAAAAGCATCAGAGCGGACTCCGGGTTCAATTTTTATCCCGTTGTCTTCAAGTATTTCTGCAAGTTCTTGAGATGTATATTTTTTAGTACCTTTCATCATTGTTGATGCTGTTAAATTAGCTGTACCTCTTTTGTTTTCTAAGAAGTTCCCTCCTTTTGCAAATATACTTATTGCTATTATTTCATTTGTTTTGTTTTGGTTTAGCAAAAGTGTTGCTCCATTGTCAAGCGAATATTCTTCTATTCCGTTTGCAGAACTTTTAAGGGTCGGTATCGTTTGAATCGGAGTTTTATTTGAAACTTTTACTTCTTTATAGCTTTCCGGTAAGACAATTGAAACTGCTGATTTGTCTATTCCGAGGTATTTATTTGCAACCCTTTTTACATCTTGCGGAGTTACCTTCTTTATATTAGCCACGTAATTTTCATAAACTCCAAGGTCTCCTGATGTTACCATCACATAGCCGATTTCTTGAGCTATATTTGCATTTGATTCTCTTGCGTAGTATGTGTCACGTTCAATCACGTTTTTTGCAAGGTTAACTTGTTCTTCAGTTACGCCGTTTTTTTGTACGCTTGAAATTTCATCAAATATTTCATTTTCTAATCTCTGTTGCTTTTCAGGGTTAAATGTTGCCGATATATAGAAAATTCCGTCATCACGAAATCCTGAATTTGAGGCTGATATTGAATTTGCCAGTTGTAGCCTGTCTTTTATATTCTTATAAAAAATTGAAGAGCGTCCTTCGCCAAGTATTGTTGCTAATACGTCAAGGGCGTAGCTGTCGTTATCGTTTATATTTGCTCCTCTAAATCCGATAAGCATATAAGCTGTTTTTGTGTTCAAATATTCTGTTTTTCTGGCCTGTTTTGATAATGGTTGTTCCTTTGCATATACGGATTTCGGACTTTTTTGCGTTTCTCTTGCAAAATTTTGTTTTACCTTATTTAATGTTTCATTTGCATCAATATCTCCGACAATAACTGTTACCATATTGCTTGGAGAATACCAATTCTCGTAGTAGGCAAGGATTTCATCTCTGTGAATTGTTCCTATTATTCTTCTTGTTCCTATTACTTTCCTTTTATATGGGTGGGTTGTGTATAACATATTTATTAAGTTATCGTACACTACACTGTTAGGAGAGTTTTCGTCTTTAGCAATTTCTTCTAATACTACCTTGCGTTCTTTTTCCAGTTCTTTTCTTGGAATTAAAGGGTTTAAGAGCATATCTGCGTGTAGAGAGAGTGCTTCGTCAAAATATTTTGAAGGAATAGTGATATAATAGTGTGTGAAATCTTTGCTTGTAGCTGCATTGGTTATAGCGCCTTTGGTTTCTAAAAGTTTGTCAAATTCCCCAGGTGCGTGGTTTTTGGATCCTTTAAAGAATAAGTGTTCCAAAAAATGGGATACACCATTGTTTGAGTCATTTTCGTTTATTGAACCTGTTTTTATCCAAGTGTCAACTGTAACTATCGGATTTGATTTGACTTCTTTGATTATTACGGTTTGTCCGTTATCAAGCGTAAATTTTTGGATGTCTTCTGCAGCCATAACAGAACATCCGATAAGTAATAAAAATGCAGTTACTAAAAATTTCTTCATCTTATCCTCTCTCCAATTCTCTTCTATAGTATGATACTATAAATCGATTAGTATGAGAATAGGATAAGCGGAGAATGTAAATATTTGTATTATATCTTTAATCTCTTTTTGCAAATTTGCAGCCGCAATAATTTTGTCTATATAATCCGAGTTCTTTTGAAATTTTGTTGGTTTTTAAAAATCCGTCTTTCTTTTTGAAATCGATATCCAGGTAGTTCAGATTATATTCTGATGCGATATTTTTCCCTATTTGAGAAGTTTTTTGAAAATTTTTGTGCGGACTTATGACTATAGATGTAGTAAAATCATTTATCCCGAGTCTTTTGCACAGTTGTGCTGTCTTACGAAGTCTTAATTCAAAACACTTGTCGCAACGTAGGCCTTTTTCCGGTTCCTGTTCAAGTCCTTTTACAAAATTGTAGTATTCTTCAGGTTCATATTCACCCTCAATCAGTTCTACTCCGAAGTGTTTGCAAAGAGTTCTCTCCGCTTCCAACCTTTTGTTATATTCACTCTCGGGGTATATATTCGGGTTGTAAAAATAAACTATAACAGAATACCCCGCATCTAACAAATAAGATACGGGATATCCTGAACAAATTCCACAGCAGGCATGAAGCACTATTTTTTTAGTATCGTTTTGAAGCACCTGCGTCCTCCAATAATTTTAGGAATTGACTGTATGGTTTCATTCCGACATATAGCTCGTTTCCGATTTTGGTAGATGGAGTTGCATCAATACCTTGAGAGTATGCCTGATCAATTTCTTTTGCAAGTTGAGCCTTAACTTCAGGTGAGTTTGCATCCTTATAAAGTTTTTCAGTATCAAGACCCAATTTTTCTGCAATTTTTATGATTTCTTCATCTGAATTAGGGTGTAATTCAAAGAATTTTGAATTAATAGCCCAGAATCTACCTTGTTTTTCTGCCGCTATAGCGTAACGAGCCATTCTGCAAGACCCTTCGTGGAACGGAGCTTTTAAGAACGGGTTACATTCAGTGTCAAGCGGTAGGTTTTTATGTATAAATTTTACATTAGTCAATTCTTTTGCAGCTTTGTGTATCATAATGTTGTAAGCTTCGCATATAGGGCAGTTGAAATCCGTATAGGTGTAAACAATAACTTTTGCAAGAGGTTCGCCTAGAACATTTCCGTCAACTGCATATTTGTTGTCTTTTGCATTTACAAATTCACCAAAGTCCCTTTGTTGTTTTACTTGCGGAGCAAAGATAAGTGATGTGGTTGTGTAATATAAACCGCATCCTGCAAGAAGTGCTACAACTATGAAGGCAATAAGGTAGCATTTATGTTTAACTGCATCAAAAAAGTCTGCAAAACTGTCTTTGAAAGCTTTAATAAAACCTCCGTTGCCAAAAGCTACTGCAGCAAGTCCTATTAATAAGTTAATACAGTATGTAATGGCGCAAAGTACGCATAGTTTTTTAATTCCAAATAAGCTTATACACAGTAAAGTTATTGAAATTGTAAAGGATATTAGACCAAGAGCTCCGATATATGAAAGCGGATTTTTAAAGACTTCCAAAAACTTGAGTAGCTTGATTTTTTTAAGTCTGTTTGCTCCAAGTAGCAAAAAGATAAATGAGTATAGGAATATACCCCAGTATGCTAAAGGAATACCAAAAAATTGTGATTCCGTTGTTTTTGCGACCCCGTCACAGTCAATAAAATCGTTTATTGAACAAAAACTAGGCAGTGCATACTTATTAAAGTTTGCATCATAATATATCATTGCAAGTTTTACAGAAAGTATTAATCCTGTAAGTGCAAGAATTGCTACTACAATTTTTCTAATATTTATCTTTTCCATATTAGTCTTTCTCCTTATTCCTTTTCTATTCTACATTCTACGAAATAATAAATCAATAGAGTAACGGGTTATGTTTTTAATCTGTTGAAATAAATCGAATTATGTTATATAATAGTCTTTGCGAGGTATTTGTGAAAAGAAATATTTTTAAACTGTTTATAAATAAGCTTCTTGCATATCCCCTTTGGGTTAAGCAAGCTGTCTATTATCGTCTGTATCAAAATATGAAAGAAAATTATTGCGAAAGGTATATTGTAAAAAATATAGACAATATCTTTTCAATGCATGTTCCGACATTGACGTTTCAGGGCAAAAATGAGCTTTGGGATAAGTCAGGCGGACTGGATAGTAATATATATAATTTTCTGAAATTTGTGCATAGTGAATATACAATTTTGGAAATTTCTTTAAATATGTTTATGTCCATAGAAGAAGTTGCCAAGTTGTATATCTTTTGTCTTGAACAGAATTATATTGAGGCGCCTCATGCCGAGGAAATATATGCGATGGCAGGATTTATTTCAGGCAAGTTCCCTGTTGGAGATTATTTCTTGAAAAACGGTTCTATAACATTAGAACAGCTGGATGCTGCATTAGCTGAACAACACAGAGTTCAGGAGCGTGGTGAAAAAGAGCTTATTGGTAAAATTCTTGTTCGTCTCGGTTTTGTTACTCAAGAAAGTATAAAAACTTTATTTAAATTAAAAGCTGATGCTCGCAAGCGTTTTGTCTTAGATCCGGCTATATATCCTGATAGCGAACAATCTATTACTGACGTTAAGCGTTTAGAGGACGAAGTTAAGGCATTGAAAAATGAAAATAATGCCTTAAAGCAAACTATGGCAAGAATAATAGAGATGGTGAAAAAATATGATGATTAATTCTCCTGATACGCTAATAAAGTTTATGCGTAACGGATTGGTTGAGGAACAACATTTTGGCTATGTAGTGGTACTGAATAGGGTACATATAGTAGACAGAGTCGGAGAGAGCGGAAATTATCCATATTATTTGCGTTCATGCGCAAAGCCCCTGCAAGCATCATTGATGATTGATTTTGGAATGGATGAAGCTTTTGGAATGACAGAAGAGGAAATTGCGTTTTGTTGTTCTTCTCATACGGGAGAACAATGCCATGTTGAAATTGCACGAGGCTTGCTTGAGAAAATAGGTCTGGATGAATCTTATCTGAAATGCGTAGCTAGAAAACCAATTTCTATTGCAGAAAGAGAACGATTACTTCTTGATGATGAAGAGCCCGGTGTTTTGAATCATAATTGTTCCGGTAAACATATCATGATGCTGGGGCTTTGTATGATGCATAATTGGGATTTGAAGACGTATGACGAACCGTCTCATCCTCTTCAAAAACTTATCAAAGAAAAAATATATGATTTGTGTGAGTTGAAGAAGGCGTATCCAGTCTCAAAAGATGGCTGTGGTGTGCCTGTTTATTCAATGCCTTTAGAAAATATCGGTAAAGGTTACTTAAATCTGTTTTGTTCTGATGAGTACTCAAAAATTAGAGATGCTTTTCTAAATCACCCTTATATAATTGGCGGGGATGACAGGACTGATACTAAAATTATTCAAAATTCAAAAAATCTGGTAGCAAAAGTAAGTGCGGGAGGCATTTGCGTTGTCGTAAATATAGAAAACGAAGAGTGCCTTGTTGTGAAAATATCTGATTGCGACAGCAGAGCAAGAGAATATGTAACTATTGATGCTTTAAAAAATATGCATTGGGCAGATATAGACTTAGATTACCAAATTCGTACAAATTCCGGCGAAGTTGTTGGTGAAATAGTAACTACATTATAAAATAAAGTTTACCCCCAAGATTAAATTTACGTTCTGTAACATTGTACTTGCTTTTTAGGGGTATTTGTGTTACTTTTAGACTGTCAGAAAAGTTAAAACCCGAATACGATTTCAAATAGCTTTAATTAGCGTGTTTTTTGGCGTATTCATTCAATTAAGAAAAAGTGAATTTTCACGAGTTAACGATCAAAAGTTATTAACTAATTTATGAAAGGTAAAAATTACAATGACAGAAGAAAAGAAAGAAGAATTAACAGTTGAAACAGAAGTTGCAAAAGCAACAGAAACAGCTGAAGTTGTAGAAACTGCTGAAGCTTCTGCAGAAGAAAAACCTGCAAGAGGTCAAAGAAGAGGCAAAGGCAGAAAACAAAAAATAGAAAATGCAGAAGAAAAACCTCAATCAGAATGGACTGAAAGAGTAGTTCAAATAAGCCGTGTAACAAAAGTAGTTAAGGGCGGTAAGAAATTAAGTTTCCGTGCAATCGTAATTGTAGGAAACCAAAAAGGTCAAGTAGGTGTAGGATGTGCTAAGGCATCTGAAGTAATCATTGCTATTCAAAAGGCAATAGCAGACGGAAGAAAAAATCTTATCACAGTACCTATTTTCAAGACAACAATACCTCATCCTATTACAGGAAAGTCTGGTGCTGGTGCAGTAATGTTGAGACCAGCTTCAGAAGGTACCGGTATTATCGCAGGTGGTGCAGTACGTTCAGTTCTTGAACTTGCAGGCATTGGTAACATATTATCAAAGTCATTAGGTTCAAAATCTCCGTTGAATGCTGCTAATGCAACATTGGATGCGTTAAAGAAATTAACTCCGTTCAGTGATGTAGCAAAGAGACGTGGATTAAGCATGGCTGAATTTTTAAACTAGTAAACTAGTTTGTGATAATAATACAAGATAATAAGGAATAAACAAAATGGCTAAAAATGATAATAAACAAATAAAAATTAAACTTGTAAGAGGTTTAATCGGTGCATCTGAAGCTCAAAGAAGAGTCGTAAGAGGCTTGGGTTTAACCAAAAAAGATCAAGTTGTTGAACATTACAACTCTCCAACAATCATGGGTATGGTAAATAAAGTATCACACTTGTTGGAAGTTACAGAAGCGTAGTTTTATTATTTTATACGGTTAATAATTACCCGATAGGATAATAAACAAAATATTAATATTAATTAAAATAGAAATGAGGAAAAATAAAATGGCAAACAAAATTACATTAGAAGACTTACGACCTGCCGAAGGTTCTACTCACAAAACAAAAAGAGTAGGCAGAGGTCGTTCATCAGGTCGTGGTAAAACTTCTTGCCGTGGTCATAACGGTGAAGGTCAACGTTCAGGTAGCGCATCTAAAAGAGGTTTTGAAGGTGGTCAAATGCCAGCTTACAGAAGACTTCCTAAGTTGAAAGGCTTCCAAATTATTAACAAATTGAACTATGAAGCTATTAATGTAGGCAGACTTGAAGCTTTAGGCTTGAAGGAAATCTCATTAGAAGCTTTGAAAGAAGCAAGAAAAGCTCATCCGTCAGCTGATGGCTTGAGAATTCTTGGTAACGGTGAAGTAAAATCTGCGCTTACTGTTAAGGCCAGCTACGTAACTCCGTCAGCAAAGGCTAAGATTGAAGCTGCAGGAGGAAAGGTTGAGTTAGTATAATGGCACAAATGAGAATGCCTTCTACAGAAGATCTGATGTCAATGTGGAATGCTTCAGGTCTTAAACAAAAAATCATATTTACGTTTCTAATGATTGCAGCATTTAGATTTGGTGCACAGTTGCCTTTGTTCGGTATAAACAATACTGTGTTCTCAAATATTGCGCAAGGAAACAATATAATTGGTTTTTTGGACTTATTTTCAGGTGGCGCTTTAGGTAGTGTTTCTATATTTGCGTTAGGTATAGGACCTTTCATTACCGCTTCAATTATAATCCAGCTGATTTCTGTAGTTATTCCTTCTTTGGAAAAATTGCAAAAAGAAGAGGGTGAAGCAGGTAGAAAGAAATTGATGCAGTATACAAGATTATTTACTGTTGTCCTTGCTGTTATGCAGGCATTAATATTTATGATGTTTTTGAGACATTTGCCTGGTGCTATTGTAGCTAATGTACCACATTTGATGTTTTACGTTAGTTCTATTACGGTTTTGACTGCAGGTGCAGTTTTAGTAATGTGGATATCTGAACTTATTACGGAAAAAGGTATCGGTAATGGCGGATCTTTGATTATCTTTATCGGTATTTTATCAGGTATCCCTGTTTATGCTTCAAGAACTGCACAGATCGTTTCTCATAGTTCTGCTATGCAGATGGGATTAGCTCTATTGTTGTTAATCTTTTTCTTAACTATGATTTTGATTGTAATAATGCAGGAAGCTGTAAGAAAGGTTATTATCATAAACCCTAAGAGACAGGTTGGAAATAAAGTTTATGGCGGAATGAATTCTTATATTCCGTTCAAGCTTAATCCGGGCGGGGTTATGCCGATAATCTTTGCGGTTGCAATTTTGCTGTTCCCTTCTACTGTATTAAGTCTTGTCGGACAGGCAAACTTTAAGAGTGCTGCGGTTCAGGATCTTGTTGTTAGGTTGACTCATTTTATGAGTCCTGACGGAATTACATATTATGTATTGTATTTCTTGTTAATATTTGCGTTAACTTTCTTTTACGCATCTATTATGCCTAATATGCAGCCGAAGGATATTGCTACAAATCTGAAAAAATACGGTTCTTCAATCCCTGGTATTAAACCTGGTAAGCCGACTGCCGAAGCTTTGGATAAAATATTGTCAAAGACTACTTTTATTGGAGCTTTGGGATTGGGTATCGTTGCATTGATTCCATCTTTTGCAAGTTATATTACAAATATAAAAACTTTGCAGGGTATTGGTGCAACGTCATTAATAATCATGGTTGGTGTTGCTTTGGATTTAATCAATCAGGTTAGAACTCACTTGCTCGCAAGAAATTATGAATCTTTCTTGAAAGAGTAAGTTGAAATAAATAGATTGAAAAACACTCATTCTTTTATAAGAATGGGTGTTTTTTTTTGACTAGGACTTTAGTATTTGTTTTATATAAAAAAATAAATATTTTCGGTAATGATATCGGAAGAGCTAAAGGGTAGTATGTATATGTAAATCCTCAACTCTTCTGATTGCTCAGTATTTGCTCCTGCGGTTTTGGCAGGAGCTTTTTTTATTGCCAAATTCTGAGAAATAATGTATAATGAGACCATCAGATAATATTAAAGAGGGCTTTTGTATGAGAGAATTAATAGAAAAAGATCAACGTATTACTATGGTGCCGGCGGATTTTAAGTTTGCCAATAAGGGTACTGTAACTGAAGTTTTCCCGGATGGTTTTACGCTTCAGTTGGATTATGATTCTGATGGAATTCTTAAAAACAATTATTGCGAATTCTATACTAATACAAAGCACGGAACTCTTTATTTTGAATCTTATGCAAAAGAGATTAACGGGAATTCTTTAAAGATAGCAAGTCCTGCAAGACATAAATTTTTACAAAGAAGAAAATATACTCGTATTAAATATATGTTTGATTTAGATCTTAAATGTGGTGATAAGTCATATAAAATTTCTACTCTTGATATATCTGCGGGTGGTATGAAATTCAAGACTTCTGAAAATATTGATATAGAAGGCAGGTATGAAATTACTTTACCGTTAACAGAGACGATGAGTGTTACTTGCTATTATTTGCCTATCCGTATTGAAAGAGGCGAAGATGGTAATTTTACTCACTCAGGCAGGTTTGAGTTTAATGAAAACCGTGACAGAATGACTCTTATTCAGTATTGTACAAAACGAAGCATAGAAATTAAGAATAAGTAGGTTAATTGTGTTTTTTTCTAATATGTTTCGGAAAAAATGTCGTAAGTTGTTTTTTACGACCCCTTCTCATTCGCAGGAATATTTTATATTTCATAAGTTGAAAAACTTATACAAGTATGATATTTCCGAAACGGATTTTTATTCTCCTGAGGATGTTTTAGAGGCTGCAGAAATGAGAGCTTCTGAAATTTATGGAACTAAGAAAACAAAATTTTTGACAAACGGTTCAACAAGCGGAGTTATAGCATCAGTTTTAGCTTGCGTGGAGCCTGGAGACAATGTACTTGTTTGGAGGGATGCTCATCCGTGTCATCTTAATGCAATTAAATTGGCAGGTGGAGTGCCGGTTTATTATGATGTAAAATTTAGCGATTCTTGGGGGGTTCCTTTGGGTGCCGGTGTTGAAGATTTAGAGCCTAGTTTTGTTCAACATAAAATTACTGCCGTTTTGATAACATCTCCAACTTATGAAGGTTTTGTCGCTGATATAGTTGCGATTAAGCGACTTTGTGAAAAATATGGAGCTTATTTAATAGTGGATGAAGCTCATGGGGCATTGTATCCATTTTCTGATGAATTGCCGTTAAGTGCTGTAAGAATTGCGGATTTCACAGTGCAGTCTCTCCACAAAACTGCAGGGGGGCTTAATCCTACAGCTCTTGTGCATTGTAATTGTGATAAAGACATTGATAGTGCATTAAAGCTTATTATGACTACATCTCCCTCTTATCCTATGTTAGGCTCAATTGAGGCTAATATTAATTTCCTAAATTCAAAAAGAGGAAGGCGTAAAATTGAGTCTTTAGTTGCCCAAATAAAAAAGTTACATACTGTTTGTCCGAATTGTCAATTCGGTGGTGATGATATTTTAAAAATTTTGGTTAAGGTTCCGAATTTCAGCGGTTATGAGTTGTCGGAAATTTTATATGATAAATTTAATATTGAAGATGAGAAGACAAATTCTGTATCTACAATGTTGCTTACTGGTATTGGGACTTCGGAACGTAAAGTTTTAAGACTGGCGCAGGCTTTAAAAAGAATATATTAAGATTTGTTAAATTTTCTTCCTCCGTAAAAGCAATTTTTAAGAATAATATTCGTTTATAAATGTACGGGGTAAATTAATAATTTCACGGGGAA
This sequence comes from uncultured bacterium, assembly GCA_949283255.1. Classification (GTDB taxonomy): domain Bacteria; phylum Cyanobacteriota; class Vampirovibrionia; order Gastranaerophilales; family Gastranaerophilaceae; genus UBA1221. The sequence goes on along the minus strand of CASDRS010000006.1, from coordinate 33,111 downwards.
AGGAAAGGAATTATGGGGATTAAGGTTACTTTATACAAACCTGTAGAACAGCAAGATTCACAACAGGTCAAAGTTCAAAATGTAAAACCTGAACATGACTCTACTCAGGTTTCAAATCCATCTGAAACAAGAATTAAAGAGCCAATTTTTATGAAGGCCGGAGACGTTTCTACTGTAGATGAATCAGGTGCGACAAGAATTCATCAGTTTTTAAACAGTAAAGATGCTCAAAAAGCGAGACGTACAGAGCTGACAAGCTATTTATTGCAACAAACTAATGAAGATGGTCAAAGAGTTTATACTTATGATCAAGCCAAGAAACTAGCAAAAGCTCAAGTAAAAAATGAAAAAGATCAGGCTAAATCAAAAGTTACTATACCATTTATAGACAAAGAAGCTTATGAAAAATTTAAAGATCAGTTAAAAGCTGAAGGCAAAGAAGATTTATACACTCCAAAATTAATAAAGAATAAAAAAGTTCTTGCAATGATAAATGATCCAAAAAATGCAAAAACATATTTTATGACAGATGAAAAAGGTGAATTAATAAAAGGTGCCAACGGTCAATATATCTTCGATCCTGAAAAGTATAAAGCTGAGATGGTAAAAGATACAAGCGGTTATCGTTTGACATTGGCAGGCAGAGCCGAACATGCAGAAAAGCGTGGTTTAAGTAAGAATGCAGAAAAGGATGCTGTTAAAGCTGCTGGTCTTGGTTATCGTAAAGATAGAACTTGGTTATATCGTAGTTTACTAATCGGTGCCGGTGTAAGTTCTTTTGTATTCGGAGGTGCAGTATCAACGGCAATCGCCGGAGCTGCTTCTAGTGCCGGAGCTGCTGCAGGTAGCGCATCAGCAGGAGCAGATGCCGGTGCGTATGCAAAAGCTACAGCAACAAATAGAGTTGGACAGATTATTGGCGGTGTCGCTCCTATACTTGCAGCAGCATTCGTGTCAGATAAGGACGGAAAGAATGTTCGTGGTCAGGCTCAAGAAGTATTCGAAAATCGTCCTCAACCTGAGGCTCCAAAAGTAGAGGTAAAAGAAGAACCTAAACCTGAACCTAAGAAGGAAGAACCGGTTGTTAAACCTGAGGAGGAATGTCCAGAACCGCCATGTATGAGACCGGAAGAGCTTCCTGCTCAAACTGCTAAAATCTCAACAATTGTTGGTGGTGGTCCTTATCATTATGCTCAGTTGTATGTCGATGAAAATGGTAAGCCGTTTATAATTAACTCTAAAACATTCAAAGAATTGCAGAAAAAATTATCATCAGGTAAGTATGCTATACAAACTGTTGATAGAAGACATAGAGAATTGTTGACAGAAATCCCTCTTGAAAACGGTGTTGCAAAACTTGCGGATGATGCTGATGCAAAGGCAAAACGAGGCTTTAGAGATGCCGTAGTCGTTAGAGGTTCTGGAGACAGAAAATATGCAAAAGTTCAAAGAAACGGTAAATGGATTATCGTATTCTGTGAGGATGGTAAACAAGTTCCTGGTACTGGACAGTATAATACTAGAGAAAAAGCTCAAAGTACTATAGATTTGATTACTACCCAAGCAAAATAAAAATCAGTAAGGCTTAATCAAAAAGATCTCCGAATTTATCGGGGATCTTTTTTTATACAACTTTAATTCCGTTTGGAATGGCTTTTAAATTGTTTTTTATCCAATAGCCATTATCTGGAGTGTTAAATTGGTTATTTATTATATAATATGTTGAGCCTGACCCTGACATAATTGATTTTGGATATTTATTTTTAATGTATTGCAATTCTTCGTAGTCGTCTATAAGTCCCCATTCCAAATCGTTTACAAATTTATCGCGGTCTTTCGTTGTAGAAGACATTTTATTTGAAAATTTTGTATAAGCCTCTTTTGCACTGATACCAAGATCTAGTGGCTTGATAAGCGAAACTGTAAATTCTTCAAAATCAAGCGGTGTTAAAATTTCTCCCCTACCACTTGTCATTTGTCGACCGCCTTCAAGACAGAAATTCAAGTCTGAACCTAATTTTGTGCAGAGCCTATGCAATTCTTCTCGAGAAAATGGCTTATCAAGAAGCTCATTGAGCCCGAATAAAGTTCCGGCAGCATCCGTGCTTCCTCCGGCAAGTCCTGCGGCTATTGGAATGTTTTTTTCTATATAAATATTTATGGAATATTTTTTCTGTAATTTTTCAAAGAACAATTCTGTCGCTTTGTAAACCAAATTTTTATTATCGTAAGGAATATCTTTGCTATTGCCGTCAAGACTAATCTTCAAATCAGTTGCATTTTCAATTTTGATTGTCAGATAATCATAAAGGCTAATGGTCTGCATTACACTCTCTATACTGTGAAACCCATCAGGCCTTTTCCCGGTAACTTTAAGAGTTAAATTTATTTTAGCAGGGCACTGAATTTTTATTTCTCGCATAGTAATTCCTCAGATAATTTGCCAAGCATTTCAATTGATAATTTTTCGCCTCGAATGTTTTCGTCTAGATTTAATTTAGTAAGAGCCTTTTGGATGTTTTCTTTAGAAAAACCTCCGCTTAGCAAACAGTTTTTTAAAGTTTTTCTTCTCTGTGCAAATGCAGCTTTTACTGTTTTTCTAAAATGTCCGTAGTCGCTAAGTTCTAAGAGTGGCTTCTCTCTTACTTTAAGATAGACAAGTGCAGAATTAACCTTAGGGGCGGGATAGAAAGATTTTCTTCCTACAAGTTCCTTAATTTCGACCTTAGCCCAGAATTGAGAAAGAATAGTCAATAACCCATATTGTTTTGCCGGAGAATTCTCATTTGCACACATTCTTCTGGCTACTTCTTCTTGTACCATTAATAATATATCGGTGATTTTATTTCTGTTTTTATTATTTAAGTCATCAATTTCACCAAGCAAATGAGCAATAATAGGACTTGTAATATAGTATGGTATATTTGCGACAACTTTTACTTTACCTTCGGTTAAAGTTGATAAATCCGTTTTGAGGATATCTTTGTGGATGATTTCTAAATTGTCGGCGTTTATTTTTTCTAATTCTTTGATAGCCTCTTCATCCAACTCTATTGCAATAACTTTTTTTGCATATTTTACAAGCTGTTCTGTTACAAATCCTACCCCTGGGCCGATTTCAATGATTGTATCGTCAGGTTGTATATTTGCGTATTCAATAATATTTCTAATGACTTCGCCGTTTATCAAAAAGTTCTGGCCAAGTCTTTTCTTCGTCTTAAAATATTTTGCTCGTTCGAAGTAGTTCATCTTAACTATTATATTATCACAAGCAGGCTAATGTTTAAATTAAAATTTTTTGCTATTTTATTGATGTTATAATTATTATATGGAGGTTTTACCTTGAATAGCATACAGACAGAGCATCGCCTTGAGTATCAAGATATTCGTGAGTTATATAGTAGCGGATGTAAAGAAAAATCTGATTTCAAAATAGGTTTAGAGTATGAACGGTTGCCTATATCATCAGAGACAGGTTTAGCTGTTGATTATTTTTCCGAATTAGGTATTTGTAATTTTTTGCGTACATTTGCAAAATATGAAAATTGGGATTACATAACTGATGATTATAATATTATCGGGCTTAAGCAGGGGCATGATACTATTACTTTAGAGCCAGGTTGTCAGGTTGAATTGAGTATTGAACCTCAAAAAACAATTCAAGAGCTCGAAAAAAAAGTTGCTAATTTAAATAAGTTGATGCAGCCAGTACTGTCAAAAATGGGTATAAAACTTTTAAATTATGGGGTTTCTCCGCTTTCAACTCATAAAAATATAAAACTTATACCTAAAAAAAGATATGAAATTATGGCAAAGTATCTTTGGGGAATTCTGTCGGATGTTATGATGAGAGAAACTGCAGGGGTTCAGGGTGCATTTGATTTTTCAAGTGAAGAAGATGCTGTTAGAAAATTAAAAATTGCAAATATGTTGTCTCCATTTGTAACGGCGATGTTTGCCAATTCACCGATAAGAGGCGGAGTTGAGACCGGATATAAGTCGTTCAGAGCTTTGAGCTGGTTAAATACAGACAACGACAGATGCGGTTTTTGTAACAAGCTTCAGGATGATTTTTCGTTTGATGAATATATAAATTATGTTTTGGAAACTCCTGTAATTTTTATAAATAGAGAATGTGGCCCTATTAGAGTCAATGGTAAAATCAATTTTAAAGAGTTTATGTTAAGTGGGTTTGAAGGGTATGATGCAACTCTTGATGATTATTTGTTGCAGGCAAATCTTTGTTTCCCTGATGTAAGACTTAGAAATTTTGTCGAGATAAGAAATCATGACTGTGGTAAAGGTCAGACACCGTATGCCGTATTGGCAATATATAAAGGAATTTTGCATAACCCTAGTGCCATGAATGATCTTGAAGAGTTATTTAGCAGTGCAAAATATTCTGATTTTAACGAACTTCGTTATAATGTTCCGAAATCTGCACTTAATGCAAAATTTTGTAAGCATTTTGTGAAGGATTACGCAAAAGAGATTTTATATATTGCAGAAAAATCCTTAATTGAGCTAAACTGCGGTGACGAAAAGTATTTAGATTTTATCAAAGAATATACTCTTAACGGGCTTACTCCTGCAGATATTATTATTAAAAACTGGCATGGGCTTTGGCGTAAAAATATCAATAAATTAATAGATTTTGTATCTTAAGCTTCTTCAGGATCTCCAAAAAGCAGCCAATCAATATTAGTATCTGCAAAATGTGTCTTGATTGCCAAAATTTCTTCACCTGTAGGATATTTATTTTTTCTAACAAGGGCATCAAGTCTCTTTACGCTGATACCAAGCATTTTGGCAAAAACTTTGTCATCCAGAATGTTTGCTGCAACTTGTAATTTTAATAATCTTTTGCCCCAGTTGTCGAGTTCATATTGTACGCTTAGCTTGTATTTTGGAGTTAGTACAACATTTAATGAACTTTTGTATAAAGATACGCCAAAATGTTGTTCAAGTTTTTGCAATTCTGAAACTGTAACTTCGCTATTATTTTTAACCCTTAAGCTTATGTTTGCTCGTGTCATGTTTAATACATTCGCAATATCTGTTTGAGATATTTTTTTGTCCGGTATTAAGTTTTGTAAACGAGCTTGTAACTCTCTGAAAATCATGTTCTTACACCCTTTGATGTTAATTACTTACTAACATTTTGTCAATAATTTATTGACAAATATCCTTTTTTATTATTAAAATAGTAGTAGCAAGTATACAGCAAATTATTTAAAAGTATTATGAAGGAAGAGTTAATTGTTTAATATACTGTAAACGTTGTCTATACTGTTTTATTACTTATTATTGAATAAAATGTAATTACTTTTGTTCTCTAATAAGTGTTAAATAAAGCATAACACAAGTTTAATAGAAACTTAACAACTATAGCAATAATTGTTAAATAATTTTTTGTTGCAAAATTTTTAATATTTTAAAAGTTGCAGTATATGCTGGGATAACTGGATTTTGGAAGGAGTATAAAATATGAAAAACTTATTAAAGTTAAGTAAACAAAAAGATGCAAAATTAAAAATGAGAGCGATAAGGCGAGCAATGATAAGATATTATAATACAGTAAATCAGGGACGTTTAGCTCTACCTTCTTGTGTTTTGGCTGATTTAGCCATCTTAAGAACAGGAGCTTTTTTTAGAATAAATGAACTGTACGAAAAACTCGTAGGATAGGTTATTTTTGTTAGTGATAATTAGAGAATTTAGTTAATTAGTGGGGATAACTATGGAGGTCGAACGCAGGGTTACTATTGATGAGTTGGCGCAGATGGTTGGAGTGTCTTCTTATACATTAAGAACGTGGATAAGTTCTTATAAGTTTTCACAATATGTGTATTATGATAATTTTTTAGGAAACAAAAAAAAGTTGAATATTGTTTTAAACAAAAAGTTTTGTAAGGAATTTATTCCGTATTTGGCTCTTAAGGATGTCAAACATAAAAAATATGTAGAACAGTTTATTGCAAGCTTAGATAAGCTGTCTGTTAGTAGGTTGGAATAAATATTAGATTAGTAAAAGTAAGCAAAAAAATAAAGGACAAGTATTTACTTATCCTTTATTTTGCGCTTGGCGCGATTCGAACGCGCGACCTATCCCTTAAAAGGGGAGTGCTCTACCTGCTGAGCTACAAGCGCATGATATGTTCCACGCTATTTATGATTTCGTACTACCTTAACGGTTAGCCCGCAAGAAATAATTTAACAAGAACAAAATTTAATGTCAACACATTTGTTTAAATTTTACATTCTTAATAAACTTGCGATTTTATTTTTTGTGTTATCATAATATTACAAATTGTAAATATTGTTGTTTTAATTTCTGCAACTTAGCAAAAAAAAATTTTTACGGGAGTTTTAATATCAGTTTTGAGCCCATAAAGGAGTCTATTTAATATGAGTCTTACAATTAAGAAGGTGTCGTTTGGAAATAACGGACAATCAATTATCCAACGAAATTTTAGTTTGCCTGCATTAAATGCTAAAGGTTTTTCTCTACCAACGGTAGATCAGAGTCAAAATAATAATGTACAATCTCAGAATGGTGTTGCACCTATGGCAGAGCCGGTTCAATCTCAGCCCGTAGCTCAGGCCCCGATTCCGCAGGTAATGCCTCAACCGGTTCAGGCGCAGACTCCTCAACAAGTTGTGCCTACAGTGGTTGCTCCGATGAATAACGGGATGCAACAGCCAATGCCGGCTCCGGTATATCAGACATATCCTGTAGCGGCTATGAATAATAAACCATCTAAAGCAGAGACTGTAGGTTATGTTGCTGCCGGTTTGGCGTTGATTTCTCTTGGGGTTAATGCTGTTAGCGGGTTGAAAAACCACAAGACAAAGAACATGTCTCAAGCTTTAGATAAATTAGAACAGCAAATAGCTTCTAAAGTTGAAGAAAAATTGAATATATATGGTCAAAAGGTAGAAACTTCTATAAATGGATTGTCAAATAGAATTGATACTGAAGTCGCCGATAGGAAAGGTTTAGGCAAATATTTTGACGGAATTATAGATGATATCCATAAAAGTATTAAAGATGTAGAAGGTAAAGTTTCAGAAAAATCTACTCCTGTAATACTTGCAAAGGGTGCAAACTTCTTATCTAAAGAAGTTACTATTAATGGTAATAAAATGAGACTTGCTAATACCTTAAATGGATATGGCAGATATACGGGAGAATTAGAGCATGCATTAAGAACTGAATCTTCAAGAAGAATGTTAGGTTTGATTGATCGTTCAAATATGCTTCCTTCCGATAATATTACTATAAGAGTTCCAACCGCAGAATTTAACGGTTTTGCTAAGACCGGTGGTATGGCAGATGTTCCTAGAGAAGTTATTGCAAATTTAGGCGCATTTATAAATAATAAACAAAATGTTCGTTTGGTTTTAGATATGCCGATGTATCTGGGTGAAATATTGTATAAGTCAGATAAAAACGGTGTATCAACTACAAATTATGCACTTAATGCTCTTGGTAACGGTAAATATAATTGGGTTTCTAAATTCGCAGGTCCGAACGGAAGTGATAAAGTTATTGTAGGCAATTTAGAGAAAATTGCTTCTGCTAAGATTCCTGTTTATGATGACATGATGCGTACTGTTCAAGATGTTGATGTTTATATGGCTAAAGGTATCAAACAAGATGTTGATTATAACTTGTTGAGAAGTTATTTAGATGCAAATACTTTGGCAGCATATAACAAGAGTATTCAAAATTATGAAGAAGCATATCGCAAGTTCTATGCGGATACTGCGCCTTTAAGAGATAAAATTAATGCGGATATTGCACCATTAGAGGCACAGATTACAGAAAAAGAAAAACGTTTAACTGAAAATATATCTGCAGAAGAAAGAACAAATATTGCGTCAGAAATTAATTCTATAAAAGAACAGGTTAAGTCTATAAGAAAACCTCTTGAAGATAAGAAAGCGGAATTCAAAACTCAAAACGGTAACTTGTGGAAGCAAGGTTTGATAGATTTGGTAGGTGACGGTGATGGTCATATCAAAGCTAGAGTTTCATTTGATGGTATATTCTATAAGAATGAAAAATTCGAAATGCAAGGGCCTCGTTTTGATGGTGAAGCAAAAACTATTTATGATAACAAGACAATTAATTCAGGTGAATCTGAAAGATTTGCATACTTTGACAAATTCTTCTATGAATTCTTATCTAAGAGTCATGAATATACAAATGAAAGACTTGGTGCTGATTTAATTATTGGAAATGATTGGCACACAGGCGGTATATCTGCAATGATGAGATTGTTGACTAAGGCTAAGGATGTAACAGGTGAATTGAGTAAGAAAGAAGCTGACAAGCTTTACAATACTCCGGTTGTTACAATATTACATAATGCAAGATTGTCAGGACAAACTGCACATTCAAATTCAAAATTATTGAACATCTTGTTCGGCGAGCATGCTGCAGAAATCGTAGAAAATGCTTATATGCCTGATGTATATAAATGTGCACTTGAAAGTTATGTATCTAAAAATGTTAAAGAAAATCCTGATGTGTTCTGTAAGTTGTTAATGGAAAAGAAGAATGCAAATAAACCATTAACTGAAGCAGAAAAGGCAGCTGATGAGTTTGCAATGAAGGCTGCAAATGAGGCAGGTTTACCGGCAAAATGTTGGAACGGCTTGATGCACGGCGAGTGTGTAAACCCTCAGACTATGGCTACAGCATATTCAGATACTATTATTCCTGTATCAGACAAGTATATGGAAGAAATCGCAACTCAAGGCGTATATGGTCGTGAAAACTTTGAATTGTTTAGGTTAAGAAAATGGGCATCTGATCATTCTGAAATGTTGAACGGGCAGAAAACGATCGTCGGTATTACAAACGGATGTGACAGGGTAAACAATGAATTGACAGCAGAAGTAGCTCGTACGTTAGAAAAACAACTTGCGCTTCCGGATAATTCTTTGAGAGTTTATAAGGAAGGTGATGATGTTCTTGAATGGCACAATCACAACAAGAAAGTTATTTTAGACAGAGTTATTGCAGATGTTAAAGATCCGAAGAACCCGATGAAGTTGTCTATGCAAGAGATGACGGATTTGACAGGTGTTAACGAGAACACAATGATTGTATCAACTGCAGGTCGTATTGTTGACCAAAAAGGTCTTGATATCTTTGCAGAATCAATTGAAGAAATGTTGAGATCTCGTAAATTTCCTGATGGAAATTATCCTGTATTCTATGCTCAGGGTGATGGCGTTAAAGCATATATAGATAAGCTTCTTGAGATTAAACGTAAAGTCGCAAGCAGTCCAGAATTAGGCGGCGAAGCTGCAGCAAAGAGAATTGTGTTTGCAAACTTGTTCTCAGAACCAGGCAGATATGATGCTTGTAAATTGATGTCAGATTATTCAATCATGTCAAGTTGGTTTGAACCATGCGGATTAGTTCATAAGCAATTTGTCGTAAGGAGTGGTGCAATTCCTATCGTAAATATGACAGGTGGTTTGACTTCAGGTCTAACTGACGGAGTTGACGCTATATTCTCTAAATTTAAGCCGGATACACCTTCAAAAGAAGCTGTAATTGGTGAAAATAAGAAATATTTTGCAGAGGCTATGGGTAGAGCCTTGGATGTATTTAACAACAAAGAGCAATTTAGACAAATGATGACTAAGTCATTTAAAAATGATTTCTCTTGGTTAGTTCAAGATGGACCAATGGCTCAATATGCAAAAGTATTTGCTGATTTAAAGGTTTTGAAACCTCAAGTTTTACAATCACAAGCAGCATAAGTCAATGAGATATTTATAATAAAAATAGGTTGAGAAAATTTTCTCAACCTATTTTTATAAACGGGCTTGACTTCCTGAAATGTTTAACATAAAATAACTCTTGTAGCCGATAACTCGGAAGTAGCGTGAATAGCGTTACAAAACCATCGGGATGTGGCGCAGCTTGGTAGCGCACCTCGCTTGGGACGAGGGGGTCGCACGTTCAAATCGTGTCATCCCGACCATTTAAAAAGAACCTCTTATGAGGTTCTTTTTTTATTTACCTTTTCTTGACTTAGGGGTGTTTTTATAATAACTTATATAGAGTATTAGATTTATGAATAAATAAGAGGATTAGGGAAATTGGATTTTGTAGGTTTAACCATTAAGTTATTAAAACTTCTTGCTGCGTATGTTGGTAGTTATGGGATGGCTATTGTAGCTTTAACTTTGATTATGAGAGCTGCTATTTGGCCTTTAAATGTGTCGCAGCAGCGAAATATGCGTACTATGCAAATGCTTCAGCCAAAGTTGAAGGCTATTCAGGATAGATATAAAAGTAATCCGCAAGTTATGCAACAAAAACTTATGGAATTCTATAAAGAACATAAATTCAACCCTATGGGCGGATGTTTACCTTTGTTAATTCAGATGCCTATTTTCATCTTATTGTATACAGCTTTAATGAGTCCTCAATTCATTTCACTTGCCGGTAATTCAAAGTTCTTGTTTGTTAACAGATTGGATACAACCCTAAGAGCAAGTGCAGGAATTTCAAATGACGGGAAAATGGGAACATCAAAATATGATGTATTTATTCCTGGAAAAACTGCCAGAGTATATTTGGGTGATGAGGTTCTTGAAAATGTTAAGATTACAAAACCTAAGAATGCTCTAGAGGTTCAGGGAGATATCGTTCCCGGTGAAAAACTTGATTTAAAAATGAGTTTGGATCATTTAGATTTAAAATTTAGTCAGCTTGATAAGATTACTAAGGCTGAAATAAATGTTACAGATATAAATACAAAAGAAAATGAAAATGTAACTTTTGATAGAGCAGATAGTTTGCTTGTTGCATCTATTCCTACTGTAGAAATTCAGAAAGCTTTCCATTGGGATGTTTTGGCTTTAATTGTTATTTTTGCGTTGACAATGTTCTTGTCTCAAAAGCTTATAATGGCTACGAATAATAAGAACATGAAAGATATGGATCCTACTCAGCAGGCAATTCAGAAATCTATGGGTACATTCATGCCTATTATGATAATAGCAACATTCATAATGATACCTATTCCTGCCGGTGTATTTATATATTTAATTGTAAGTAACGTTGTTCAGGTTCTTCAAACTGTAATTGTTAATAAGCAGATGGATGCTGAGGAAGCTGCAAAAAGTGCAAGAGTTACAGATGCTGATCTTGCTAATGCTAAAAATGTTACGAAAGAAGATAAATAATGTTGTTATTAAGTGAATATGATTATGATTTGCCTGAGTCATTGATAGCTCAGTTCCCTGCAGACAAAAGAGAAAACTCTAAAATGATGGTTTTAGATAGAGCAAATCATAAGATTTTGCATCAGCATTTTTATGACATTATCGATTTTATTGATAAGGATTCTCTTCTTGTATTAAATAATACTAAGGTTCTTCCTGCAAGGTTATATGGCCTAAAAGCAGAAACCGGTGCTAAGATAGAGGTTTTATTATTAAATCCGTTAGATAATGATAAACATGTTTGGGATGTTTTAATAAAACCTTCTAAGCGTGTAAGAGTTGGAACTTTTATTGATGTAAGTGAAGAATTACGTATTAAAGTTCTAGAAAAAAAAGAAGACGATGGTGAATGGGTAGTTGAACTTTTGTGTGATGCAGATGTTTTAGATGTTTTACACAAGTATGGTCATGTACCTTTACCTCCTTATATTGAACGTAAACTCGTTAGTGAAGATATGAAAAAGCTTGATATTGAGCGTTACCAGACGGTTTATGCTAAAGATGAGGGTTCTGTTGCGGCTCCTACTGCTGGATTACATTTCACTCAAGAAATTTTGGAAAAAATTAAGGCAAAAGGAATTGACATTGCATATATTACTTTAAATGTCGGGATGGGTACTTTTAGGCCAGTAAAGTGTGAAAATGTGTTAGAGCATAAGATGCACTCAGAAACATTCGAGATTTCCGAGGAGGCAGCAGAAAAGATTAATAAGGCTAAATCTTTAGGTAAAAAGATTGTAGCGGTTGGGACAACTTCTGTTAGAACTTTGGAAACAGCTTATCAGAAATTTGGTGAGATAAAGGCATGTAGAGACAGTTCTGAACTTTTTATTTATCCTCCTTATAAATTTGGTGTTGTAGATGAATTAATCACGAACTTTCACTTGCCAAAATCTACTCTTTTGATGCTAGTAAGTGCTTTTGCAGGTAAAGATTTTATTTTTGAAGCTTACAAAGACGCCATAGAGAATCAATATAGATTTTTCTCTTATGGCGATTGTATGTATATAAAGTAACTGTCTTAATAAGTTTTTTAGTTTCTGCTAGTTAAATAAAATTCCAACAATAGCTGCGGACATGTAGCATGTAAGAGTACCTGCGATAAGCGCTCTTACGCCGAGTCTTGCCAAGTTTTTTCTTTGGTTTGGAGCAAGTTCGCCGATACCTCCAAGTTGGATAGCGATTGATCCGAAGTTACCAAAACTGCATAGAGCGAAACTTGCGATAAGATAACTTTTTGCTGATAACTGAGTAGGCAGGTTAGTCAAATCGACATAAGCTACCATTTCGTTAAGTACAAGTTTTGTGCCCATAAGGCTTCCAACCGTAGTTGCTTCGTGTAGAGGTACCCCCATTAGAAATGCAAATATTGCAAAAATTTTACCGAGAATCATTTTTAGTGATAAATGAGTTAGGTCAAAACTTGCAAAATTGATATGAATGTATTTAACAATAAAATTTCCAAGTCCGCCCAAAAACCAATCAATCATCGCAACAAGTGCAACTAGCGCAAGAATCATTGCAACAACGTTTATGGCAACCTTCATTCCCTCTGAAGCTCCGGCTGAAATCGCATCAAATACATTGATATATGGCTTTTTTCTCTTACTGTATGTTATTTTAAAGTCTTCACTTGTCTCTGGAGTGTGAGTTTCTGGATACATAATCTTTGATATGACCAATGCTCCTGGGGCTGCCATGATAGATGAAGCCAGTAAATATTGAGCAGGAATTCCAATCCCAATATAAATAGGCATTGTGGCTGCAGAAATACATGCCATACTTCCTGCCATAGATGCAAGGAGTTCAGAACGAGTTAATTTTGCTAAATATGGACGTATCATAATTTGAGCGGCTATTTGACCTACGAAAGCACTGGCAACATTAGATAATGCCTCAGCTCCGCTTACGGACATTAGTTTATTCATAGCTTTTCCAAAAAGAGGGACAACTCTTTGCATTATTCCGTAGTAATAAAGGATATTTACAAGAATCATCATAAATATTAGTGAACAGATAAGTTGTAGAGCAAAAATGTTTGCACCCGAACTAAAAACAGCTTCAAGTTTAAAATTATCAATTAATGGTCCGAATACGAAAGCTCCGCCTTCTTTTGCAAAATCCAATATTTTTTGGATAAACATACCAAGATTCATAAATAGAGCTCTTCCCAGAGGAAATTTGAATACAAAAAGTGCAAGAAATATTTGTAATAAAAATCCCATTCCTACAGTTTTGTAATTAATGGCTTTTTTGTTGTTTGACATTAAAAAAGCTATTAAAAATATAAATATAATCCCAAAAATTCCAAAAAATCTATCCATATAACCTCTAGCATTATCTGATATACGACTTTAATTATACAAAAAACAGATAAAAATTTATCAACCTGTTGTTAAAATGTGATAAAAATTAACTAAAATAAAAAAGTTCGACAAATTTAAATGTCGAACTTTTTATCTTATTCTATGTTCAGCTCTATTTTACCATTTTTACAATGTCAGCAGTAATGTCATCGCCGCCGTATAGAACTACACCTTTAGCTAATACTACATTATAGCTTCCGGCTTTAGCCTTTTCGTTTATTTTTTCAGAAATGTTTTTGTCTATTGCTTGAAGCTTTGTTGTATATTCCTTTTCAATAGCTTCTCTTTTTGTAGCTAATTCTTTGTTATATTTTTCTTCTAACGATTTTTTCTTTTTTTCATCTGTAGTAGCAGCTACATCTTTACGAGCTTTTTCGATGTATTTGATAACATCTTGAGCTTTAGCTTGTTGTTCTTTCTTTAAAGCTTGTACTTGAGCAGAAGATGCTACAACTTGAGGTACATCAACTACAGCAACTTTAAAATTAGCAGGTACGTCTGACATTGCAAAGTTGTTTACACCTAAGCCAAGTGCAAAAGCTGCAATACCGATTGCTAAAAGTTTAATTTTGTTATTCATTTTATCTCTCCTTCTCTGTTTCGAATACAAACTCAAAACGCTCCTAATATTATTGTATGATTTTTTGGTTAGTTTGTCATCCTTTAATGTGAACTTTTTATAAGTTCCTTTACAATGATAGTGAAATCCTATATAATAATATCAGGTGAAGACAATAATTTGCTAATTTGTAAATTTTTGTAAAAAAAAAGCAATAAAAGTTTAGAAACTGTTTTTATAACTGTATCTAAGTTTCACAATGATAATTGTGGTATACCGATAGGTGTTAAGATTAATTACTAAATTGAAGGTGTATAATGGAAAAGAAAACTAAAAGTATGAAACTGGTAAAAGCAGTCCTTGGAATATGTGCGTTCCTAGCTGTTGCTATACCGGTATCGGCATCCGATGTGTCTAATTTTGGAGGTGCAACTGGTGGAGTGCAGTATGGAATGCCTAGTCAGCAAGACTTACAGCTTCTGCAGATGCAGGGTGGTATGAATTATCGCCATGAGGAAGATGCACTGAAAAATAATAGATTTCAGCAGGATGCTAATCAACAATATCAAGAGTATTCAGAATATGGACGAGAAGGCAATCCTGCAAATAAAGATGTTGTAAGCGATTATTCACCGAATAACGGATACATGCAGGGTGGTATTCAAGGTGCGGATACTCAAAGTATTTATGTTAATTCTATAGAAGTTTCACCTTCTCAAATTTTGACAAAAGAAGAAGTCAATAAAATTGTTAGTCCTTTGGTCGGAAAAAATGTCTTCATCTCTGATTTAAAAAAGGTCGTTGAACAAATTAATAATATATATGCGGAACGTGGGTTTGTTACTGCTCGTGCATTTTTACCTGAACAAACCGTTCAAAACGGTAATGTTCGTATAGAATTGATTGAAAGTAAAGTTGGTAATGTTACTGTCGAGCAGAACCGTTGGACAAAAACCGGATATATCACATCCCGTATGCCTCAAAAAGAGGGCGAATTATTTGATATCGTTGAATTAGAAAAAGATATCATGGACTTTAACCGTTACAATGAAGGTGTTGCTTTGACAGCAAACCTTAAAGCCGGTGAAAAGGAAGGAACAACAGATATTGAGTTGAAAGCTCATGAAAAAATTCCTTTCCATATTACAGGTATGATGGATAACGCAGGTCGTTACACTACAGGCCGTATCCGTGGTGGTGCTATGATTACTGCTGACAGTTTATTTGGCCACAGAGACAGATTAAGCTTAGGTACTTACTTCTCTGGTGGTTCTGTTAGCCCATTTGCTGATTATAACTTCCCGGTTAACAGTAAAGACGGTCGTGTAGGTTTTATGTTTAGTTCTACTATTGCTAAGATTAAATATGGACCTTATTCTCCATTAGATTTGAAAAGTAGAGCGTATACATATTCTTTGTACTATACTCAACCTTTAATCAGAAAACCTGGATTTGAATTGAAGAGTTATGCTGCTTTGAATTACAAACGAGCAACA
The DNA here is from genome assembly GCA_949283255.1 of uncultured bacterium. Taxonomy (GTDB): domain Bacteria; phylum Cyanobacteriota; class Vampirovibrionia; order Gastranaerophilales; family Gastranaerophilaceae; genus UBA1221. Next base: position 17,434 of record CASDRS010000006.1, on the reverse strand, counting down.
TCTTCTATGAATCTTGACGGATTGTTCCCTGGTTTAGGCTTAGGTAAACAAGATCTTGGTACTGATGATGTTACAAGTATTGATGTAGCATTAAATATGAGAAAAGATACTAAATATGGTATTTGGTATTTGAACCAAGGTGTTGGTTATGCAGCTCCTCTATTTGGTAAAGAGTCTAACTACTTTAAGATTTTCGGTGGCGCTGTCAGATTGCATGATTTCTCTCACGGTATAATCGGTCAATTGAGAGGTAACTATCAGGTTATTCCTAATAATAAATATATTCCTTACATCGATCAATTCCAAGCTGGTGGTTTAGCTACTGTAAGAGGTTATGCTGAAGGTTCTATGATTGGTAAAAACGGTTTCTTCACAAGTGCTGAACTTATGTTCCCGTTATTACCTAGACAGATAACAAGTCCAAGAAGCGGAGAAAAAATTCCATTTATCGGTCGTTACGTAAAAGGTGCAGTATTTGCCGACGTTGGTGGTATTTTCCCTCAGGTTGATGAATATCAATATGGTGTTGGTGGAGGTTCGGGCCACTCAGGGTCTTACTTCATGGCATCAGTTGGTATGGGCTTAAGAGTTCAGTTGCCTGGTGATTTAAGTGCTCGTTTATATTGGGGCTATCCTTTAATCAACAGTACTTACTTCGATCAGGATAGAAAAGTTGGTCGTTTCCACTTTGAATTAACGATGGAACCAAACTTAGATATGCTTTTGAGAAGCCGTCATACAGAGGTTAAGGCGAAACCAGAGCCTACTCCTCAACCGGCTCCACCTCCTCCAGAGCCTACTAACAACTATGATGATATTCGTCATTATGATTACTTTAATGATGGTGGCGGAGGCGCATTGTAGGCTTCTAAATAAAATTTCAGATATTAATCGAAACGAGCGGATTACAAATTGTCCGCTCGTTTTTTATTGAAATTATTTTTTATTAGAAGTAAACTTTTAAAGAGTGAGAGGATAGTATGAAAAAAGGAATTTTTATTACAGCTACCGGAACTGATGTTGGAAAAACTTATATTTCAGCGCTAATTTTAAAGCATCTTTTAGCTTTAGGCTTAAATGTCGGGTATTATAAGCCTGCTTTGAGTGGTGCTGTAAGAGTAGGAGATAAGTTGGTACCGGGTGATTGTAAGTTTGTTCTTGATTTTGCAGGGGTTAGTCTTGAACCTCAAAAATGTTTATCCTATATGTTTGAGGAGCCTGTATCTCCTCATTTGGCATCTCAGCTAGAGGGGGTGCCTATTGAATTGCCAAAAATTTTAAGTGATTTTAAGGATATTTCTTCAAAGTATGACTATATGATTGTAGAGGGTGCAGGGGGAATTGTTTGCCCGTTTAATCTTGGCGAAAATAAGTTGATGATAGCTGATGTTATAAAAGCTCTTGGGCTTGATATTATAGTTGTGGCTTCAGCTTCATTAGGTACAATAAATTCTACGGTTTTGACCATAGATTATGCTCGCAGTCAAAATATTAGTGTACGAGGTGTTATTCTTAATAATTATGATGAAAAAGATTTGATGCAAAGAGATAATTTATTGCAAATTGAAAATCTAACAGGAGTTAAGGTTATAGCAACAGTTAAGAATGGACAGACGGATTTGAGTATTTCGCCTGACGTATTTAAGGAGATATAAATGGAAAGCTGGTCACAACGCGATTTGAAGTATATTTGGCACCCGTGTTCACAGATGAAAGATTATGAAACTCTTCCACCGATGGTTATTGATCATGGAAAAGGTGTTTATTTATACGATACTGAAGGAAAAAGGTACGTTGACGTTATCAGCTCTTGGTGGTGTAATCTTTTGGGGCATTGTAATCCTGTAATTAATGCGGCCATAAAAAAACAGGTTGATGAGTTGGAGCATGTTATTTTTGCCAATTTTTCCAACAAAAGAGCTATTGAGTTGTGTGAAAAATTAATTAATGTAGTTCCTAAAGGGTTATGCAAATTTAATTTTTCGGATAATGGATCTGCAGCTGTTGAGTGTGCTTTAAAAATGAGCTTTCAATATTATTATCAGACAGGAAAGCCAAATAAAAAGCGCTTTATCACATTAACGGATGCTTATCATGGAGAAACTGTCGGAGCTCTTTCCGTTGGCGGGGTTGACTTGTACTCAGAAATTTACAGGCCGATGTTGATGGATGTTGTAAGAGTGCAAGCTCCTGATTGCTATCGTTGTCCTTACGGAAAAACTCGCGGAAATTGTTGTTGCGAGTGTTTTGCTGAAGCTGAAAAGACTTTTGAGCAGTATGGTCATGATGCTTGTGCTATGATTGTTGAGCCTTTGTTGCAGGGTTCTGCGGGGATGAAGATTTATCCGCCGCTTTATCTTAAAAAGTTGCGAAAGTTGTGTGATGAGTATGATGTTATATTGATAGCGGATGAAATTGCTACAGGGTATGGCAGAACCGGAAAAATGTTTGCGTTTGATCATGCTGGAGTTGCTCCTGATATTATGTGTTTATCGAAGGGGCTTACTGGCGGATATATGCCAATGTCCATTACTGTAACAACTCAAAAAATATATGATGCTTTTTATGATGATTATAATACCGGTAAAGCTTTTATGCATTCTCATACTTATAGCGGAAATCCTTTGGCTTGTTCTGCCGCAAATGCAGTTTTGGATATCCTAAGTGATGGTAAAGTCTTAGAAAACGCAAATAAAAATGCGGTATATTTTAATGCCTTATTAAACGAGAAGTTCTCAAGTGTTAAAAATGTAGGCGAAATTCGTTCTATTGGTCTAATAAATGCAATAGAACTGGTTAAAGACCCTATTAGTAAAACACCATTTGACCCTAAGCTTCGTATTGGTTACCAAATATACAAAAAAGCTTTGCAAAAAGGCGTAATACTCCGACCTCTAGGTGATGTAATTTACTTCAATCCTCCGCTTATTATTGAGAGAGATACTTTAGATTTTGTAACTGATATCGCTAAGGAATGTGTTACTGAAGTGTTAAACAGCTAAAATTTTGCACACCAAACTAACGCTTAATTTCATTAAACGTATTATTAACACTTTATTGAACTTAAACTCTCCTATCCGGCGATTTTCTAAATAAAAACAATCACACTATATACTCTCAAATTTATGGCATAATTGCTAATTAGCTTTCTGTAGTAAGTTCTTCCCAGATGCTCGGTACTACGATAAGAGCTGCATAAACAATGAAACCAAATAAGATTAAGTTAATAGCTTCCATGATAAACCTCCTAAGTTTTTCATGTATTAATTAAGACCATTACACTTATATTATACCATTTTTTTATTAAAATGTAACAACTTTTTTAAAAAAATCATAAATATTAATTAGATTTTTTATTTGAATATGTAGAAAAGTAATCAAGAAGCGGAATAGAGGCTGTTCTTGAAAATTTGTCTGTCTAATAATAAAAGTGTATTATGTTAAGAAAGATTAAGAATTCTTTTGTGTATTTATTAATGATAGTATAATGGAGGGAGTATGAAAAAGAAGTTGAAAGTCTTATTTTCAAATCTATGCTGTTCACAATGTAGATCAGAATTTGATGAGGATTCTATTTATATTAAAAGGCGTGAAGAGGGATTGATTGTAGTTCAATTGGTTTGCCATAATTGTGGTAAAAATTTTGGCGTTGCGTTTGTTGGTATTAATAATATTGAGGTTAAAGATCCAAATGAGTTGCCGTTAGAAGTACAAAACGGTCTGGATCCAATTTCTTCGGATGATGTTTTGGATGCTCATAAATTTATAAAAAATCTGGATGAACACTGGCAGGATTACTTACCAAAAGATGTCAGCTAGCATGTTTATGTTATAATCGGTTCTATGAGAGCATTAAAACTGACATTATTTTTTGTAACAATTTTTTTGTTGTTATTTATAATTACTGCAAATGTGCCAATGTTTGATTTTGACTTGTGGGCGAGACTTATTGCTGGGATGGGGGTTATAGATGGCGGACAGGTGCTTAAGACTGACTTTTTATCTTATACTCCAACACATACTTGGTGGGATCATGAATACGGTTCGGGTATTGTTTTTTATTTTTTTCTTAAGCATTTTGGGCCTTACAGTTTGATTATATTGCAGACTGTTATAAGCTTTTTTATATTTTTCTTTATATATAAAATTATCAAAGCAAGAGGTGTTAAGGCTCCTTGTAATATTGTTTTTTATATTTTCCCGATAATTGCTTTGGCTGCTAATTTAGGTAGTCCTATTAGGTGCCATTTATTTAGTTTTTTGTTTTTTACAATTTTTCTTTATATTCTTGAATTATCAAGACAAGGCAAATATAAACTCCTTTATGTTTTGCCGATATTAACTATATTATGGAATAATCTCCATGGCGGTGTTGTTTCCGGGTTAGGTCTTATTTTTATGTATGTTATGGCTCAAATATTGGATAAGAAGCCATTTAAGCATTTTGTAATTTCAGGTATTATCAGCTCTGGGGTGTTAATTATTAATCCTTGGGGGTGGGAGTATATAAAGTTTTTGCTTATGGCAAATACTATGCAAAGAACCCATGTTGCAGAGTGGTGGGGGCTGTTTTCTAAATTTCATTTGTTCAGACAGATTCCATTTAAAATTTTTATGTTGCTTATAGTAGTTTTGGAAGTTTGGAAGTTAAAACTGGATGGCATTAAGAACTTAGATAAGGCAAAATATATAGTTTTGCTTGTAACATTATTTTTGGCAATTCAGCATGTTAAGTTACTTCCGTTTTTTGTGATAGCTGCGAGTGCTTTGTGTTATGAAGATTTTGACTCAATAGTTAGTAACAAAATTCCTGTTTGGACGGATAAGTTAGTTTGTTGGTTGCTGCTTGGAGTTTGCTTATTCAGTTTTGTGATAAAAAAATATGATATTCCTCTTGGGATTGCTGCGTATCCTCATAAAGAAGTCGAATTTATCAAAGTTAACAAGTTAAGTGGAAATGTTCTTGTGAATTTTGGACTCGGTAGTTTCGTTTCTTATAAATTATATCCGCAAAATTTAATTTATATGGACGGAAGGTATGAGGAAGTTTATAATGATGACCTTGTTCCGTTGTTAGATAAATTCTATACGCTAAAACCGGGTTGGGATGATGTTTTGAAAAAATATCCGCCTGATATTATGATTATTGAAAAGTATTATCCTGTTTATAAATTTTTAAAGATTACAAAAGACTGGGTAGATGTTTATGACGCTGAGTATTTTGCAGTGTTTGTAAGACAAAAAGATTTAAGAAAATCTTATAAACAGCCTACTGAAGATATCAGATACTATAAAAATACTCTATTTGATACAGACATAAAATTTTAATTTTTGTATAATTATAATATGAATGAAGATAGTAAATTAAATTATGCGATATTGTTTGGCGGCGGTGCGATAAGGGGGACTGCTTATTGTGGTGCCGTTAAAGCTCTAGAAACGCTAAACGTATCTTTTAATCTTATCGCGGGCTCTTCTGTAGGTTCGATTTTTGCAGGTTTGCTTGCTGTTGGGTACAATGCTGATGAAATTAGTGATGCTATTATGCAGGTTAATTTTGAGTTGTTTAAGGATCTGCAATTTGCATTAGGACCTCAGTTTGCATTGAGTAAGGGCGAAGTTTTCCTTGATTGGATAAGAGATTTAATTGAAAAAAAATATTATGGTGATTCTTATAAAAAAGGAACACATAAAGCTGTTACATTTAATGATTTAGATAAAGATTTAGTTGTCATAACGACTGATCTTTCAAGTTTTGAATGTAAAGAATTTTCAAAATTTGAGACACCTGATTTTGAAGTCGCCACTGCTATTCGTATTTCTTGTAGTATGCCTGGGTTAATGAAACCTGTTGAGTATAACAACAGAGTATTGGTTGACGGCGATTTGCAAAAGAGTGTCCCGATGTGGAAATTATCTAAAAATTTACAGCCAAAAAAAGATAGAATTCTGGAGTTCAGGTTGGAAGGAAATTTTGAAGGTAAGGATAAGAATACTATTGAGTATTTAAACTCAATATATAGTTATGCCACATGTACAGGGACTCAATTCATTACAGAGTTGTATGGCGGGTGTGATAAATATGACTATGTTGTGATTAATACCGGGGACTTGAATATTGTTGATTTTAATATTTCTAATGAAAAACGAGAACAGCTTTATCAAACCGGATATGAGCAAACTATTAAATATTTCACCTCTGATTTAGTTGATAAAAAACGTAATCTTTTAGAGGTTTATTCTAATTTATATGACTTTTTACTCAAGGTTAAAACATATATAAAATCGAAACATGTTCAAAGAGCAAGATTGTCTTTGGGTGATTTGTATATGTATTTGTGTAACTATTTAAAGGTTATTGATTATTTTGATTATGAATTAGTAAATCAGTTTAAATCAGTATTTATTGAAAACATAAAATACCCCGCTCTGTTTGGCAAAACTCATCTTAAAGATGAGGGAGTTGTTCTTGCATGTCTGGAGCGTTGTGCTTCTAAATTAGCGGATAAAATTACTGAGCTTAAAGTTTATATTGAAAAATAATTATTTATTAAACAGTCTCATTATTTTGTCCAACAAACCTTCTTCTTCCTCTTCAGGTTTAAGTTCGGTATTTTCTAATTTTGCAAGTTTGTTTTCAATTTGTTTGTACTCATCATTTTGTGGAGCTGTTTGAAGGTATTTTTTATACATTTCAACTGCTTGAGGTTTATTTTTTATTTTTTCATATAATGAGGCAAGCTTTTTCATTGCATTAAAGTTTCTCTTATCGGCTTCAAGCAACATCTCCAAATATTCTACAGCAGCCCTGTAATCTCCCATATCTTCCCAATATTTTGCTAATTTTTCAAGAGCAGAGCGATTGTTCGGTTCTAGTTTAACAAGTTTTTCGTAAAATTCTATAGCCTGATGCTTGTCTCCGCTTGTTTCAAGTAGATTTGCCAAGCTTGCAATAAGATTTGGGTCTGTATTTTTCAATTGGTATGCATTCAAAAATTCATTTATTGCAATATCTTTATTACCTCTTACAAGGTTGTATTTACCCCAGTTTACTGTCGAGTTATATTCATCATTTTTTGCTTCATAAACCAATGCACTCATCTGGAATACCAACGGATGGTTTGGAGACAATTCTGAGAATTTTTTGATAGCCTCCAAAGCTTTGTCAAAATCTTTTTCTATATAGTAATATTCAGCTTTTAAGGCATATAATTGAGCATTATCTTTATATTTTACTTCGGCTTGCTCCAGTGCTTTTTTAGCCTCTTCTGTTTCGCCTAAAGCTAACATTGATTTAATTTTTGTCAACTCGTTTTTAGTGACTTCTTTTGCTTTTTCAGGCTTGTTATTTCTTAAATAGAGTTGAGAAAGACTTTCACAGATACTGTCCGTATCAAAACCTTCATTTCTCGCTCTTTCTAATGTTTCAATAGCACTGCCAATGGCATCATCCAATGTATATAAATTTGCAAGTCTTACGTAAACTTCTTCATTAGAATGATCATAGTCTAAAACTTTCAAATATTCATCTATAGCTTTTGTCGGGTTGCCAAGTTGTTCATATAGCGTACCAATGATAAATCTTACAGATGAAATTGCTTCGTGGTCATCTCCTGCATGTGCTACTGCCTTTTTAAAATCATGCAGTGCGTGTTCGTATTTTTGTTCTATTGAATGCAAGTTACCTCTGTATACGTAGTATTTGTACTTATCTGTATCAATATATATGTCCATAAGCTGTTCGTACGCTGTTGGGTTTGTAGCGTCAAGTGAAAGCATTTTATGATAATACTCTTCTGCTTCATCTATTTTTTTTAGCATAACAGCCATATGTCCCAGTTGAGCAAGCAAGCTTAAGTCATTTGGGTTATGTGTGTATACCTTTTTGTATTCTTCATAAGCTTCTTCATATTGTCCGTTTTCTTCAAATTGCTCAGCTGACTGTAAACTCATATATAATTACTCCTTTAATCTCCTAATCTTGTTCTATTATATATGAAAAGTATGTGTTGGTCAATTCGACTAATATATAACCTATTAAACAAAAAAAGTCCGACAATTTATTGTCGGACTTTTTTATCTAAATACTTGTCATTAAGCTGCAATGTCGCCTTTGATTTCTCTGATTAGATATTCAGCAACCCATTCAAAATCTTTGTTATCGTGAGCAGCTTTTTCAAGGTATTTAATAGAAGCGTCACCGATTCTGATTAGAGTCATAGCAACAACACCTCTTTTTACGCCTCTTACAACTTGTAATTGATCAACCAATTGTGGAACAATTGAAGAACCGCAATTTACTAATTTGTTTTCTAATTCATTTTTTGTTGTGTTATCTGCATTTTCTAATTCTGTAAGAATTTCTGTGACTTTTTCCATTTTTATGTCTCCGTTTATTTCTTTTATAACCTATATTATTATTATAATTCAAAATTTGACGAACTTGAATTTCCTTACATAATCTTTATATCCGTATAAAGATTTTTATATTTGTTATATTTTGGAATACAGAAAAGCTGAGAATACTAATATTCTCAGCTTTTTGTGTGTTTTAGTAAAAACTACTTAGTTATAAATTTTTCTTGTTAAGTCAGCTTTTCTGATTCTAATATTTTCAGGTGTAACTTCAACAAGTTCATCGTCTGCTATATACTCAAGACTTTCTTCCAATGTCATGATCTTTGGAGCTTGTAATGTTACCATTACATCTGCTGTTGCGCTTCTCATATTTGTAAGTTTTTTAGTTTTACAGATATTTACCATAATGTCTTGAGGCTTGTTGCATTCTCCAATAATCATGCCTCTGTATACTTTTGTTTTAGGTGTAACAAAGAAAGTTCCTCTGTCTTCGAATTGTGCTAATGCGTATGGAATAGCTTCACCTTCTTCAAAAGCTATAATAGAACCATTTCTTTGACGAGGAATATCGCCTGCGTATGGTCTGTAGTGGAGGAATGTGTGGTACATAATACCTTCACCTCTTGTCATTCTTATAAATTCACTTCTGAAACCGATAAGGCCTCTTGCAGGGATATGGAAAGTCATGTGTGTTCTGCCTTTATTGTTTTGCATGTCTTTCATTTCGCCTTTTCTGTTGGATATGCGTTCAATACAGCTTCCAGCATTGGCTTCAGGTACATCTATTATAAGGTTTTCATAAGGTTCACATTTTTCCCCGTTTATAGTTTTATATATAACTTCCGGTTTTGATACCTGAAATTCGAAACCTTCTCTGCGCATAGTTTCAATAAGTATACTTAAATGTAATTCGCCTCTGCCGCTTACTCTAAAGACATCAGTGCTATCAGTGTCTTCAACACGTAAGCTTACATTTTTTTCTAATTCATTATACAATCTTTTTCTAAGTTGTCTTGATGTTACAAACTTTCCTTCAGTACCTGCAAACGGGCTGTCGTTTACTGAAAAATTCATTTGCAAAGTTGGTTCATCAACGTGTATAAGTGGTAGCGGTTGCGGATTATCAAGAGCACAAATGCTTTCGCCTATTTGTATATCTGAAAAACCTGCAATCCCAACGATATCTCCGGCATAAGCTTCCTCAATTTCTATTCTGCCTAAATCATGGAACCCAAATAGTTTTGTGATTTTGCCTCTTTCTTGAGAGCCGTCTGCGTGTACCACACAAACCTGTTCTTGTGATTTAACTTTTCCGTTAGCGATTCTTCCGATTACGATTCTTCCAACATACTCGTTGTAGTCTAATGTTGTAGCTTGGAACTGTAAAGGTTTAGTTTCATCTCCGCTTGGCGGTTGAATATTTTCAAGTATGCAATCCAGTAGAGGAACCATATCTTTTCTTTCATCTTCAAGATCTTTGATTGCAAATCCGTTTAGACTGCTTGAAAATATGAACGGAAAATCTATTAAATCATCTCTATCCGTTAGTTCTGTAAATAAATCAAATACTTTATCCAAAGCTGTTAGAGGTTCTGCAGCTGGTTTGTCTATTTTGTTTATAACTACAATAATTTTTAAACCAAGCTCAAGTGCCTTTGATAAAACAAATCTGGTTTGAGGCATTGGGCCTTCAGCTGCGTCTACAATAAGTAATGCCCCATCTACCATGCCCAGTACTCGTTCAACTTCGCCGCCAAAATCAGCGTGTCCCGGAGTATCTACTACATTGATTTTGCAACCTTTATAATTAATGGATATATTCTTAGAAAGAATTGTAATACCTCTTTCTTTTTCCAAATCGTTGCTATCTAGTACACGCTCTTGTACTTGTTGATTTTCTCTAAAAGCTCCTGCTTGTTTCAACAAGCAGTCTACCAAAGTTGTTTTTCCGTGGTCAACGTGTGCTATTATTGCTATATTTCTAATATTTTCATTTCTTTTTGTCATATTTACCGCCATCTATATTTGTGCCATAAAAGTGTATCTTCTACACTAAAAGCATATCGCATGAAAAAAAATTTTCAAGTTTTGTTTGCGAATTATTACATATCTCTTTTTCTAAAACTCTTGTTATTTCTACATTAAGAAACGTTAATTTTTGCTGTTATTACCTTATCAACAGCAATTTTTAAAATTTATAAACTTTTTATTATTGTGTGAAAATAGGTATTTCAATGTTAAAGTTAAACAAGAAGATTATAACCAATATCTTTACATCAAAAAATACATCTTATTCAAAGCCTCTCATTAGCAAAACTAAGAAGAAATGCATAAAACAGATTGTAAATAATTATGATATAAGTATGTTTCCATATCAGAGTAGGGATGGTTATAGAGATTTCTTTCGAAATAAGGTTGGACGTATTTGGCATCCTATTTGTAACGTATTTTTGGCAAAAGCTTTTATTTTTAATATTCTTGCAGCAAAGTATGATATAGCTGCCGTTGAGATGGGTTTATTTTTTGTACAATCTGGTTTAGATAAGATGTTTCACAATATTGCAATTCGAAAATCTGCTGCTCTTGTTAGAAAGTTGAAAAATATAGGAATTACAAAAGAATCAGAGCTTAGTTTTGCTGTTGATTATTACTTAAAAAAGAATGGGGGATTGGTGTATTCAAATCTTATTAGAAAGTTTGCACCTAATCAAATTCATAAGGTTGTGCATGGCGAAAAACCTCCACAGATAAAAGGTTTAATGTCTTGGTTACAATCAAAATTTACTTTGTTTTCTTTTTATAATAAGTCGCAAATGGTTAAGGCAAAGAAGAATGTAGTAAGGTTTGCTAAACATATTATGAATACTTTTCATTGTAATTTTAAAAACGGTAATGTAAATAAAGTAAATTAACTGTTTTGGCATAAACAAAACAGCCCCTCTTTTGAAGGGCTGTTTTTGTTTGTATAATCTGATTTTATTATACGTCTTTGTACGATCCTGCAAATTTATCTGTATATACTGTATGCAGTAGCTCATGTGCTTTATGAGAGCCCGGATGTTCAAGATATTCTTGGTACAATTTTTGTATAGAAGGGTTCATATGAGATTTTCTTACAGGAAGTTCTGAATCTTCTTTGTATAGCCCTTCTGCACGTTCTTGTTTAATCTTAGAATCATCACAGCTTGTAGGTTGTCCGCCGCCGTTGATACAACCTCCAGGACAAGCCATAACTTCAAGCATTTGGAAATCAGCTTTGCCTGATTTAATTTCTTGAAGAGCTTTCTCCGCTTCAACAAGAGTTGATACAACTCTTACTACAACCTTTGTACCCTTGATATCAAGAGATACAGTCTTAGAACGATTTGATGTACCTCTCATTTGTTTGATATCTACATCATTTAGAACTTCTCCTGTTGCAAATTCATAAGCAGTTCTAACTGCAGCTTCCGCAACACCGCCTGAAGCCCCAAAAATTGTACCTGCGCCCGAATATTCTCCAAATGGTGAATCGTGATCTTCTGGTTCAAGAGCATTGAAGTCAATACCGGCACTTCTTATCATTTTGCCAAGTTCTTTTGTAGTAATTACATAATCTGTATCAGGTCTGCCGTCTCTTGCTAATTCAGGACGTTTGCACTCATACTTTTTAGCAGTACAAGGCATTACTCCAACTATTACCAGATTTTCTCTTTTTACATTGAAGTATTTTGGAACAAGATCTACCAAAACTGGTGACATCATTGACATTGGAGACTTACAGCTTGACAAATGATTTAGCATTTCAGGATGTTGTGTTTCCAAATATTTAATCCAGGCTGGGCAGCAAGAAGTAAATAAAGGTAAGTTTTTACCAGATTTTAATCTTTCCAAAAATTCTGTAGCTTCTTCCATAATAGTTAAGTCAGCTGAAAAATTAGTGTCGAATACAAGATTAAATCCGATTTTTCTTAATGCTGCATTCATCAATCCGATAGCGTTTATACCAGGTTTTAACCCAAACATTTCACCTAACGCAACACGTGTTGCAGGAGCCATTTGTACAACAACTGTTTTTTCAGGATTTGTAATTTCTGCCCATACTTTTTCAGTATCATCTTTAATTGTCAAAGCTCCGGTTGGACAAACTGCAACACACTGTCCGCAATTTACACAGTCAACTTGACCTAAAGGTCTTCCATTCATTGGTTGAACAACAGTTTTAGCACCTCTGTTTGCAAATCCTAATACTGAATGTCCTTGAAATTCTGTACAAGCTCTAACACAAGCACCGCATAGAATGCATTTATTAGGGTCTCTTACGATAGAAGGGCTGCTGTCATCTACTGGCAAATAGTCTTCTAATGCTTTATCAGGAAATCTGATATTTGTAATACCGTATTCTTCAGCGTACTGCTGTAATTCACAGCTTCCATTCTTTTCGCAAGTCAAACATTTTTTGTCGTGATTTGCTAAAAGAAGCTCTAACACGGTTCTTCTGATTCTTCTTGTTTTTTCTGTATTCAGATGAATTTTTAGTCCGGCTTCAGGGGGCATTGTACAAGATGATTGAATACCTCTGCCTTCCACTTCTACTACACACATTCTGCAAGCACCGAATGATGTTAAATCTGGTCTATAGCAAAATGTTGGAACATTCATCCCCGCTTTTCTTATAACTTCAAGCAAATTAGGTTCGTCTGTGAATTCAACCTCTTTGCCGTCTATGAATAATGTTTTTTTATCTGTCATAATTTTAATTCCTTATTGTTTGTTTTAGGGTTACTCTAATACTATAGCCTTGAACGGACAATTAGTTAAGCAGGCTTCACACTTAATACATTTTTCTTGATTAATGTGGTGAGGTTGTTTAACTACACCGTCAATTGCACCAACCGGACAAGTTCTTGCACATTTTGTACAGCCTTTGCATAATTCAGGTACAATAACGATTTTCTTCATCGCTGTACATACGCCTGCCGGACATTTTTTGTCTTTAATGTGCGCAATATATTCATCTCTAAAGTATTTTAGAGTAGATAAAACTGGGTTTGGAGCTGTTTTCCCAAGACCGCATAAAGAACCTTCTTTAACTGATTTCGCAAGTTCTTCCAAGGTATCCAAATCTTTCATTTCACCTTTGCCTGCTACAATCTTTTCAAGAATTCTCAACATGTTTTTTGTACCTTCACGGCAAGGAACGCACTTACCGCAGCTTTCGTGTTGAGTAAAGTTCATAAAGAATCTTGCAACTTCTACGATACAAGTATCTTCAGCCATAACAACCAAGCCGCCTGAACCAACCATAGCTCCTGCTTTTATTAAGCTGTCATAATCCATTGGAATATCAAGATGTTCTTCGGTCAAGCATCCGCCAGAAGGTCCACCGATTTGAACAGCTTTAAATTTCTTGCCGCCTCTGATACCGCCTCCAATATCAAATACGATTTGACGAAGAGTTGTACCCATAGGAACTTCGATAAGCCCTGTATTGTTAACTTCGCCTGTAAGGGCAAAAGTCTTGGTTCCCTTAGAAGTTTCAGTTCCTAAAGATGCAAACCAATCTGCACCTTTTAACATGATTACAGGAACATTGGCAAGTGTCTCGACGTTGTTAATCAATGTAGGACGTCCGAATAAACCTTTGTTTGCAGGGAATGGCGGTTTTGGTCTAGGCATACCTCTTTCACCTTCAATAGATGCCATAAGAGCGGTTTCTTCACCGCAAACAAATGCACCTGCACCCTCCTTAATGTGTATTGTTAATGAAAAATCACTGCCTAATATGTTTTTACCTAGGTAATGTCTTTCTTCTGCATCCGCGATAGCTTTTCTTAAACGTTTGATTGCAAGAGGATATTCTGCACGGACATATATATATCCTTCATCTGCGCCAATTGCAAATGCTGCAATTGCCATTCCTTCAAGCAATTTGTGAGGGTCTCCTTCCATAACGGATCTGTCCATAAATGCTCCAGGGTCGCCCTCGTCTCCGTTACATACTATATAAGATTTTCCGCCTCTGTTAGCTGCAGTAAATCTCCATTTCCTTCCTGTCGGGAAACCGCCGCCACCACGACCTCTAAGGCCTGATTTTTCGATTTCTGCAATAACAGCGTCAGGATCATTCTGTTCCAATACTCTTGATAAGGCTTCATAACCTCTAACAGCTATTGCTTCATCAATGCATTCAGCATTAATATTTCCGCAGTTTGCAAGAGCTGTTCTTGTTTGTTTTGCATAAAAATTTATATGTTCATCGTCCATTACACGTTCATGTGTCTTTGGATCAACATATAACAGTCTTTCTACTGGCTTGTTATTTTTGATGTGGCTTTCGTAAATTTCTTCAACATCTGATACTTTTACTTTTACATATGTAACGTGTTTGTCAGGAATTACGACAAGTACACCCTGTTCACAAAATCCGTGGCAGCCTGTAGGTACCACTGTCATTTTGTCATAATCTGTAAGTACAGATACATCTGCACCTAATTCTTTAAATTTTTCAATGACTTTAAGAGAACCGTTTGCAACACAGCCAGTACCGGCACAAACCAAAACTCTTAAGCCTTGCTTTTTTATTTCGTCTTGAGCTTTTTTCTGCTCAGCTTTAATATCGATATTCAAAACTGCTTTTTCCATATTATCTTTCCTCTTTCAACAAGGTATCCAACACTATTTTTATTGCGTCTGATGTCATTTGCGGATAAACTTTTCCGTTAATAACAACGACAGGAGCCAGACCACAAGCTCCAAGACAACTTACGGTTTCAAGAGAAAACAGTCCGTCATCTGTAGTCAGTTGACCGTCTTTTATATCAAGTCTTGCCTTAATAGCATTCAGTACAGGCATTGAGCCTCTAACGTGGCAAGCAGTTCCGTCACATACTTTTATTTCGTATTTTCCTTTTGGTTCTAATGAAAATTGGGCGTAAAATGTAGCAACACCATATACTGTTGCTGGGGATAGACCTTCCATTTTTGTCCCGATGTAAATCATTGCTTCTTCAGGCAAGTATCGATACACTTCCTGAACTTTTTGTAAAATTGCAATTAAATTAGATTTCTTACCTCCATATGAGTTAATTATTTCGTCTAATTTAGTTGTGTCAATTTTATGAGAATTTGTACTACTCATCTTGCACTCCTATTTGATATGTCATTAACCCAGAGTTCCAGTCTAACTAGATACTCATGGCTAAATTATCGCATAGTAATGCTTGAAAAGCAATAGGGAAATTTTTCACGAATTATATTCGTTAAATTTTCCCAGTGATTTTTTGGGTAAGTACTTCAATGCATCTATAGAAGTTTCTCAAAAAGTTGTCTTCAATGTGGCGATAGCCTGTTCTTGTGATTTGAGTATCTTCGCCTTCTATATTTACTACAAAATGATGTTGAGATTCTTTAGGGTAGAGAGCATCTGTTTGTGCGCCAATTAAAGCTTTTTTTGCTTTCCCGTTTTTTCTGTTTGTTACAACAACTTCCAATTTATCTGAAATGGTATCTTGAGCAGCTCTTGGAAGGTCATAGTCTTCTTCGTAATATTTGCTTGCATTAAATACGTCAACAGATACATTATTTTGTCGTGCATATTCAGCAACGCCGCTTCTAGCATTATAAATCTGATTAAAAGAATCTCCTGCTAAATCAGTGTCGTGGATGCGAAAATATTTTTCTATTTTCTTTTCTGCGTTTACTGCTGACTTGTGAGCTCTATAATTGCGAAAGTTGTTTACAATATTACCTATTTTCATATTTTTCCCTTTATTTTTTCTACTTAGCTCTTATAAAACACGGGCAAAATATTTTTTGCTATTATTTTAAAATAATTTTAAATTAATTTATCACAATATTTATTTATAGGACAAATATTACACATTGGTTTTTGCGGTTTGCAGACATTTTGCCCATGGGTTACTATGAGTGTATTTATGTCAATCCAATATTTTTGTGGTAGTTTTGCTCTAAGGGCAAATTCTGTTTCTTCCGGTGTTTTTGTTTTGACATATCCGATTCTGTTAAAAATTCTGTGTACGTGTACGTCTACACATATTGCAGGCTTATTAAAACCTCTTGCAATAACTAAGTTTGCAGTTTTTCTTCCGACTCCGTTAAATTTAATAAGCTCTTCTATTGTGTCTGGAACTCTTCCAATTTGTACAATTTCTTTTGATAATTGAATAATTTGTTTTGCTTTATTCGCATAAAATCCAACGGGATAAATTGCTTTTTCAAGTTCTTTTTCATCGCAATTTGCAAAGTCTTTAGGAGTTTTTCCCAATTTTAGCATTCTTAAAGTTGCTGGGTATGTAGTCTTATCGTTGGTTCTAAGGCTAAGGATGCAGGCAATCAATACAAGATAAGGGTCGTTAAAACTGTCCATAAGTTTAACAAAATCGCTTTGTTGTTGCTTTGCATCCTGTAGAGCTTTTACTATATTGTCTATATCACTTTCCTTCATAGCTTAATTTTAGCTAAACAAATTTTTTTTTCAAATAATGGATATTTATTTAATAGTTTTATCTGCATTTTATCAATAAAAATATTAACAAATGTAAAAAATACTTGAAAATTTTCGAAAATAGTATATAATATGAGTAGAGAAGATATCTAAAAGATATATCATTATTAGAAAATATACTGTAGTTTGAAACCCCAAAAAACAAGTGCTTAGATATGAATAGTAACAATGCGAGGATTGTGAGATGACGAGTAAGTTTTTGCAAAAATCTGACAAAGTTGTGTCTGCTAATACAAAAGAAAAAACGGATAGTTTAAAGGTGTTGCTGTTAGCGTCATTAGCAGGATGTATGACATTGGGTGTGCAAAATGCCCAAGCAGCTGAGTTGTCTGATGTTGATATGAGTAAAAAACCATTATATGTGCCAACGTTAGATTATTTAAACCAAAATAATGTCACCATTTCCTCCGAAGATAGTTCAAATTCCACTGTGGTGTCTCCAAGTGCCTATTCTTTGACAAAAGTAGATGTAGCAGGAGATAATACAGTTACTAAATTTGAGTGGAATGAGAGTACACAATCTTTCAATCCTGTATATTATAAGGTGGATTTAAAGCAGAAAGAATTCGG